>NZ_DBGB01000042.1:0-485710 GCF_002295765.1 Sphingobacterium sp. UBA865 | reverse complement strand
GTCAAGGGCTTCTTTCGTTTAAATACTTCCGTATTTCCCTGTACAGGCCATTGCATATCCTCCGTACTTCCCCGACCGGCGTTGCCCTAGAGCCTTCACTGTGCCTGCTCAAGCTCATCCCATCACTGCTCCTTTTCGAAAAGGCTTTGGCTCACTGGCTACAGTTCAATACATTGAAAGATTAAGGTTTGCCACTTTGATGAGATTTGATACGCTATAGATGCAATTCGCTTCGTTCCGATAGTCCTCGATGTTTTCGGGATAAATTTGTGAATATAACATTGATTTCAATCCATATTGCCATTAAAATAGCGCACTGTACGGTATGAAATGTGATTATGGTCACTTTTGATGTCAGATCTACTGGTGAAAAGTACCTTTCAGGATCTCAATTTTCGCTAAGTCATTTAGAACCAGCAGCCGAAATTAGTAACTAAGCATTGTAATGCGGTAATACAAAAGTGACGTACATCACTTTTGTACGCATTCCCCATCATTAAATTGTCATAAATTGCTGCTTACTTTTGAACCAGAATCAACAATTTAAGTAATGCAGTTAGAGCAATTTAATTACGACAACAAGATTGTCAGGAATTTCGGAATCGCTACCATTATTTGGGGAATAGTTGGTATGACCATAGGATTGCTTGTGGCGACGCAGCTTGTTTGGCCCCAAATGAACTTCGGATTGCAATTTACTACATTTGGCCGTGTACGTCCTGTGCATACCAATGCGGTGATTTTTGCTTTCGTAGGTAATGGTATTTTTATGGGAGTGTATTACTCCTTACAGCGGGTGCTTAAAGCAAGAATGTTTAGTGATGCTTTGAGCAAACTCCATTTTTGGGGTTGGCAATTAATTATTGTTGCCTCGGCTATTACTTTACCACTCGGTCTTACTTCAAGCCATGAGTATGCCGAAATGGAGTGGCCTATTGATATCGCAATTACCTTCATTTGGGTGGTATTTGGAATCAATATGTTCGGTACTATTATCAAACGACGCGAACGTCATATGTATGTCGCAGTTTGGTTCTATATTGCCACATTTGTTACAGTAGCCGTATTGCATATTGTTAACTCCATCCAATTGCCTGTAGCTGGCTGGAAAAGCTATTATGTCTACAAGGGCGTGCAGGATGCACTGGTACAATGGTGGTATGGTCACAATGCAGTTGCTTTTTTCTTGACAACCCCTTATTTGGGAATGATGTATTATTTCCTTCCTAAGATGGCCAACCGTCCAGTTTACTCTTACAAGTTAAGTATTCTTCACTTTTGGTCTTTAATCTTTATTTATATCTGGGCAGGTCCTCACCATTTGCTCTATACGGCGCTACCGGGTTGGGTACAGTCTTTAGGGGTTGTATTCTCCATTATGTTGATTGCTCCGAGCTGGGGCGGTATGATCAATGGCTTGTTGACCTTACGTGGTGCCTGGGATAAGGTACGGACAGAGCCTATGTTAAAATTCATGGTCGTGGCCCTTACTTGTTATGGTATGGCGACTTTCGAAGGCCCTATGCTATCTTTAAAGCAGGTGAATGCAATTGCTCACTTTACCGACTGGATCGTAGCACACGTACACGTAGGTGCATTGGGATGGAACGGCTTTATGACATTCGGTATTCTTTACTGGTTGATACCACGTATATATAAAACGGAGTTATATTCTAAAAAATTGGCATCAACGCACTTTTGGATAGGTACCTTGGGTATTTTGTTCTATGCGATCCCGATGTATTGGGCAGCTGTAGTACAAGGCTTGATGTGGAAAGAATTTACACCGGAAGGGGTTTTGAAATATCCCAACTTCCTTGCGACAACATTGGAAATTTTGCCAATGCACATGATGCGTGCATTAGGTGGTGCACTTTATCTATCGGGCGTGTTCCTGATGACGTTCAACTTGATCAAAACCATGCAAAAAGGGAAGCTTTTGGCCAATGAGCCTGCAGAAGCTCCTGCATTATTGCCGGTTCAAGTAAACGAACAGTCTCAACACCGTCGCCTTGAACGTAAGCCAATTTTATTTATGGTACTGGCTCTTATTGCCATCCTCATTGGGGGTATGGTGGAAATGGTGCCGACTTTTACAATTTCTAAAAACGTTCCAACGATTGCGAGTGTAAAACCTTATACAGCATTGGAACTTCAGGGAAGGGATCTCTACGTAAGAGAAGGTTGTGTAAACTGTCACACGCAAACTATTCGTCCATTTAGATCCGAAACCGCACGTTACGGAGAGTATAGCAAGGCGGGAGAGTTTGTTTACGATACACCGTTTTTATGGGGTTCGAAGCGGACGGGACCAGATCTGCATCGCATCGGTGGAAAATACCCAAATAAATGGCACTTTGATCACCTGTTGGATCCGACGATTACCTCGCCAGGAAGTATTATGCCAACATATCCTTGGTTGATCGATCAGAAGCTAGATAATTCTATTCTGAAAGATAAAATGAAAGCGTTACGGAAATTGGGAATTCCCTATACCGATGCGGAAATTGAACATGCTGAGCAGGATCTTACCAAACAGGCACAAAAAATTGCTGATGATCTAAAACAAAATCAAGTGAATGTGTTAGCTGACCGTGAGATTGTAGCTGTAATTGCCTACTTACAGCGATTAGGAACAGATATAAAAGCAGCTCCAAAAGTAGCTGATAATGTTAACGCAAATCAATAAAGCCATGTTTAAGCAAATAACAAATCTAAACGGCAGTGAGCTTTATCTAATTGCATCACTTTGGATCTTCTTGGTGTTCTTCATTTCAGTAGCAATCATGTTGTTTCGAATGAAAAAAGACTATGTTACCTATATGAAGGAATTGCCTTTGGAAGAAGATGAAACAGAAAAGAAACTGAATCATTCACCTGATAGTCTATAATATATGAGTTTATTATTGGATACTGCACCAGCTACCGCAGAAGTTGTTCAATCTACGATAGGATTCGGTACAGATAATTTATACACAGATATCTTAATTGTTGTATTGATCGTTGTGATGCTGGCTCTTCTTGCTTCGGCATTGATGGTCAATCGCGCGATGAAATCCATCATTAAGATTACCATGCCTGAATTGGCCAAGGAGGAAAAACTCAAAAAGGCGGCGAATAAGGGCTGGATGAAAAGGTCGTGGAACAAGATCATGGGGATCAGACCGATTTCAGAAGAAAAGGATATTGTTATAGACCATGAGTATGATGGTATCCGCGAATTGGATAATCCGATTCCGATCTGGTTTAATTTCCTTTTTTATGGAACGATTTTTTTCGGCCTTGTTTACTTATTTGTTTATCAGGTGTCGGGCATCGGAATGAACCAGGACCAGGAGTATGAACATGAGATGGTCGTTGCCGAGAAAGAGCGTCAGGCTTATCTTACTGCTTCTGCGAGCAATGTAGACGAAAGTAGCGTGGAGTTTCAGCCGGAAATGGCAGCTGATGGAAAAGCGATCTTTACCGCAAACTGTGTCGCTTGTCACGGTGGTAGTGGCGAGGGAGGCATCGGACCTAACTTGACCGATAAGTTTTGGCTTCATGGTGGCGAGATTAAAGATATCTTCAAAACCATTAAGTATGGTGTTCCTGATAAAGGAATGGTGCCATGGGAACAAACGTTAAGTCCTGCACAAATCGCACAGGTTGCCAGTTATATTATCACCTTAAGGGATACACACCCTGCTAATCCAAAAGCTCCGCAAGGTGAAGAGGTAACCTATGGTGGTGGCCAGGCTGCAAGTGGAGAGAAGGCGGCGGATGAGAGCAAAGCCGATCAGGCTGAAACAGAAAAAAAAGCAGAGTAGTAAATTGAAATAGCAATGAGTACAGTAGTCGTGAATAACGCCAATAACGGTGGATCTAAGTCAAAAAAAAGACAATGGATTTATGCCAAAAAACCGCAGGGAGAGCTTTACAAAAAGAGACAGTGGGTTGGGTATTCACTACTGCTGTTCTTGTTTGTAGTTCCTTTTATCAAAATAAATGGTGAACCGTTTCTCATGTTCAACATTATTGAGCGAAAGTTTTCCATCTTAGGAAATCTGTTCTATCCACAGGATCTCTACATATTCGTATTCGGCATGTTAATCGTGATGGTATGTGTGGTTTTGTTTACTGTTGTCTTTGGACGGGTATGGTGCGGATGGACTTGCCCCCAGACCATTTTTTTGGAATTAATATTTAGACGAATTGAATATTGGATCGAAGGTGATTGGCAACAACAAAAGAAATTGGATGCTGGACCCAATACGGATCAAAAACAATTGAAAAAGTTTTTGAAACATGGTATATTCCTGATCATATCATTTTTCATTTCAAATATCTTTTTGTCTTATATCATCGGTGTTGATGCACTGATGAAGATCGTCACTGATCCATTGGACCAACATATAGGTGGATTGATATCAATAATCATCTTTACATTGGTTTTCTATGGTGTGTTTGCGTACGTCAGGGAGATTGTATGTATTGCAATTTGCCCTTATGGCAGATTGCAGGGCGTACTCCTCGATGACCAAAGTATCACTGTCGCCTATGATCATCGACGTGGAGAGCCAAGAGGAAAACAGCAAAAGGATGCAACGACGACACATGGAGATTGTGTAGACTGCAAACTCTGTGTACATGTATGCCCCACAGGAATTGATATTCGAAATGGTCTGCAATTAGAATGTGTAAGTTGTACGGCCTGTATTGATGCCTGTGATACTGTCATGGACAAAATTGGAAAGCCTAAAAAGTTAATTGGCTTTTATCCAATGGGTGAGATTGAAGGAACACTGAAGAAAAAAAGCAATACGAGGGCAATAGCCTATTCTATCGTGTTGATTGCATTAATGTCGGTCTTTAGTTTTCTGTTGTTCAATCGTTCTCAGGTGGATGGAAGATTGCTTCGGGCAAAGGGAAGCACCTACCAGCTTCGTGATGATAAGACAATAAGCAACCTGTATTCTTTGGAATTGATTAATAAGTCTGGTAAAGAAATGCCTTTTAAATTGGTCTGTGATGATCCGCGTTTAACGATTCAACTGGTCAATCCTATTCAAAAATTGAGTAAAGATGGGCATGCGACACTGAGCTTTTTTCTAATTATCGCGAATAAGGATGTTGAGACCTATAAAAGTAATGTAAAATTAGCTATCTATTCGGGAGATAAGAAAGTGGAAAGTTTAAAAACCACTTTTATTGCGCCTCCGGGTATGAATTAAAATGAAAAACAATGAATTGGGGTACAAAGATTTTTTTAACCTTGGCGGTATTTATGTTGTGTATAGTCGGAGCTGGAATATATATGGTGAGTCATGATTCGGATAGTCTGGAAGAAGATGACTACTATGAACAGGGGCTGAATTATGATCAAGCTTACGAAAAAAAGCAAAATGTATTGATGATGAAGGAATCACCGACAATAGAAATCAGGCAAGATACCTTGTATATTCATTTTGTTTCCAAAGAAAATAAAGGGAAACTGCTGTTTCGAAAACCTTCGGATAATCGATTGGATAAAGAATTACCATTTCAGACAACCAGTAATTTATATACACTGCCCATTTCCACTTTCGATAAAGGAATGTGGAATTTGTATATTGACTGGAAGAGTGTAGGTAAAGATTTTTTGTTTGAAGAGCATATTTTATTTTAGTTTAACGAAATGAGCTATACCTATTTTGCATTTTTCATGGGATTGTTTGGAAGCATACATTGTGCGGTCATGTGTGGTCCATTAATTTTTGCTATTGAAGGAAGGCAGGGTTTTGGTTGGAACGTTTTTTTTAATAAAATACTGTATCAATCCGGAAGGGTACTGACTTATGGTTGTTTAGGACTTTTACTCGGTACGATCGGAACATTTGCGCAGATTCAAGGTTGGCAGCGAAGTTTGAGCTGGGCCACAGGTATTATTCTGATCGGAATTGCTTTATTCCAGCTTATTGGTAAGCATAATCGGAAAATCGCTAGCTGGCAGACGAAGGCTGTGCAGCCAGTTGTACGCTTATTGTCGAAATGGCTCTATAAACCGGGGGGGAGTTTTATTGCTGGCGTACTGAATGGCTTATTGCCCTGTGGTATGGTCTACATGGCACTCATGTCGTCCATAAATGCAGACAGTCCACAGCAAAGTTTCTTTTTTATGTTGTGTTTTGGCTTAGGAACTATCCCGCTCTTGTTTGCGTTTTCTTTTCTGGGAAATTTCTCCAGATCTTTCAAAATCGGATTTTCGAAATGGGTTCCCTTTCTCTATTTCTTATTGGGAATTTGGTTTATACTCCGGGGTGCCAATTTAGACATTCCTTATTTAAGTCCATTCATTCATGTCGATGGTGCAATAAACTGTGTTTAACGACAAACAATATGTCGATGCTAAGTATTATATTTGGTAAAACCCTTAGCACACAATATGGAGGTACTTCATCATATTTTACAGATTGCATTAGAATATTATTGGATTCCCTTACTCATCCTTTATATTGGTGTAATCGGGACGATTTTGATCGAAAACCGTAATCCTTCCAAGACCATTGCCTGGATTATGGTCATTGTTTTCTTACCTGTCGTCGGTTTGCTCAGTTACTATTTCTTTGGTCAGAAGTTTAAGAAGGTCAAAAGGATGAAACGCGTGTATCGCGAGCAGTCCAAAAAGCTACTGGATGCCTGGCGTAAGGAATCCGAAATTATGGAGGAACATATCGATACGTTAAATGAGCGGATCGGTAGTTTGGCCATGGTATACCGCTACCTTAAAAATCAAAAGATCTCTACTTTTTCCCTCAACAACGATGTCACCCTGTTTATCAATGGGGAAGAAAAGTTTCCAGTACTTATAGATCGCCTTAAAGCTGCGCAGCATTCCATTCACATGGAATATTATATCTGGGAAATGGATGAAATAGGGCAGGAGATCTTACATATTCTAGAAGAAAAAGCAAAAGCTGGGGTCACCGTACGTCTGATATTGGATAGTTTTGGTGCTCCAGATGTAATTAAATATTTACGGCGGCATAAACCCGATTTTGTGTTTCAAGCTTTTCTTCCAGTAACCTTTAGTTCCTTGGCGAATAGCAACTACCGAAATCACCGCAAGATAGCGGTGATCGATGGGAAAATAGGTTTTGTCGGCGGAATCAATATTTCAGATCGGTATATCAATAACGGAAAAAATGAGATTTACTGGCGGGATACGGCGATGATGGTTGTCGGCGCAGCAGTAAATACGTTGCAAATCCAGTTTTGGAACAGCTGGAACCAGACAGATGAGGAATCGTTTGAATTGGGCCGCGGTTATTTAAACCGATTTCCTCTTACCGATGAAGATGCGAGTGGAGTAGGATTTACAGCCAGTGATCCTGGATCGCCAGCGCCTTTCAATATGGAAGCAATTATTGCCGGTATCAACGAAGCAAAAGAATATGTACAGTTGTGTACACCTTATTTTATTCCCAGCGATCAATTG
Source organism: Sphingobacterium sp. UBA865 (assembly GCF_002295765.1). NCBI lineage: Bacteria > Pseudomonadati > Bacteroidota > Sphingobacteriia > Sphingobacteriales > Sphingobacteriaceae > Sphingobacterium > Sphingobacterium sp. UBA865. Next base: position 478,254 of record NZ_DBGB01000042.1, on the reverse strand, counting down.
ACGACTGCTTTAATGCTCGCGGTATCTTCCGGTGTCCGTGTGGACTTGATGTTGCCGGCCCAGTCTGATTCGTTTTTTGTACAGCATGCCTCCTTCTCATTTATAAAACCACTACTGGAAAGAGGAGTTAATGTATACCTCTATACAAAGGGATTTCTGCATGCCAAAACCATCTGCATTGATGGGAAGCTGGCCTATATCGGTACGACAAACTTGGATATCAGAAGTTTTTACATCAACTTTGAAATCTCGGGAATTGTATCGGATAAAGAGCTTTGCGACCGTCTTAATGCACAATTTTTGGCTGATATCGAAGTTTCAGACCTGATTACAATTCGAAAGTGGATGCAGCGAAGCCGCTGGAAAAGAGGAGTAGATTCTATCTGTAGGCTTTTGGCTCCATTGCTCTAATTACTTTTAGCGCGTCGGAAATCGTCCCATGAATAGGTATAATAAATGTTAAAAATACCCCAATGCGGTTGGTCTTTGCTCAAAATTGAATATATTTAGCTATTCATTTTTTATTCTAAGACTTTCAATGAAGCACATAAAACTATTGACTTTATCGATAGGACTGTTAGGAATAGGGACCACTTATGCCCAGACTACACCTACATTGCCTATTAATACAATCGTAGAACGAGTTCAGAAATATTTTCAGGTTTACCCAGTTGAAAAGGTACATTTACATTTCGACAAGCCTTATTATGCTGTAGGGGATACTCTCTGGTTTTCAACCTATTTATCCCGCAATTTGGCCGAATATGAGCCGAGTAAAATAGCTTACGTGGAAGTGCTGAACAGTCGCGATTCCCTGATTCAGACACTAAAAATTCCATTGGATAAAGGGGTAGGAAATGGGCAGATTGTACTTGATCCTCAATTTATGTCTCAGGACAATTATCGCTTTAGGGCCTACACAAAATGGATGGCCAACTTTGATAATGCTTACTTTTTTAACAAAGTGGTGCCAATCGGGGATGTAATCAATAAGAAATTGATTACGAACATTGAATTTCAAAATAACATTGGTGGTAATAAAACCCAAGCTGTCATACAGTTCCGCGATCGTACGGGAAAACCGATGATCAATTCAAAAATCAATTGGGAGTTTGTGTCGGGATGGGAAACCTTCGACAAGGGCAAAGCTGAGACCGATGGGCTGGGGAAAGTAACCATAAACCTGTCTGCAAAAGAAAAGGCAAATCTGGAGAAAGGACAACTGAAGATTAGCATTCAGGAAAATAAAAATGAAAAACCTTTGTCCAGTTCCTTCTTGCTCAAAAATGCCTTGTGGGATGCAGATGTGCAATTCTTTCCTGAAGGGGGTGATATTATCGCTGGATTGGCCAAAAAAGTTGCATTTAAAGCCATTGGATCCGATGGTAAGGGGCTAAAGGTAAAAGGTAGTATTTTGGATTCAAAGGGCAAGTCGGTAGCGGAGTTTGCAGACTTTGGAACTGGAATGGGCTATTTTTCTCTTCTGCCGCTCGCAGGAGAAAATTATCAAGCTGTTGTGAAGTTTGAGAATGGACAGGAGCGCAAATACAAATTGCCGGCTGTTGTCAGTGACAAGGCAAATGTTGTTTTTGTAAAACAGGATGCCACGAATGCGGAGTTTGCCGTGGTAACTAGCGAGGAGAATTTTTCAAAGAACCCGGGGCAATCTTATTATGTTTTGGTTCAGTCGAATGGCCATCTCTGTTTTGGCGCACAGGTGAATTTAAAATCTTCGTCTGCATTGGTCAATATTCCGAAAGAGCGTTTGCCAAATGGTATTGTTCAGGTAACCTTATTGAGTCCGGACGGAAAACCTATCAGCGAACGCTTGGCATTTGTTCAAAGTGAAAAGCTTTTAAATATTCAAGTTACCAGCGATAAGCAAAGCTATAAGGCTAAAGACTTGGTCAATCTTAAACTTGCTGTGGACAACAATGGGCAGAAGTTCCCCGGAAGCTATTCAGTCGCTGTAATAGACGAATCCAAAGTTCCTTATAATGATCAGGCAGATCTCTCTATTGTGAGCAACTTTCTGTTGACTTCGGACCTCAAAGGAAATGTAGAAAACCCAAATTCATATTTCGATGAAAAGAATCCCAATCGGGATAAAGCGCTGGATGCACTATTAATGACACAGGGATACCGTCGATTTGACTACCCGACACTTATATCGGAGAAGTTGCCACAGATCAGTTTTCTTCCCGAGCAAGGAATTGAATTATCCGGTATACTTCGGATGAATACTGGACGCCCTTATCCAAATGGAGGGTTACTTTTATCGGTTCCTTCGCGTAATATTAAGAAAGACGTTTATACGGATCAGAATGGACGATTCACCTTTAAGGATCTTGTGTTCCCGGACTCGTCTAAAGTAACGGTTAATGCCCGCTCTAACGACAATTACCGGAGCCTGGTTATTAATATGGATCAGAGCTTTTACCCGGAGATCGATAAGAATAATGGCTATAAAAGTTATTTTGTGCCGAATATAGACCAGGCTTTTGCTCCTTATTTGGCGAATAGCCGAAAAGAGTATCGAAAATCGATCCTTCTGGATGAGGTCGAAGTGACAGGCGTAGTGAAGAAAGCAATCACCAATAAAGATTTTCCATCTATTTCGGGCTTATCCATGCCGGAACACCGTATTGAACCCGAGCGTTTGACCGGTTGTAACGTGTTGACCATGTGTCTTCAAACGGTATTGACTGGCATTACTTATGATCCGCAGACATTGAAATATTATGTTTCCCGCGATTATAATGCGGGGGGACGTACGCCTGTTCAGTTCTTTCTGAACGGTATGGCTATTGATGAGCCTGGATTGAACAGCATCAATGTCGCGGATATCGAAGGAATCGAAATCTTCTTACGTGATGAATTGGGAACAGTCTCCAGAATGTATCAAAATAATGGTGTTGTGTCCATTTATACGAAAAAAGTGGAAGCGAAGAAGCCGCGAATGTCATTGAGTGAAATTGAGAGCATGTTGCCAAAATCAAATGTGATCGATATGTATCCTCTAGGTTATATTAAAGAACGCAAATTCTATGTTCCAAAATACGATACGCCGGAAAGAAAGGCTGTAAACGATTTGAGAACGACCATTTACTGGAATCCGAAAGTCTCAATCACAGAGACGGGGGAAGCTGCCATTCAATTTTATAATGCCGATGGAAATGGAAATTACAAGGTCATCGTCGAGGGAATGGATCAAACAGGTAACATTGGCCGTAAGGTTATAAATTACGGTGTTCAGCCTTAAGCCTTGCCTATAGGAGTTCATGAAAAAAGAACGCTGTGCTCAGTAACCTGGGGACAGCGTTCTTTTTTAACAAAAAAACACCCCCTTGATGGGCAAGGAGGTGCTAACTAACCAATTATAAACCTAAATTATGAAAAGTATTTTGTCGCTATTAAAAGCGTTAATCTTCTTATTTATAAAGTATATTTCAAATCCTATGCCAAATAGCGTTTATGGTCCTTTTGGCAGATTTTAGTTAACTTTTTGGATCATTTACTTATTCAAGCCGAAATAACAAGGTCTACACCGTGGTTCATAAGCTTCTTTTTCACCCAAAAGCACGGTTTCCGTATCCTTGGTCAGGCGGTAGGAATAATTCGCTGGAGCGCCACATTGCATGCAAACCGCATGCACCTTCGTGACGTGTTCGGCTACTGCCATTAAATTGGGAATTGGACCAAATGGTTGCCCTTGAAAATCCATATCGAGACCGGCAACGATCACCCAGATACCACTATTTGCCAATTTGACACATACCTCTGTCAAACCGTCATCAAAAAATTGTGCTTCATCGATTCCGACAACTTGGGTCGATGAACTTAAGAGTAGGATCGCTGAAGAATGATCAACGGGTGTTGATGGGATGCTATTGCTATCGTGAGAAACGACCAACTTTTCATCATATCGCTTATCAACCGCTGGTTTAAAGATTTCGACATTCAAACGTGCATATTGTGCTCGTTTTAGCCTGCGAATCAGTTCTTCAGTCTTGCCCGAGAACATCGATCCACAGACAATTTCAATGCTACCATATTGTGCGGGGCGCAAAGCCAAATTATGTTCGGAAAAAAGCATTTGATTAATTTAATTTTGTCGGAAGGTCCGCAAATAAGGTGATTTTTGTAAAATGACCTCCCATTATATTCTGTTTTTGACACCGCTAATATCAGAATTAAATATTAAATTTGGGTAGCAAAAATTGGGCGTAAATCCAAATATTTCTAAATCAAAGGATTGGGTTTTCCACTTTTTGATCGGTTGCAGGTATAAGTGTTATAAATAATTAATTGGTGATTTCAAATAGAATTATGGGTACTAAAGAGGAAATTTTTAATACGATAGGCGATTTATTACAGGATTTAAATGGACAGTATCTGACCTTGTCGGAACAGGGCAGCTTGTCCGAAATTAACGAATTAGTAACACTAGAAGCGAAGGCACAGGCTGTGGCTGCCTACATAACTTTACTTAAGACCAAGGCCGTTCTTCAGGGAGCTCAATCGCAGCATACGTTAAGTACTGCTGCCTTAGACAGTAAGAAGATTGCTTTCAACGACTATTTTACACCGCCTTCCACCCTTAGATCTTCAGCGCAGCAAGTTGTTGCTGAACCCACTGAAAGCGAGATTCAAGAAGCTCAACCAGTTGAAGATTTCAACCGTGGAAATGAAGAAGCCATTGTAGCAAATGAAGAAACCAGTGTGGAGGAAAACGAAGTCCCATTTGTTTCTGAACGTGAACCTGTAAAATTGGAAGAGCCAGAAACCTCATTTGTTTCTGAAAGTGAACCGATACAATCGGGAGAGCCTAGCCCTGCAATTGCTGAACCTGTCGCTCCGCCAGTTGTTGCAACGCCACCGGTTTTTGAGGCTGCTCCAGTGGAGGAATTAGCTTATCAGGCAGAAAAGGAAGTTACAGCGCAAGTTGAAGAACCTACTGTCTTCGTTACAGAAGTCATCGAAGAACCAAAAGAAGTCGTAATTGAGCAGCCGCAAGAAGTGTTTATTCAGGAAGAAATCAATACGGTCATTGAAGAAGCTCCCGCGAGACCATTGACCTTAAATGAAATTATCTCTCAACAGAAGCAAGCTGGCGTGCAGAACCGTGTTTATCAGGTAAATCAATCTGGACATAGCGATAAACTCACAGATATTAAAGCAGGAATAAGCTTAAATGATAAGCTCTTATTTATTAAGGATTTGTTTAATGGGTATAGTTTAGCGTATAGTGAGGCTGTCGAATTATTGAATAGATTTACAAGCTATGCGGAAGCGGATGCATTTTTGCAGACAAATTATGCGATTAAAAATAAATGGACAGATAAACCGCATACCGTTGAAAAATTATACAACGTCCTACGCAGAAGATACAACTAAAATTCTAAAGTATAAAAAAACAGCTCCCGTTCTACTGGAGCTGTTTTTTTATACCTATATTTTTGGTTTTTTAGCTTAGTTGAAATTGTAGCCAATCGTTTCCTTCATGACCATACACAAAATACTTTGGCTGAAGAATTTCGGCTAAAGATTCAAGTTCTCTCAAATAATTATATCCGGGAATCTGTGCAAATTGTTTATTGGTCATGATGAAGACCTGATCGAGCTCGATAGCTTTGGATGATGCGATAGCTGCCGAATTCAACAATTGTGGAATTTGGATAAATGTCTGTTCTCCCTGACCGATGACAATGATTTTATCGGCTTCATTTTCTGTTGTAACTGGAATACCACCGGCTATTTTTATGGCTTCCTGCAGATAGGCAGAACGGTTTATTTCAAGCGGCTGTATTTGGTCCAGTACCAATACCTTGGGCCTGTCAGTAGCCGAAATAAACTTAAGCTTATGGATAAGAATACTTGTTTCGTCTTCAATTTTTTCAACCAGTTCAACTGTTTTATCAATGGCATCGAGATCAGTCCCGATACGTTTGATATAGGAGATCATATCGTCAATGTCGACAAGTTGAGGGCGATCTGAAATTAATGTGTCGTAGGTTTCAGCTGGAATAGCTGCCGGATTTAGGTCCAACTGGTCCAAAATATGGGCGACTAGTTTTTCTTGATTGCTTTGCATGTTGCAAAAATACAAAACCTTCCTGACTTCGCAGACACCAAGAGCAATGAAAGCGAACTGAAGGTTCTTTCTGGCCAATAAGATCAGACAACCTTCAGAAAAAAAGGGAAGCATTGGCGAAAGTAAATTAGCAATAGTAGGTATGCGCAGATTTTTGTAAATTGGCCTGAAATAAATGATATAAATATGTTTGACAAATTATTTCAAGCCCAGCAAAAGGCGGAGGAAATCAAGAAAAGATTGGATTCAATTTCTGTGTCTGGTGAAGTGGAAGGTGGTTTAATCCGTGTGGTAGCGACAGCAAACAAAGAGATAAAAGAGGTTACCATCGATCCTGTATTTTTATCAAACGCAGATAAGGAAGAATTGGAGGAGTTGCTTGTGGTTGCTCTGAATAAGGCAATTGCGCAAGCTGAGAATATCAGCCAGGCTGAAATGCAGGCAGCAAGTAAAGATATGTTGGGTGGACTAGGAGGACTAGGCGGATTATTTAATCAATAGCGATATTATCATGAAAGCAACTTATTACGGACAGTCTTGTGTAGAGTTTGATTTTGACGGAACGAAGGTTCTTTTAGATCCATTTGTTACTTATAATCCACTTGCAAAAGAAATCGATGTAAATACAATTAAACCGGATTATATCTTTTTAAGTCATGGACATCAGGACCATGTGGCCGATATGGCGACAATTCAAAAAAACAGCGATGCCACTGTTTTAGCGATTGTTGAAACTGCAGGCTGGGTGAGAAGACAGGGCGTACCTGACGATAAGGTGATCGAATTCAACTTGGGCGGAACAGTTCAACTGCCTTTTGGCACGGTCAAGATGGTGTATGCTGCACATACCAATAGTACACCTGATGGTCAATACGGCGGGTTTCCTGTGGGATTTGTCTTCCATGTAAAAGGCAAAAAAATTTATTTTGCCGGCGATACCGCACTGACTATGGAAATGAAATTGCTGGCAGACATGAACCTGGATTGGGCATTTTTACCTATAGGTGGGCACTATACAATGGATGTGGATGATGCAATTAAAGCGGCTGAGTTTGTGAATTGTGCTCGGGTAGTTGGTATCCATTACGATTCATTTCCGCCAATAACGATCGATAAACAACAAGCTTTGGATAAATTCCAAAATGAGGATATTTCATTGTCATTGCCGAAAATCGGTGCAACATTTGAACTATAAACACTAAAACAAAGCCGAGCTTGCTCGGCTTTGTTTTAGTGTTTTCCTGATTATATGCAGATCTCTGTTGTGTTCATTAAGACATGACAATCTTTATGAGATGACAATCTTTTTAAGATCTTCCAGGCTGAAAAGAGGGATATCGATGATTTTATTCTTCAGGATTTGTTCTTTATTTTCTTCAAAATAGAACAGCTTCCATTCCCCATTTTTATATTCTAAACTACTGAGGTTTTCAATCCAATCTCCTGAGTTCATATACGTGCAGGTTCCTTTTCGGGTAATGACTTCTTTGATTTGAGGCTGGTGGATGTGTCCACAGATGACGAAATCGTAATTTTTTTCAATCGCTAGTTCAGTCGCTGTATGTTCAAAATCTGATATATACTTGACGGCCTTTTTAACGGAGTTTTTGATCTTTTTAGAAAGAGAATATTTCTCCTTACCCATTTTATCTAGGCAATAATTAATGATATTATTGAGCTGGATAAGTTTGTCGTAGCCCCATCCACCGAGTTTGGCCAACCATTTAGAATGATGAATGGATGCGTCGAAAACGTCTCCATGAAAGATCCACACTTTTTGATTATTGAGTGAAAGAAGGAGTTTATTGCTCAGCTTGATATTACCTAATTTTAGATCGGTAAACTTGCGCAACATTTCATCGTGGTTGCCCGTGATGTAATGTACTTCTGTCCCCGAAGAGCTCATGTCAATGATTTTTTTGATGACTTTTAGATGTTCTTGCGGAAAATAGCTTTTTTTAAATTGCCAAATGTCTACGATGTCTCCATTGAGTATCAGTATTTTGGGAGATACGGACTCTAGATAAAGTAAAAGCTCTTTAGCTCTACTACCGTAAGTACCTAGGTGTAAATCTGAGATTACAAGTATATCAAGGCTTCTTTTCATTTGCAATAAATTTGTTTATTCATTTATGTCTACCAAGATGTCCTTTGTAGATTTTTTTTCTATGCGTCTGTTGAGGACTATATTTGACCTTTGCCGGATTTGTCTGAAATGAATCGATCATAAACGACCTTTTTTACCGTTTTTGAAGTTATTCTAAGCCGCAATATTTCATTTAATCAATCTGTTAACTTCTATTACAAAAAAAAGATACTTTTATTTTGTACCGATGAAATTCCTGTTATTAAATCATTAAAATGTCTTGTAAAACGGTATGAGTTAGTTAATTGGAAATTAATATTAGTAGGGAATTTTCGGTACGGAGAATATTGGCAGGTCGGAGGACTGGGGGAAGAGCAATAAAAAAGGTATCCAATTTTATTGAATACCTTTCCTTATGTTAAAGATTATTTTTCTTTTTCTATTTGGCAGTCGCTGCTGCTCTATCGATGTGGAATTGTACTAAATCGTCGATAGGGGAGCGCAAGATCTTGCCTACTTTCATTCCATATTGCTCAGCTTTTTCTGCTAATACATTTCTGAAATTGTAACCAACCGAACCGATACAGTTGAAAGTATAGCTTTGATAGTTAGGGTATTTGCTGACAAGATTTCTGAAAAATGCTTCAAAAGCTTCATCAACAATATTGCGTGTGTATTCGATATTTACATTGTTGTCATAGACAAATTTGCTAAAGCTTGCACAGAAACGATTTGGCATTGGTTTGGTATAAACCGCGTCCATAATTTCGTCCTTTGTCATTTTATACGTGTTATAAAATACTTCTTTAACATCTTTAGGCATCAAATTACGAACATAATCTGCCAGTAATTTTTTACCAATATAACTACCAGAACCTTCATCACCTAAAATGTAAGCACCTGAGTCGATGTTTAATGTGATTTCTTTACCATCGTATAGACAAGAATTTGTTCCTGTTCCTAAGATCGCAGCAAATCCGGCTTGAGTTCCTAATAATGCTCTTGCTGCTGCAAGAAGATCGTGTCCTACTTCAACTTCAGCTGTAGTAAATACTTGTTTTAAAGCATCAACAACAATTTGTGCTTTTTCCTTGTTATGAACACCTGCACCATAATAGTTTACCTCTGAGATTTTTTCAAAAGGTAAATCTTGCGGTAGTCCTTTTTTTAGGGAGTTTACAATGTATTCACTATCAACAAAATAAGGGTTGTACCCTTCTGTGTTGAAGTAGATTTTTTTATTCGAATCGTCTAACAAACACCAGTTTGTTTTTGTTGATCCCCCGTCAGCAATGATTATCATTATTGAGTAGTTTTAATTGTGTTTATCGTTATAAAATGAGTAATCAATTCATTAATCAATTCCCCGAAAATACATTTTTTAATTTTAAATATCATAATTTATCCGCTTATTTTTCAAAAAATAAATGTTTGTACTTTGGTGACTATATAAAAAAACTGGCTTAACGGTGTTGTTAAGCCAGTTTTTGAGCTGTGTAATAAAATTGTTTAAATAGTGTACTATTTACAATTAGTGAGGGGTGTTAATGGCCTCCTTCAGCCTCTATTTCATCAATATTGATTCCTTGTTTTGTTAATATTCCCTTAACAAATATCGCAAAGAAAACAACATAACAGAATCCGATTAATGGTAAAATATACGAGTTATGGATACCGATAATATCCGCTAATTTTCCTTGTATCGGAGGAAGAACACCACCACCAAGAATCATCATCACAAGAAATGCCGAACCTTGAGCGGTATATTTTCCTAAACCTACAATGGACAAACTGAAAATTGAGGACCACATAATTGAACATGCAAGACCGCCTGACAAGAAAGCATAGATTGCAATAGTGCCCGATGAGAATAGGCCAATTAACATCGCAATAATTCCAAATAATCCAAAAATAATCAATGTGCGAGCAGGTTTTTCTTTACTTAGGTAGAATGCTACAATTTGAAGAATGATACATACGACGTAATAATACAGATGTGACATCTCAAATCCTGCAAGCGTATTGACGCCGATGATAATGGAGAATGCAATCAGAGGAACGATAATCAATAATCCATTTTTAGTTGATTTACTCAAGTTAAATGCTGTAATAGCACCAGCCCAACGACCGATCATCATACTTCCCCAATACATGGATACATAAGGTGTAATTTGAGATGATTGCAAATGACCAAATTCCTTCAATGTTAATAATTCGCCGAGGTTACTACCGATTGCGACTTCGATACCGACATAGATAAAAAGCGCGAGCATACCCAAAGCCAATTGTGGATATTTCATCGCACCCCAACCTTCTGGATTTTTTTGCGCGCTCTTATTGGAGAACAATAAACCACCGATCACAACGACCAATGCTCCTGCCAACCATAACATGCGTTGCATTTCGAGTGGTTTGGCAACTTCTTTAATGTGAAGTTTGAGTTGATCGATCTGAACCTGATCTGTTAAACTTGAAACCTGTTTGTGTAACTGCTCTACCTGCAAGGCTAAATCGCTCTTATAGCTTAAAAACACTGGCGTGAACATACCAAAAAGGAGGATGGTCATAATGATCAAGGTACGTAAAGCTTTATTCGCTTTTTCCATTGGCTCATCACTAATTCCAGCAGGAACTTTTTTACTGAAATTAAATAATGCTGCAGCTAACAGGAACAATAGACCAACACCAATATAAAGATAAACAACCTTGTTTAGCGGAAGGTTGGCGATCTCTGAGTCAGAAATAGGCTCAAAAGTTCCGAATAAGGAAAACCCGATAACAAGAGGGCCTATTGTTGTACCAAATGAGTTGATACCACCGCCTAGGTTCACACGGGAAGCACCCGTTTTTGGATCGCCCAATAAAACCGCAAATGGATTTGCTGCAGTCTGTTGTAAAGAAAAACCAAGGGCTACAACGAATAGTCCCAATAACATACCAACATACAAGTTTACTTCGACAGCAACAATCATGGCTGCGGCACCCAAGGCCGAGAAAAGTAAACCGTAAACTATACTCTTTTTATATCCCCATTTTCCAACCAGGTCCTTTCCCCCGATTGAACTGAATATAAATAGTAACAATGCACCAATATAATAGGCTGTATAAAAAGCAAAGTCTATTAACTGGGATTGAAACTGGTCTAAATGAAAGTAATTTTTGCAGAACGGTATAAAAACACTGTTCCCTGCCGCAATGAACCCCCAAAAGAAAAACACAATAATCAATGTGTAGAGTGCGGGGTAATTGGTTTTAGTTTGTTGCTGTTCCATATAAGGGATCTAAAAACTTAAATTTTGAAAGGTACGAACTTATGAAAAAAAATATAAAATTCAATCTAAAAATGTTGTTAAATCGTTTTACTAGCTACAATAGTAAATATTTTTTTTGAAATATTTTGAAATAACAAAATTTGTTTTTTTCTTTGTCTAGGTTCTCAATATTTAATCCACTTCGGGTTTAAAAGAAATCATTAAGTTCTTCATCTCACTTAATCATGGAAACTTGTTTAAGTGTGTAATCAGAATTCAGAAAAAAGCTCAAAAAAAAATCCAAAAATCATACACAACACATTAATGGATATTAACGAATTAAACGCTAAACTCGTATCGGAATTGCGCGAGATTGCTAAGTTGATCGGTATCGCAGATGCTGATAAATTGCGTAAACAAGAATTAATCGAAAGAATTAGCAATACTGGTGGGGAAGAGGAAGCAGCACCAGCGCCAGCTGAAAAAGCAGCTAAAGTAGAGGAAGATAATCAGGAACATGCTGAGCGTACACGTAAACGTGTGCGGACCGTAAAAACTGCGGAACCTGTCACGGTAAGAAAACGTGAAGTTTCTGAGCATGACGAAACCCCTGTTGCAACCGAAGATACACCAGCAGCAGATAAAGGCCCCCAACCTGAAAAAGCAACACAAACTCCTAAAGCAGAAAACACTTCTTCAAGTACAGATTTCGATAATGTGATCGTTAATGAGGGTGTATTGGAGATCATGCCTGATGGTTATGGCTTCTTACGTTCATCAGATTATAACTATCTGACTTCTCCTGATGATATTTATGTATCACAATCTCAGATCAAATTATTTGGTTTGAAAACGGGAGATACGGTACGTGGTTGTATCCGTCCGCCTAAAGAGGGTGAAAAATACTTCCCTCTGGTACGGGTTGAGGCTATCAATGGACAAAATCCGGCTGAGGTACGCGATCGTGTGCCATTTGATTATTTGACACCATTATTCCCTGATGAGCGTTTAAATTTAGATATGGGTGTTGGAAATTACTCTACACGTATCATGGATTTATTTACGCCTATAGGTAAAGGTCAACGTGGATTAATCGTTGCTCAACCGAAAACGGGTAAAACAAACTTGTTGAAAGAGGTTGCAAATGCTATTGCAAAAAATCACCCAGAAGTTTATTTGATTATCTTATTAATCGATGAGCGCCCTGAGGAGGTTACTGATATGGCGAGAAGTGTACGCGCGGAAGTTGTTTCTTCGACATTTGATGAGCCGGCTGACCGTCACGTTAAAATTGCAAACATCGTGCTTGAGAAAGCTAAACGTATGGTAGAATGTGGACATGATGTCGTTATCTTGTTAGACTCGATTACAAGATTGGCACGTGCCTATAACACAGTGGCGCCTGCGTCAGGTAAAATTTTGTCAGGTGGTGTGGATGCGAATGCTTTACACAAACCAAAACGTTTCTTTGGTGCTGCCCGGAATATTGAAAATGGTGGTTCATTGACGATCTTAGCAACAGCATTGACAGATACAGGTTCTAAAATGGACGAAGTTATCTTTGAGGAATTCAAAGGTACAGGTAATATGGAATTACAGTTGGATCGTAAGTTGGCAAACAAACGAATTTTCCCTGCGATCGATATCACCGCATCGAGTACACGTCGTGATGATCTATTGACTGACAAAGAAACATTACAACGTATTTGGGTACTTCGTAACCACTTATCGGATATGAATTCTACAGAGGCCATGGAATTTTTACAAGGTCAATTGCGTGGAACTAAATCAAATGAAGAATTTTTGATCAGTATGAATGGGTAATCCCATCAAATTTTGATATTTTAGCCATCATTTTTAATCAAATGATGGCTTTTTTTATAAAATAGATCCTGTACATGAAAAAACATATCCCAAATCTGCTGACTTGTCTAAATTTATTTAGTGGCTGTATCGCTGTATTGATGGCATTGCAAGGCAATATTCAAGTTGTCACTATTTGCGTATTTGCTTCCGGGATATTCGATTTTTTTGACGGAATGGTAGCGAGACTACTTCATGTTAAATCGCCAATAGGAAAGGAGCTGGATTCGTTGGCTGATATGGTCAGTTTTGGTTTTTTACCTGGGACAATCATGTTTACCTTGTTGACAAAGGTATTTCCTGATGGTTCTCTGTTACCTTATTTAGGGTTTATCATTACTGTTTTCTCGGCTTTACGTTTAGCAAAGTTCAACCTGGATGAGCGCCAAACTTCGGATTTCATTGGTTTGAATACGCCAATGAATACATTTTATGTGCTTTCTCTACCTTATATCGCAGACAAATACCCACAATTGGTTTTAAATCCGATTGTATTAATCGGTAGTGTTCTTTTAACCAGTTATCTTTTGGTAAGTGAAATTAGGTTGTTTTCGATGAAATTTAGTTCGATGGATTGGAAAACGAATAAATTTCGCTTCATATTTTTGATCCTGACGCTGATCTTGTTTATTGTTGGTCAATTTATGGCTTTACCGATTATTTTAATTTTATATTTCCTATTATCAGCATTGCATTTTAATAAAAAAAACGATCTGGTTTAGATCGTTTTTTCATATTGTTCCAATTCAAATAGAAGCTCTTTCATTTCAATATCGATAACACCAAAAGTGGCCCGAAGGCTGTCAAGAGATGCTTCGTTCTTTGAATTGGTCTCTAATTCCTCAAATTTTTCTTTTAAGTGAAAGGCACCGATATAGTCCATTGTCGGTTTGATGTGATGGGCTGTATCGCCAATCTTTTGAAGATCTCCCTCAGCCACTGCTTCGCGGAGCTTGTCGAAATCGACAGGTGTTTGAATAAGATACATGGATACAAATTGTTTGATTAAGTCTTGGTTGTCAAACATGTTTTGGTTGATCAGTTCAATATCGATATGGTTCATCGTCGCTAATTTTCTTTACAGGTAAGTCGTCTTTGCATTTATTCAATAAATATACGTTATTTTTTTTGTAAACGGGATGGATATAGGCTGGTGCTATTTCCACTAAAGGCTCCAGTGTAAACCTGCGATCAGCAATAAAAGGGTGTGGAATCTGCAACGATGGCAGATCGATAATTTCCTGGTTAAAGTAGAGTATATCAATATCAATGACTCTTTCACCCCATTTTTTTATACGGATACGTCCTAATTCCTGTTCGATGTGTTGTGTCAGGTTTAAGCATGCTAAGGGCTGTAACCGGGATGCCACTAAAACGACCTGATTTAAAAAGGGCGGTTGGTCTTCAACTCCCCAGGCTGCTGTTTCATAGATCGAAGAAGCTTCAATAATTGCTCCAACATGTGTTTCAAGTTGTTTTCTCGCTAGATCAAGCTGTTGAAAACGATCCCCAAGGTTAGTGCCCAATAGTATATAAATCTGATTCATGATGCTAAATTAAGATTTTGTGAAACTTAGTTGTTTGAATTTCGGCTATTTTTTGGATTTAGTGTATTAATGGTCTATGGATATGTAAATTTCTTTCAGGCTATGAGCCTTAATTTCGCGAATAAAATGTGGGGTAGATGAAATAAAAGACTGGGTGAATAAAAAATATTGCATTACCTTTAGTGAAAATAAGTCTTTTCACAGGAAGATCGATTATGGATCGGATTTAATTACAAAATATGAAATCATTTTTTAAGTACGTACTGGCAACAATTACGGGGATTGTGATCTCTTTTGTTGTGTTGTTTATTGTTTTGATGGGGATTATTGGGGCCATCATCAGCTCGGCATCCTCGGATCAGGAGATTGTTGTTAAAAGCAACTCGGTTTTATACCTATCCTTTGATTATGATATTTCAGAGAGAAGCGAAGCGAATCCTTTGGGTAGTCTCAATCTTCCAGGTTATTCCACTAAAAATATTGGTCTAGACGATATTTTGGCGAGGATCAAGTATGCGGCGACGGATGGGAATATTAAAGGGATCTATTTAGATGCTAGTCATATCGGAGTTGGCTTTGCAAGTTTAAAGGAAGTGAGAGACGAACTTTTGGCTTTTAAGAAAACCGGGAAATTTGTTGTTGCTTATAATGCGGGGTATGACCAAAAGGCCTATTATGTAGCGAGCACCGCCGATAAGGTTTACGTTAATCCGCAAGGGACGATTGATTTTAAAGGTTTGGCAAGTTCTACGATGTTCTATAAAGACCTTTTGGACAAGGTTGGGGTGGAGATGCAAATTGTGAAGGTAGGTACATTTAAAAGTGCTGTTGAGCCTTTCATTTTAAATAAAATGAGTGATCCCAATCGCTTGCAGGTAACATCATATTTGGGAAGTATATACAGTACCTTTATTAATGAAATAGCAGCGAGCAGAAATATTGCTGCCGATTCATTACGGGCTATTGCGAATGACTATCGTGTCCGGGATGCGGACGACGCGGTAAAATATAAGCTTGCAGATGCCAAGTTGTATAAAGACGAACTTTTATCGGATTTGAGAAAACGTTTGAAAATTTCGGAAAAGGATGAGATATCGTTTGTTTCCCTGTTGGATTATAATAAAAAGTTAAAAGATGATGCGAGCGGATCTGAAGTCGCGGTTCTTTATGCTGCCGGAGAAATTGTTGATGGTGAAGGAACAGGACCAGGTCAAATCGGTGGTGATAAATTCTCCCGCGAACTACGAAAATTAAGAGAAGATGATGCTGTTAAAGCTGTTGTTTTGCGTGTGAATTCACCAGGAGGATCTGCTTTAGCGTCCGATATTATTTGGCGGGAGGTTATTTTGACCAAGAAAGTGAAACCCGTAATCGTGTCGATGGGAGATTTAGCTGCATCAGGTGGGTATTATATCTCGGCGGCAGCAGATTCGATATTTGCTGAACCAACTACAATTACAGGATCTATTGGTGTATTTGGTGTGATTCCTAATTTCCAAAATCTGATGAACAATAAAATTGGAGTGCATTATGATGGTGTAAAGACGGGTAAGTTTGCTGATTTGATGACTTCTTTCGATCGGCCGTTGACAGCAGAAGAAAGGGATATCATCCAGCGGGAAGTGGATAAAGTATATGGTACATTTACTAAAGTTGTTGCAGACGGCCGTAAATTATCCATTGCTGATGTAGATAGTATTGGGCAGGGAAGAGTTTGGACCGGTGCGCAAGGTGTGAATAATAAATTGGTTGACCGTCTCGGAAACTTGGATGCCGCTATTCAGGCTGCCGCAAAAAAGGCCAATCTGAATAAATATAAAGTGTCCCAATATCCGGAGAAAGAAGATCCTTTTACCTCGATATTAAATAATTCAAAAGAAAAAGTCCAAGTTTGGATTGCAAAAGAGCAAATGGGCGAATATTATCGTTATTTTGATGTCGTGAGAAAAGCTACAGCACAGACGGGGGTGCAGGCGAGAATGCCTTATAGCGTTGAGATTCACTAGTAATTGATTCGTAAAGGAAGTCCAATCGTGGTATGGTTGTAGGTGATTATAATTTATAACGATGCCGGTAATTCTTACGTTGCGTGCGGAGAAGTTCGATCCAATGTACGGATTGCCATGAATAAATAATTATTTCTAATGAAAGCAAATGCTTTTTTTTATATTTAGCTGTTCGTTTGACAAAACGACCTAATCCCAAATCAATAAAGTTACAGAATGAAAACAGTAGACGATTTAAATTTTGCAGGTAAAAAAGCCTTGGTACGTGTGGATTTCAACGTGCCTTTGGATGAAAATTTCAATATTACGGATGATAATCGTATCCAGGGAGCGGCTCCAACAATAAAGAAGATCTTGAACGATGGTGGAAGCGTGATATTGATGTCCCATTTAGGAAGGCCAAAAGATGGTCCTACTGATAAGTATTCATTAAAACATATTGTTGCTCATCTTTCACAGGTTTTAGGTACTGATGTTCAGTTTGCCAATGATTGTATCGGTACAGAGGCCGTAGAAAAAGCGGCAGCTTTACAAGCTGGTCAGGTTTTATTGCTAGAAAACCTTCGCTTCTATAAAGAAGAAGAAAAAGGAGATGTTGAATTTGCTGAGAAGTTGTCAAAATTAGGCGATATCTATGTGAACGATGCTTTCGGTACAGCCCACAGAGCTCATGCTTCGACAGCAATTGTTGCGCAATTTTTTCCAGGAGCTAAATATAGCGGTTACTTGATGGCTGCAGAAGTCGGAAATGCAGAAAAAGTATTAAACAATCCGGTTAGACCATTTACGGCTATCATGGGTGGAGCAAAAGTTTCTGATAAAATTCAGTTAATTGAGGCCTTATTGGATAAAGTTGACAACCTTTTAATTGGTGGAGGTATGGCTTATACGTTCATCAAAGCTAGAGGGGGTGAAATTGGTCAATCATTGGTTGAAATCGATAAACTTGATTTAGCGAATGAGTTGGTGAAAAAAGCGAAGGAAAAAGGTGTAAACTTGGTTATTCCTACGGATGCTCAGATTGCAGATGCATTTTCCAACGATGCCAATGTATATGATGGACCAAATGATCAAATTCCTGCAGATTTGCAAGGTCTGGATATTGGTCAGGAGTCTGCAGCAAATTTCGCTGCGATCATCAAAAATTCTAAAACAGTTCTTTGGAACGGTCCAATGGGTGTTTTTGAATTTGATACCTTTGCAAAGGGTACCAAAGCTGTAGCTGATGCTGTTGTGGAAGCAACGAAGAATGGGGCATTCTCTTTAATAGGAGGTGGTGATTCTGCTGCTGCGGTAAGTAAATTTGGTATGACTGAAGATGTAAGTTACGTCAGTACAGGTGGTGGTGCGCTTTTGGAATACATGGAAGGAAAAGTTCTTCCAGGGGTGAAGGCACTTGAAGATTAATATAAATCAAAATCTTTAGAAAGGGACAACATAGGTTGTCCCTTTTTTATTAAAAAAGATCGATGTTTTGTACGAAACTATGGATGTAATGTCAGATTAAATCAATTATCTGTTAAATGTTTGTGTAGCACTGGTGAGTTTTTATTGTATTTGCTAAATTTATCATGACATGGTTATATATGCAGATATTGATGGATGCTAATAAGAGTAAAGAAAAAGATAGTTCTGGTTTTTTTTCGGTACTGACGTATAATGTAGCGGGGTTGCCTGGGATTATTTCCTCTGCGATTACAGGAAGAAGCAGAAGTATTGCTGAAATTGGAAAGAAGATCAATCCTTTTGACATTGTTAATGTACAGGAGGATTTCAATTATAATAGAAGTCTATATTGGGGCGGTAATTCACATCCATATCGCACAAGAACCAAGGGACGTGTTCCCTTTGGTGATGGTCTCAATACCCTGTCTCATTTTCCGATGACCGATGTTGTCCGTGTGCCCTGGAAAAAACGTACAGGAGCCGATTTTCTGACACCCAAGGGCTTCACCTTAGTTCAGATAGAAATCGTTCCTGAAGTCTGGTTGGATGTTTATAATGTTCATGCAAATGCACAAAATAGCAGGAAAGCTTCAAGTGCACGCCGGGATAATCTCAATCAGCTACGTGATTATATTGGAGAGCATTCGAGTGGTAAGCCACTTATTGTAATGGGTGATTTTAAT
Source organism: Sphingobacterium sp. UBA865 (assembly GCF_002295765.1). Classification (NCBI taxonomy): domain Bacteria; kingdom Pseudomonadati; phylum Bacteroidota; class Sphingobacteriia; order Sphingobacteriales; family Sphingobacteriaceae; genus Sphingobacterium; species Sphingobacterium sp. UBA865. The sequence goes on along the minus strand of NZ_DBGB01000042.1, from coordinate 459,278 downwards.
GCACATTATAGTTTTTGTGATGATAACCTGCATGATTTTATGGATTCCACAGCATTGGTTGATAGCTGGGTTGAGCTCGAAAATGGAGGCTTAGTGCCTGAGGTGCGACATGAGTTTAAGCCGCCACATATGTTGTCTATCAGCAATCAGAGCGAATCTATCGATAAGATCCTCTATCGGAGCAGTAGTCACCTCAGTCTTGCTGCCCGGGATTATAAAATAGAAAATAATCTATTCACCAATGTCAAAGGATTGCCCTTATCGGATCATTATGCCTTGGCACTGAATTTTAACTGGGCGATTCATCCTTAAGCAGCTTATCCTTAATAGGTGTAGTTTAAACTGAAAGTTGGAACTACACGTTGTGTTGTCGTGTTGTCATTGATATAGGTACCCTTAACGACGAATTCGAAATCTGGAAGTGGGTATCTGAAAGCATTGAAATCAAGCGACAGATAGGCTCCAAAGCTTTTTGGTGAGATCTCCCTGTGTTTGTGTATATTTTGATAATCGGCAAATATTCCTCCTTTTACACGTTTAATATAGGCTAAAGATCCTAATCCAAGGTCGGGATAAGCTATAGGGAAACGATAGTTGACCAACACCGTGTTTTTTATTTTTTCATATTTGTAGTAGCTAAATCCACTCACAAGAGGGATATCGTTGATGTATTGATAAATTCCTGATCCTGTTTGGGCGCTCAATCTAATTTGAAAACCGTGATTGCTCATAAATCCAGGTAGATAGAATACTGTTCTTGCTGATAAAATTTCACCTTTTGCATTGTTTTCAAAAGGCGTATGTCGGTAGGTGACACTAAAATTTTGTCCCCATCTTGGGTAGAGGTCCATATTGGCCATTCGAGCATTTCGATTGAGGTAAAGCTGATAGGTCAAGGGAAATGCAGTCTCATAATTAAAGTTCTTGACGTCTGTGCGGCTAAGGTCATAGCGCCGTAGATAGGCTGTCGCCAGGTTGAATCCAGTGGAGTAGACGTAGTCTCTTTTGTAAAAGGAGAGCGGGATGGAGATCTGTGAAGATATATAATGCTCGCGCCAGTCGAAACGGATGCTACTGTCAGGTTTGTTAGGGATGCTTGCTGCTGCAATTTGCCCTCTGTTTTCATAGCGTAGCGAGAATTTTGGAAAGTACTTGTTGTAGGTAAGTTCTGCCGAGTATACTCCTTTTCGAATGTCGGTGTCATATTCATACCCCAGAGCAATTTGTGTGGTGTTTAAGATGTTGTTTGATAACCAGAAGACTCCTGGTTTAAAATTGTCGAAGCTTTCAAAATTGCTGCTACTTAGCGAAAGACTATGAAAATTGAACGTTCTGCCCAGTCCACGATAGGGTACAATTTGGTAGTGCTGACTAGTATCTACGGAGACTGCAGCGATATTTTTTACGCTGTCTCTGGTCAATGCGGTGGCGTAATAATGCGAAAAGTAATCCGTTTCTGGGTCGATATCAAATGCGGTATCGATAGATGTCTGGGCGATCTTGTAGCCGTTGTACTGGTAGTCGTTGAAGAATAATTGCCTTGTATCGTTATCGTAAAAAGGGTTGAACGCGCCAAATTGTGCCTTTGTCAAAAGCTGTTTCTTTCCAGATAGGAGGTCGATGCTGTAAATATTATCTATACCGTTGAAGTTAGCTTTTGTGATGATTTTCATACCCGAAAGGTATTGCGGTCTTTCATATTGCTGGTTGTCCCAAGGTGTTAGGTTGGTGATTTTGTCATTTTTCAGATCGATTTCACACAGTGCGGTTCCGGATTCGGATAATCGTATTGCTATTATTTTATCGTCTTTGGGGTTGAAAGCAGGGTGTTGCAGCTGTTCGGAATTGCCTATTTTTATCCGTTTGATGATGCTATTGTTTTTAAGGCTTATGAGCGTTAGATAGCTGTCGTTGGATAAATCTACCTCAACGCAGGCAATGGTTTCGTCTAATGGGCTTAAAATGGGTGAATAATATCTCGTCTGTTTGCTGAGCTGGCTAATTTTACCTGTTTTGAGATCCATGACATTGATAACGCTGTATGTTCTTTTGTTGAAACGCGGATCTTTATGGAGCTCGTCCCATACGATGTAATTGCTGTTTACGTCAAAATGTGGTGTTAACTGTATGCCAGTTTTAGCGAGCCTATTTTCTGTTTTTGTTGCCACATCATACGTGTAAATTGCGTTGGTCTTTTGTGGGTTCTGCTTAATGAAATAGATCAGACCGTTCTTGTGTTTTGGTAATAAATTGCTGTTGTAATAGCTGTCGTTTTTCTTGTCTATTTCTTTGTATTTCTGGTATTGATAGTCGCTTGTTTTCTTATTCCATATGGTCTCTAAATTTGCTATTGTTTTATTGTATAAGTAGGCACTATTTCCTCCAATTTTTTTCTTTAAAACACGATTGATATTATAGGGATATAATGGTTTTTTGTTCAGCTCCGAAAAGAGGTCGGCTTCATAATTCGAAGGTAATTCCGACTTTAAAGTGGAGGTCATCAGATAGCCGATTGTATAGTAACTCGGGACTATATCTTTATAGGACCCCAATAAATATTTATTAAAACTATAGCTGTGATTCGATTGAAAGTTCGCTTTGATGGGCATTTCAAAAGCGGGTAATCTTCCTCGCCCTCCCTCCGAATATATGGTTTCTGTAAGGGTTGCATCGCCTTCAAAATACCAGGAAGGAACGGTCAGTCCGTAGTAGGCAAGGGCTAATTGTTCAAAAAATGGCGCGCGTAGTTTTCCTGTCAATTTGTCAAATTGACTTACGTGTCTTGACTCGTGAAGGATCAAATTGGGTAGCCAGGTCTGGTTGTCGGGTTCTGCGCCTGCGGTGCTGTACAGTTCAGATTTACGTGGAGACAGCTGTACAAAACCATTCGTTTGTAGATTCGTGTTATGGATAATGAATGGAATTTTCCGCGGTGTTATTTTGTAATTTCTAGCAGTTGTACGCAGCGATCGGTTAACCTGGTCAGCTAGGGTAGGGGCCTTGCTCTTCATTTCCTCAGGGAAAATTAGTCGAAAATTCTTGGTTTCAATTTTATACCATTTTTGGCTTAAGGGCGCTTGGCTGTCTTCAAAAAATTGAGCAGAACTTTTTTGTGAATATATTATTAATGATAATAATGATAATATGTTGATAATTATGTTTTTATGTTTCATTAATTTTTGTATATCGAGTGTTTGCTATTTTTTTTAGTTTTATTATTCCTATTTATATGAACTTTAACTTCTGTTTAAAATTTATTTATATTTGAATAATAGGCTTTTATGATTTTTATGATTTACTTCTTTTTACTATTTTTTTCTGTAAAACAACCTGATGATATTGGGCTGTTCTGAAAAAAAAGCACTATATTGAACAGGTTAAAGTATACGACGAATATACTTAAATAAATAGCGATTCTAAGACTGCGCCGAGAAAATTTGTCTGTTTTTTTTGTGGAAAAATCAGACGTCTATGGGGTGTTGCTTTGGGAGTGTGCTGGCGAGTTGGGTGTGGCCTGATTCATTTTATTGGATAAAAAAAATGGATCGGTAATTAGACGATAAATTTCATCGTCTTTCTTTTGTAGAGATCTGTTGAAGTTGTTGGCGAGAATGGTTTCCCTTAGTTTTTTACTAATGACAAAATGTCTTGTTTTTGAATTGGGCATTGAACGTTACGCGGGGTATTTATCCCAATTACTGCGACAGACTGCAGGTTTTTATTATTTATTTTTTTATGCAGAATTTACTTTAAAAAAGCGATTTTTGTAACATATAAACTTTGTTTAGATGTAGGATTTTTAAATTGAGAGATATGGAAGAACTGGAAATGCAGGTGAATCAAATAGAGCAATTGATAGCAGGTGGAGATCTTGTTGGGCTGGAAGAATTTTTGAATGAATTAAATATTTCAGAAGTTGAGGAGCTGATTGATGAGTTGCCCGAACATGGTTCACTATTTATTGAATCGTTAAATTTGAATCGCGCAGTTAACGTTTTTCGTATTCTGGATTTCCCTACTCAAAACAGGATTTTTAAGAAGCTTTCTAAAGCAAAAATTAGCGCACTAATTAACGAGTTACCTCCCGATGATCGGACTTCTTTTTTTTCAGAAATGAAGGACGATATTAAGCATTTAATTTTACTGTTGCCACCCAAAGATCGTGTTGAAGCATTGGCTTTGCTGGGCTATCCGGAAGACAGCGTTGGGCGCCTAATGACACCTGATTATATTACCGTAAAAGAACATTGGAGTATTGAACGGATATTGGGGCATATTAGGCGTTATGGAAGAGATTCGGAAACGATAGATGTATTGTATGTGATTGATGGAAATGGGAAGCTGGTTGATGATATTCGGATTAAAGATGTGCTGATGGCGGAGCCAGATAGAGTCGTTGGAGATTTGATCGATCATCGGCTGATCTCGCTGAATGCTTACGATCCCCAGGAGGAAGCGATCAACATCTTCCGGATGAATAATCGCGTGGCCTTGCCTGTTGTCGACGAACAGGGGGTTATGTTGGGGATTGTGACTGTCGATGATATTCTTTGGGTAGCAAACGAGGAGTACACGGAAGATATGCAACGTATCGGGGGAACGGAGGCGTTGGATGAACCTTATCTGGATGTGTCGATTAAGAACTTGGTGAAGAAGAGAGCTGGATGGCTTATTGTGCTTTTTCTGGGACAACTTTTGACCGCTACGGTTATTGAGCATTTCGAGGAGCAAATGGCAAGTGCGATTATGTTGTTTGCACTGATGCCTGTTATTATATCCAGTGGTGGAAATAGCGGTTCGCAAGCCTCAACATTAATTATTCAAGCGATGGCCCTGGGGGAAGTTACCTTGGGTGACTGGTGGCGTGTGATGCGAAGAGAGATTCTTTCGGGTTTACTGCTGGGACTTATTTTGGGGGCTTTGGGTTTTATAAGGATTATGGCATGGCAATCTTTTGCGCATAGCTATGGTCAGTATTGGGTGTTGGTTGCATTAGTTATCTCTTTGTCATTGGTTGGTGTGGTCCTTTGGGGGTCGTTGATGGGGTCTATGTTGCCTTTTGTGATGAAACGACTTGGGGCCGACCCTGCGAGTTCTTCAGCGCCCTTTGTGTCGACGTTAGTCGATGTAACAGGTTTGCTGATTTATTTTAGTGTGGCAACGCTAATTTTGAAAGGTGTGTTGCTTTAATTGTACGCAATTGCCGATACTGGTCGTTCATCCGCTGATGGCGATTGAAGGTAAAAGAAGGATAATGTTGGTTTAAGTGCTGAAAAGGGGATTTTGTGGAGCTGTTTGAAAAAATAAAAATAAATTATTCTAATTGGAATTTAGGAAGTTGTAAAAAATGTGCTCAAAAAATTTGTAGTATTCTAATAATCTTCCGATACTTGCATCACGGAAACGCAATAGGGTCTCCGGAAAAATTGAAAAACACTCCTGAATAGCTCAGCAGGTTAGAGCATCTGACTGTTAATCAGAGGGTCGCTGGTTCGAGCCCAGCTTCAGGAGCAATTTAATAACTTACATAACCGGAGTTTTTAAAATATTCAATTTTTCATTCCTGAATAGCTCAGCCGGTTAGAGCATCTGACTGTTAATCAGAGGGTCGCTGGTTCGAGCCCAGCTTCAGGAGCAACAATGCAAATATTTTATTTGCAAATGATATTAAAATGTACTACTTTTGTACACTCTATGAGAAAGGAATTTCTCGAAAAATAAATTCCTGAATAGCTCAGCAGGTTAGAGCATCTGACTGTTAATCAGAGGGTCGCTGGTTCGAGCCCAGCTTCAGGAGCAATATTGAAACCGGCTTTATGCCGGTTTTTTTGTTTACCATGCTTATTAAAAAACTATGAGTTTAGTAATTATTGGTACGGTGGCTTTCGATACAATAGAAACACCGTTCGGTAAAACTGACAAAATTCTAGGTGGTGCCGGTACATTTGCGAGTCTAGCGGCGTCATATCTATGTGATCAAATCAAATTGGTCAGTGTTGTTGGGGAGGATTTTGGAAATGATAATCTCGATCTTATCAGGAGCCGTGGTATAGATGTTACGGGTGTTCAGGTGATTACTGGTGGGCAAACTTTTTCTTGGTCTGGCAGGTATCATAACGATATGAATAGCCGTGATACCTTGGCGACAGATTTAAATGTATTGGCTGATTTTGATCCTATTATTCCTGAAAGTTACCAGGATTGCGAGTATCTTCTCTTGGGCAATCTTACGCCTCAAATACAATTGACTACGTTGGAGCGCTTGGCACACAAGCCTAAGTTGGTTGTTCTGGATACCATGAACTACTGGATGAATGTTGCCATGGATGACTTAAGAAAAGTGCTTCTCAAGGTTGATGTTTTAGCCATCAATGATTCAGAGGCAAGGCAACTTTCTGGAGAGTATTCGCTGGTTAAAGCTGCAAAAGTCATTTTAGCAATGGGACCTAAATATTTAATTATCAAAAAAGGTGAACACGGTGCGCTTCTTTTTGGAGAGAATCAGATTTTTTCTGCTCCGGCGCTACCATTAGCAGATGTTTTTGATCCAACTGGTGCGGGAGATTCCTTTGCTGGAGGTTTTATTGGCTATCTTGCCAAAGTAAAAAGTATCAACTTTACAAACATGAAGAACGCATTGATTTTTGGTTCTGCGCTAGCTTCATTCTGTGTAGAGAAATTTGGAACAGATCGGTTGGTTGATCTTACCGAAGAGGACATACAAAAGCGTTTGAATGCTTTTGTTGCCCTATCTCAGTTTAATTTATAATCATTGATCTTTCAGTTTTCCGACGATCTGAAATTTTGAAAATACAGATGCTGAATGAGGGGCTTCTTGGAGCTCCTCAGTTAGATCTTGTCCGGCCCAATGTTCGTAGTGCATTCCGTTTTTCCACAGTCTACTTTCTCCGACATCATAGATAAGTCCGCGATAAGCAACCCAGATCTGTGGTTTGTCCTGACCATTACGTAAAGCCAGTTGGCTTTTGCTGTATTCCGATAATTCTTCTGCCATTCGTCATTGTAAAAAGGCGAAGATAGAAAAACTAAGCTACTTTATAGGCCGATAGTGATCTCTTCATTAATTTTCTAGCGACATGTATTCTTGTTTTTACCGTTCCGATGGGGATATTTAAATGTTCCGATATCTCGTGGTATTTAAAACCTTCGAAGTACAATGAAAAAGGGATGTAATATTCTTCGGAAAGACTAGATAAAGCTTCATGGATGTCTTCCATGACAAATTTGCTTTCGCCCTGATTTGAGGAAGCGGATAATAGGAGGTTAGCGTTAGAAATATCCTCGTCTTTCGTAATGAAAGAGTTGGTTTTCACAATACGTCTATAGTTGTTAATAAACGTATTTTTCATGATGGTGTAAAGCCATCCTTTCAAATTGGTTCCTTCTTTGAAATTTTTAAAATAGGTTACAGCTTTCAGGATTGTGTCCTGAACGAGATCGTTGGCATCTTCGTAATCACTGGTAAAATTTCTGGCGTAGAGTTTTAATGAGTCCGATTGCTCAATAACCATGGTGTCAAATTCATTCTTTGTCATAGCTTAATGAATTATAACTGTTCTTTTTACAAAACAGTACGTTTATAAATGCGGTTCATTAAGTATGAGGCAAAAAATGCGCCAAAAATGGCAAAATTAGATTTGTTAATATAATTTTAAGATTATTTTAAGCAAAGCAAACGTGTGCGTAAGCTAACTTTAAGTAAATAAAATTAGCTCAAAGTGATGTTTAGCTAAAGTGAAGCCTGTTTTTCTTTTGCTTTCAGATTTAAAAAGAGTAAAAATACTTTTTTTAAATCTTTACAGTAAATTAACTTCACGCTCTAGATTGATGCCAAATTTGTTGGCTACATCACTTATAATTTGTTCCGATAGATTGTAAATTTCCTGTCCTGTAGCGTTTTGTCTATTTATTAGTACAAGTGCCTGATTTTTCCATACACCTGCTTGTCCATATTCTTTTCCTTTCCAACCACATTGTTCTATTAACCATCCAGCAGCCAATTTTGTTTCATTATTGGGCATTGGATAATGCGGTATTGTAGGGTATTCTTTCTGAAGAGGTCCAAAAGTTGATGCTGTCACTACAGGGTTTTTAAAGAAGCTACCTGCATTTCCCACTGTACTTGGGTCAGGAAGCTTTTCTACGCGGATTTTGGAGACAATGGTTGCAATGTCGGCAATGCTCGGGTTTGTTATGTTTTCTTTGGCGAGTTCGGCTTCAATTGCACCATAAGTTGTATTGATATGAGCTGTTTGACTTAGCTTATAAGTGACCTGAGTAATGATAAAACGCCCTTTGTGTGCTGTTTTAAAGATACTGTCGCGATAGGAGAAATCGCAATCTTCTTTTTTGAAGGTCGCAAAGTTACCGGTATGCGTATCGAAAGCCTGACATTCGTGAAAAACATACATCAACTCGGTACCATAGGCACCGATGTTTTGCACAGGTGAAGCACCAACAGTGCCAGGAATTAGGGCCATGTTTTCAATACCCGCGTAATTATGTTCGATACAATACCAAACGAAGTCATTCCAGATTTCTCCCGCTTGCGCTGTGACATAGACATCATCGCCATCAATTTTTGACTGTATGCCCTTGCTCGTCATACGAATAATATAGCCGTCGAATGCTTTGGTGAAAAGGACATTGCTACCTGCGCCAAGAACAAAGAAGTTCTCCTTAAAAATACCATTTTTAAAAATTTCGGTCAATGTTTCATTGTCATTCACTTCGATTAGAAAATTTGTCTTTTCTTCAATTCCAAACGTATTGAAAGCTTTTAAAGATATATTCGATTGAATGTTTAACTTCATGTTGACTTTAGTTTTCAGAAATTCAAAAAAATCAGCTATCTTTAGCATGATAATCGGTAAAGATAGTATAAACCGTTTATTTAACGATAAAAAATATAAGTTTAATGGGTAATGCAGATGTAAAAAGAATCAAAATTCTAGAAGCTGCGACAAGGCGCTTTGCACATTTTGGAATGGCTAAGACAACGATGTCGGAAATAGCCAAGGATCTCAATTTTTCAAAAGCATTGCTGTATTATTATTTTCCGGATAAGAATAGCTTATATTCTGCGGTTTTCGAATATGTCATCGACAAAATGATCGAGGACCTTGAGGATGTCATTGGAAAAGGGGGAGACTTTGAGGAGATTATGATGTACTCCATTGATATGCGTGTCAAGATCATCAATCAGTATTATAATTTATTTGAATACACCATGAAGATGGTCAAAGAGCTTCCGGACGAGCTGGAACAGGTTTTCAAAGAGTCTTATCTCCGTGAGGTAGAAATTATTGAGAAGATTCTCAAGATTGGTATCGATGCCGGCGAGATACAGGTGGAAGATATCAATGAAACTGCGCGGATTCTTTTGTATTCACTATTCGGTATGCGTATGGGCATATTAAAGGATATGAAAAACATGTTGTTCCCAACAAAAGAAGAATTCGATCATATTCTCAGTTTACAGAAGAAAATGATGAAAATCTTCTTAAATGGCTTACGTTTTCAAGTCTTCAAGTAAGTGTTGAGCGAATATGTCCGATAATCTGTTTGGCATGAATTCGTGAATTTTCAATAAACCAAAGGTGGGTATTTAAGCCACCGCAAACGACACCTGCCAAATAAATCCCGGCAATATTTGTTTCCATTGTTTCTTCATTATGGCTGGGAATGCAAGGTGCTTCTTGGGGAATATCAATTCCGATCTTTTTCAAAAAATCAAAATTTGGGCGATAGCCGGTTAAAGCCAGTACAAAATCATTATCGAGTTCGACCATACCATCTGGGGTTTGGATATGCGCAGTAGTTGGAGTAACTTCTGTTAAGTGGCTGTTATAATAGACATCGATTTCACCCGCGGCAATTCGATTTTCAATATCAGGTTTTACCCAATATTTTACCCGGCGGCTGATTTCGCTACCGCGGATTACCAAAGAAACTTGTGCTCCTTTTCGGTAGGTTTCAAGGGCGGCATCAATGGATGAATTACTGGCGCCGACAACGATCACCTTTTGGCTGCTATAATAATGTGGATCGTCGTAGTAATGCCTCACTTTGGGAAGTTCTTCGCCCGGGATATTGAGCAACATCGGTATGTCATAAAAACCCGTGGCGATGATGACTTTCTTGCTCAGGTATATGCTTTTGCTACTGCTGACCAGAAACTCCGTGTCCTCTTTCTTAATTTCCAGTACTTCTTCAAAAAGATGGGTATCCAGTGCGAACTTTTGCTGTATACGTCTGTAATATTCCAGCGCCTCCATGCGTTTTGGCTTGGGATTGGTGGTGACAAATGGAATATCACCTATTTCTAATCTTTCGGAGGAAGAGAAGAAGGTCATATTTTGGGGGTAATTATATAATGAGTTGACCAAACAGCCCTTTTCGAGAATAAGGTAGTTTAAATTTGCTTCTTTGGCTTCTAAGGCGCAAGCTAAGCCAATTGGCCCGCCGCCAACTATGATCAGGTCGTACCGTGTTATCGTATCGCTCATGGTATAAATGTCGAGAATTTTAAAGAATAAATCAGCTTAAAGCTTTAGGCAGTTCATTTTCTGACATTGCTGTGCTTTTAGCGTGAAGATCCTGAACTATTTTATGGAGGTCCTGTGCAATTTTATTGAGAAAGTCCAGCTGTTCGCTCAATAACTGTCCATCAACTGAACTGACATCTGTATTATCAAATTGGTTGTTTGGAATTTCGATTGCCAAAGGAACAAATGCATTGACACTATCGGCAGAATGCAGCAGCTGAATGGATTGCTCCAAGGAGCTTAATATTTTTCGAATTGTCCGGACATGGTCCTTATTGATATAATTATTGTCCATTTCGTCGAGATGGTTCATCAATGTCACCGAAAAAGAAGCTAGAATATGGTTGAATATGACGAATTTGTTGACTTCCTTACTATATTTTTGACGTTTCTTGGGTTCCGTAAGCATACGTTGGAATGTGGAACCCATGTTGGCTGTTTCCACATAGACTGCCTTGCGTGTTAGTTTGTAGTCGGTGATGGAAGGCGCTTGGCCTGCAATTTCTTTCAATGCCTGAAAGATGTAATTGTAGTTGGCTATCAGTAGCTTTCGCATGGATTCCTTGACTTGCATGCTTTCCCAATTTGGAAAAATAATATAACTGGATAAGAATGCAATCATGCCGCCGATAAAGGTGTCCAGTATGCGTTCTTTGGTGACGTCCAATGTATTGGCGCTGACGAAGCTCAGCATAATTAATACATAAGGGGTCATAAAAAGTACGGCAATGACATAATTGACCCGGAATAAGCTATATGCCGTCAGAAAAAAGAATACCAGTAGAACGAAAAGGACCGTTGGGTCATGAATGGTTAACAGGATGAGGGCTCCGATGAGTCCACCGATCGTTGTACCGATTAGACGCTGGATATTCCTCTCCTTTGTGAGCCCGAAGCCAGGCTTTAGGATAACCATGATAGTCAGGAGAATCCAATATACATTATTTGTGATATTGGTGACCTCAAACACGTAATAAGTGACCGACATGACAATTGCCATGCGGCACGCATGTCGAAAGATGGTGGATTTTAGGGTAAGATTTTCGCGGAACTTTTTGAAATCAATTGCAGAACTTTGGACAAAGCGTTTTGCGTCGTCAATTTCTTTTCGTTTGACATCGTCCGGTTGTAGATGCGAGTAACCATAGATATTTTTGATTCGGCGAACCAAATCACGCAAATTGATCAACACTTTGCGTAAAGCAAAGGTGCTATACTCTTGATTTTTATCCAGCTGATCGATTTTAGTGTGAAGGCGACTGAGATCCGAATCGAAATCGTACAGTGGTTTTGGCTGTGTATTGGTATTGAGCTGATAAGCCAAATTGTCAAGCTCATTGGTATATTTTAGGATCACGTTTTTGAAATCTTCCAAGATTCCGGTAGGACCAAAGCGTTCGCTGATGGTGTTGTAATCATAGTGTGCCGCCATACTTTGCTCAAAGAGATCGACAATATCGTTGAAGACGAGGGTTAAATAACGTCCCACCTTTGTGGTATCTTTAATTGATCGTTTACTTTGAAACAATACATCCCGTAGGTTTTCCTGATGCTGATTGACTTCAACTTGTTTGTCGATCAGTTTGAGGTAGTTTTTATCATTATCAATTTTAGCATCGTAAAAATTAGCTTTCAGCCGGATGTAATCAGCCACATAGCGAATTGTTTCGGATAGCTCCTGTTCGGCGAGCCTGTAAGGGCGTGCCTGGGTGATGGAAAGACTAATGGCGATATACCATAGACCACCTAATGTATAGAAGCCTAAATAGTTGATGGCTTCAGCAAGAGGATAGTGAATCTGCACATGGATCAACATCATCAGAATACACATAAGGCCTACGTTGGCGGCCCTGCTATTGAATACTGCAAACATGGCAAATATAAAGCAGGCTACGCCGATAAAAATCGCCAGTAGATAGACATTTTGATTAACTATATTGGTTAAAATAAAAGTTAACGTAGTCAAAATCGCACCCGCAATCATGCCTTTCCTTCTATGGCTAGGTGCTCCGGGCGTATCGGAGAGACCTACCAAGAGCGCTCCCAGGGAAACAATGGTTCCATTGGTAAATTGCCCGATAGTTGCAAAGATTAGGACAGGCACAATACATCCGATGGTAATTCGGAGTCCATCCGCAAAATATTGGCTATAGAAAAAACTTTTTATTTCTTGTGTCTGTTTCATAATGTATAGTACAAACTTAGATAAATTGCTTTTCATATTAAAAACAATTGTTCGGCTATGTTTGCATTTTTAGTACGGATGAAAGCGAGATAGCTGTTCCGTTCCTGTCAGATCAGGGATGGTTCATTTTGTAGCGGGGCTTAACAGGATCAGGTTCTCAAGGTCTTCGTTGCTATACTGCATTGCATTAATGTGTTAAAAATGAAAATTTACTAAAATTTGTTAGTATGTTTATAATATTTCAATTGTTTTTTTGATTAATTTATATTTTTTTATTTGTTTAGCTATAATATTGTTATATTTGGAGCCATAGGGTTATTTCAGAGACATTACAAATTTTCAAGAGTCACCTAAATTCTCTTGACCACTTTCAAAGATTTAAATATGAAGCAAAGTAAAAATGAAGCCGTCTTTCAGGACGAGGTATTGACACGCTTTGAGCTTTTCAAAAGTTTGTTTTTAACATTGCCATTTCAACGTGTTAAAGATACAGGTACTTTATTACCATTTTTTGCAAAGCAATGTGAAAAGGGTGTGGATCAGCATTTAACTCCTGATGAGATCATAAAAAGTTTCTTCGATCAGCATGAGGAATTTTCTTCGGAAGAACAACGAATTGATTTGTTGTTTCGATTTGTTCAATATATAGAGCGTCAGGTTGTTTTATTTGATGCGATCGAAGACTCATCCTTTCAGATGGTGGGCCGTGGCGATGACGAAAATGTCTTGGGGGCATTAATAAAAAATGCCGAGGGCAGCGAAGATATGCGCCGTAAGATCGTGTCAAAATTGAAGGATTTTTCTGTACGTCTTGTGTTGACTGCACATCCTACGCAATTCTATCCGGGACCAGTATTGGGTATTATCAACGACCTGATCGATGCAATCAAGACCAATGATATCCATAGTATACATTTATTGCTACAGCAACTGGGTAAAACGCCTTTCATCAATAAAAATAAACCGACTCCAGTTGATGAGGCTGCGAGCTTAGCTTGGTTTTTGGAAAACGTATTTTATAAAGTAGCATCGGAAATTCAGTCTTTTATTGATGATGAATTGGACGTGGATACCGAAGAAGTCAAACAATTGATTGAACTGGGCTTTTGGCCTGGAGGTGACCGTGATGGTAATCCCAACGTAAGTGTTGATAGCACCAAGAAAGTTGCCGCATTGCTACGTACCATTTTGTTTAGATGTTACTATAGGGATTTTCGTATTGTTAGACGGCGCATCACATTTAGAGGTGTAGAGGAATATATGGAAAATCTCCAAACATTGTTCTACGAAAACAGTTTTAATCCAGTCGAACATCCAGCAGACGAAACTGATAATATTATCACAAATCTGAAAGCAATCAAAAATGTTTTGGAGGAATATCACAATGGACTTTTTGTAGAAATCGTTGATGACTTACTCCGCAAAGTGATGACTTTTGGTTGTTTCTTTACCACATTGGATATCAGACAAGACAGTCGGATATTACGTGAGGCTACCAATTATCTGATTCAGCACAATCAGGAAAAGACTGGAATGCCATTGGATTATCTGGAGCTCAGTGAAAATGATAAGCAAAAAGCATTAAAATTCAAAGAACTTGACTTAACGGTGGGAGAAGATGCAGATCCGTTGACGAAAGATACATCTGGTGTGATCAAATTGTTAAAGGAGATTCAACGTTCCGGTTCTGAGCGAGCTGCGCAACGCTTTATCATCAGCAATTGCCAACAGGCAAGTGATATTTTGGGACTGCGTCAATTATTTTTATGGTCTGGATGGAAGAAGGATGCTTTAACGATCGATTTTGTACCCTTGTTTGAGACCGTTGATGATTTGACGAGAGCAGCAGATGTGATGAAAACCTTGTATAGTAACAAGGAGTATAAAGCGCATTTGAAGCGTAGAGGAAACAAACAGACCATTATGTTGGGCTATTCAGATAGTACCAAAGACGGTGGATACTTGATGGCGAACTGGTCGATTTATCGTGCAAAAATCGAACTTACGGCGATATCTCGCGAGTACGATGTCGATTTGGTGTTTTTTGACGGTCGTGGTGGACCTCCGGCACGTGGCGGTGGTAAGACACAGCGTTTTTATGCATCGATGGGTAAAGAGATTGCCAACGATCATATTCAATTGACGATTCAAGGACAAACAATCAGTAGTCAGTATGGTTCTTTAGATACGGCACGATTTAATATAGAGCAATTGTTGCACGCTGGAATTATTTCAGATTTGAAACAACGCGTAGGCGATACCTTAACCAAACATCAACAGGAGATCATTGATAAGCTGGCTGAGCTAAGTCATCATAAGTTTATGGATCTACGGACGAATGAATTGTTTTTACCTTATCTGGAAACGATGTCGCCATTGAAAGCGCTATCGTCGATCAATATTTCAAGTAGACCTGTAAAACGTAACTCAGGCCGCGAATTGCGATTGGAAGATTTGCGGGCGATTAGTTTTGTAACTTCATGGAGCCAGCTGAAACAAAATATTCCTGGGTTTTATGGTGTCGGAACAGCATTGCAATGGGCTGAAAAAAATAACCTTTGGAAAGACGTGCAGCAATTGTATGTGTCATCTGGATTTTTCCAAACATTGATCGACAATTGTATGATGTCGATGACAAAGTCCAACTTTGATATTACAGCATACATGAAAGATGATCCTATTTATGGTGACTTTTGGAAAACTTTGTATGCCGAGTACCAAATAACAAAAGAATATCTGTTAAAGCTGAGCGGAACCTCAAAATTGATGGAAAACTATCCTGTGGATCGTGAGTCTATTTTAGCGCGCGAGGGAATTGTATTACCGTTATTGGTTATACAGCATTTTGCGATTCGTGCATTGAATTCGGATCAGCTGACTGATGCACAACGTGAAGATTATTCGAAATTAATAGCGCGTACAATCTTTGGCGTGGTGAATGCCGGAAGAAATGTTGCGTAATTTTTCTTTCTTTTCACGGATAGGGTTTCGGAGAACATATATTTTATCTACTTTTGTATAGTTAACAAAATTGATATGAAGATTAATAAGTTATTTATTGTTGCGGCTTGTGCGGGTACATTATTTGCATCTTGTGGTCAAACAGCTGCAGATAGACAGCGTCAATACTCTAATGCATCCTTAGCGGATGGTGATGCCTTTGCAATGATTAAATTCGTTGGCGAAAATGGAAACTACTTGGTAAATCTTGCTGATGTAGCTGCAAAACAATCTACCTCAGCAGAGGTGAAAAATGTAGCTGCAAAGATTAAAGAAGCTTACGCAACAGTGTTACCAGAATTGGACAATTTAGCAAAAGAATTGCATGTTGGCGATGCGCAACGTGGCGTGCCTGCATTTCAAGTTCCTGCTTCAATTGGTTCGGACAGTACAGCGGCATTCAATGATAAAGCATTTTTAGCGCTAGTGGTTGAAAAACAAGGTGAGATCAATACTAGATTGTCTCATGAAGAGCACAATACAAACAAGGATGTTATTCACCTTTCGGAGGAGTCTTTGAAAAAAGTGGAAGAGATCTACAAATTAGCTGGCGGTAAAGTTGAAGAACACCATCACTAAGAAATAAGATAAATAAAAGGAAAGGAGTATTCATTAAGATGAATATTCCTTTTTTTATGATTTTTTTGTTGACAATACTAGATTTTCTGCATGGAATTGTGATAGGTACTGAGTTTCGATAGGATGTGCTATCTGTATTCCGACTCAGTTGATTGCCAGCGAGATGATTTTGGCAGGAAATGAGTTTGTATTCTTGATAAAATGGAAATTTTAGTTATTGTAAGACATATCAGTGTTGTGTACACAAGAATTCCCTGGAATAATCGTTTGTTATTTGTTAAATTAATGATAACTTAACATTTATATAACACAGTTTTTAATAACTGTGTTTATTTTAGCGTAATTTAATGAAATCGTATATAAAGTGAGATACGCCGCAATAGATATAGGTTCCAATGCAGTCCGTCTTTTGATAGCTGACATTATTGGACAGAAAGACCAATATAATTTTAAGAAAAATACACTGTTACGTGTTCCACTTCGTTTGGGGGATGATGCGTTTATTCATCAGGAAATTTCACCTAGGAAAGCCGAGAGTTTGGTTAAAACGATGAAGGCCTTTCGGGAGTTGATGGATGTTTATAACGTGGAGGATTATATGGCCTGCGCGACTTCGGCCATGCGTGATGCACGAAATGGCGCTGATATTGTTGCGGAGGTCAAGAAAAACGGTATCAACATCGATATTATAGAAGGGGCAAAGGAGGCAGAGATTATTTACAATAGCCATTGGGATAATAAGATGGAAAAGGACAAAGTTTACCTTTACATTGATGTAGGTGGGGGTAGTACAGAATTATCGTTATTTGCCAATGGTGTTTTGGTTAATTCCAGGTCCTTCAACTTGGGCACAATCCGTATCCTCGACAATCAGGACAAGGCAGAAACCTGGGATGAACTGAGGGAATGGGTACGTAGCAATACGCATATGTATAAGCAAGTGGTTGGTATTGGTACTGGCGGCAATATTAATAAGCTTGCGCGCCTTTCCAATGAAAAATTGGATAAACCATTATCCTATGCTAAATTAAAAGCCGTGTATGAGCATTTATCTTCATTTTCTTTGAAAGAACGCATTATCTTATTGGGTTTAAACGAAGATCGTGCCGATGTCATTATTCCTGCGAGTGAGATTTTTCTAACGATTATGAAGCATGGTCGTCTAAAACAAATCATTGTTCCAAGGGTTGGGCTTGTCGACGGTGTAATTAGAACCTTGATCAATAGGAATTTAGTAAAATAATGCTGTAAAAAGCGATTTTCGACTTGTAAAAGAGCGAAAAATCTTTATTTTTGTGATACCAAAGGTGAATATGAGCCCAGGTGGCGAAATTGGTAGACGCACCATCTTGAGGGGGTGGCGCTCGCATGGGCGTGGCAGTTCGAATCTGCTCCTGGGCACTTTAGCAGACAACTCTTTAAAATTAAGATTTGTCTGCTTTTTTTTTGGACGTAATTCGTTATTAATCAAATAGATATAGTGTAAGAAATGGTTGACCCTAGCAGTTCGAAAACTTGTTCCTGAAAACGTCAAATTTTCGGGATAAATCGAACTGATTAATTTACGTTTTTGCTCGATATTGCATTTCCTGTAAATAGAGGCCATATTTTTGAATTTACTGATACTTTCAGTTCGAAAAATGTCCATTGACCCTCTTGCATTTTTTAGAGTTTGTTGCCTCTCCTCAAGCTCGTTAATCTCACTTGTATATTTTAATTTTAATTCTTTGAAATCTTGAGGATCGATATCTCCTCTAATTAAAAGATCTCTCGCTTTAGATGTGTTATCCTCGAGGGACCTAATTCTTCGTTCAATTTCAACTTTTTCAGTTAAATTGCCTTTTGTTCTTTGCGTATACAGCTCTTGTAAAATCGTCGAGTATAATCCAATAACATCAGCTCTAGGCTCAAATTTTTCAAGCTCTTGCTCGAATTTTTGATGGACTATTTCTGTATTGAATCTTTGCCTACATTGAAGTTTGCAATGGTAATATGCATAATGTTGACTGTAACCTTTGGATTTACTTGCAGTCAATGGTTTTGAACATATAGGACATATGAGAAATCCTCTTAAGGGGTATTCTTCTCTTGTGACAATCTTTGTTCGGTACTTATTTCTTTTTCTCTTGTCTAAGATCTCCTGAACTTTGTTAAATGTATACTCAGAGATAATAGCCTCATGTTGGCCTTTCACCGTGTATTCTTCTTCACCTTCGTATTCAGGAACCACAATTCGTCCACAGTACACAGGATTTTTAATACACTTCCAAAAATAAGCTTTGCAGATATCCAAGCCTTTCTCTCGTACTTTAAGGTGAATTTGTTGCGTATTATAGACACCTTTAGCCAGTTCTTCAAATGCCCATTTCATGAGTGATGCATCGGGTTCTTTAAGCTCAATAGACTTTTTCCCATATTCATTTAGCCAGTTTCTATATCCTGCAGGAGCGGGGCCCATCCACCTTCCTTCTTTTCGCGCTCTTCTCATACCGTTTGTCGTATTTAACGCTCTGCGATCATTTTCTACCTCAGGAGCTGCTAAGTAGAATGCCAACATCATTTTGTTTTCAGGAACCGTTAAATCAAGCGGCTGCTCGATAGCTTGGGGTTCTACTCCTAAAGACCTTAACAAACTTATCATTTGATATGCATCGCCCGCATTTCGACTAAACCTATCCCACTTTGTAAATAACAGAATATTGGACTTACTTTTATTTTTCTTTAAGTCAAGAAGCATTTTCTTCCATTCTGGACGATCAAAAGTTTTTGCAGAATGATCTTCGAATATTACTTGACGGATTGTAATCCTATTTATTTCGCAGAATTTTTTTAAGCGTTCTTCTTGATCTCTTTGTGAATATCCTTTTTCTGCTTGTTCATCTGTACTAACTCGGATATATAAATTGGCAACATTCATATTAATTGGGTTTAATATCTAAGGTGAATTTACTAAAAAAAATGGTAAAATAATTGTATTTTTATCATTAAATGATTAATTATTAACCTTTAATATTCTGTATGTCAGCTCACTCCAAACTCAAAATGTCTCTTATTGTTGTATTTTCAAAAATTTTCGATTACGACACCAGAGAGCCAAAGGAAATTTTAGAACCTTATGGGAAAGCACTTACGCTGAAAATGATAGCAGTAATGAATTCTATTTTACAAAAAAAAATAATAGAAATTCAACGCCAAATTATCTATTGGTTCGGGACCGAAGGAAAAATGGGGGAGATAATAATTTCTAAAATTTTTCATGGTTATAGAGAGGAGATCGGTGGAGGTGCACGGCTTATATTAATAAACCATTATACAAATTTGAAAATGAATATATTGGCAATTAGCCTTCCTGAAGTGAAGCATAATATGGAAGTAAATTTTGATGAGTCACATTTAGATTTTTTTATTGCTTATATTAAAATGAATGAAATTTTCGCTGATAGGCAAGATAGTATTGGCAAAACAGTACCAGCGGAATATTCAGGAATATTGAGGGCTACTTGGTTATCTACGGCTTCACTTATCAGTAGTTATGATTTTAGTTATTTCAGTCTTGAGCAAGCAATTTATCAATTGATAAAGGTAAAACACTGTATGGATTTTCTCTGTTCATATAATAATAATTTATTTCAGCTTTATCTCGCTTCGAAGAAGATTACTAGTTTTCAAGACTATGCTACTAAAATATTCCCGCTATTAATGCTTTGCAATGGCGATGCAATTACGATAAATGGTAAAGATAAAGTGAGTCAAGATTTTCTGGAATTATATAACCATCAGAATGATATCGAGGAAAACAAAGAAAATATAGAAGAGTTTGATTTTTTACCTATTCGGAACAAACCTCTTTATTTAGTGTCAGAAAACGAATACGTCATTATCAATAGGGCTATGATATTTAATAAGGTTTATAATTCTATTTATTGGGATTGTAAATCAATTGTTAAATCAAATCCAGCATTAGGTATTTCTGAAAATCGTTTTCGAGCGGATTATACTACTCATTTT
Organism: Sphingobacterium sp. UBA865; assembly: GCF_002295765.1. Lineage (NCBI taxonomy): Bacteria > Pseudomonadati > Bacteroidota > Sphingobacteriia > Sphingobacteriales > Sphingobacteriaceae > Sphingobacterium > Sphingobacterium sp. UBA865. The sequence goes on along the minus strand of NZ_DBGB01000042.1, from coordinate 438,938 downwards.
TCCGAAGGTTATCTTGTTTACAAATTGATGAAAAGAGCCTATGAGAATAAAAGTGTTTTAAATTTTTCTGGTGCTGAAATGAAAAAAAAAATGAAAAGTTCAGAACCCGATTACTATGTCCGGAATGGGAACAAAGTTTTTTTGGTGGAAGTTAAAGATAGTTTTATTTCTGGGGTTACCAAACAATCTTTTAACATCAATAGTATTCAAGAGGAAATAAAAAAGAAATACTATAGTACAGAGGGACCTGAAAAAGCAATCATGCAATTAATTACCAGGATCAAGTTAAGTTTAACAAAGAAGTTTATATTTGATCAAAATTATAAGCCGCAATCTTTAAGATTATATCCGATCCTAATTGTCTATGATATTAATCTAACGGTTCCTGGTATTGAAAGTTTAATGATTGAATGGTTCAAAATAGAACGGGATAAGCTTATAAATGAACTTAAGGAATTTGGGATTATCGGGTTTCAGATAAAAGATTTAGTAATTCTTCATATCGATGGCTTAATTGGCCTTACTGAATATATAAGAGCTGGAAAAGTGAAGTTGGAAATTTTGATCAACAACCATCTTTATCGGAGGAAGTTGCTATTGAAAATTGATAAAAAGACGTCTTTTAATGAGTTGAAATCTAGTGTTTTGGATAGTTACCTGTCGTTTAATCAGTATGTTATGGATTTTATCAGGTCAATTCCTTCTAAAGAGAGATTGATGTCTACTGAATTTAGAAATTTGGGAGATGATTAGATATTCGGATAACTGAACAATTTACTACAATCAGAAAAGATTGAATTCACATTCTTAAATTTGTCATCAAAATTTGATAATGCTGCGATTACTTTGTCTGATTAATTAGAGACTTAAAATAATCTTCAAGAGCATGTTTAGCGATGTCAGTTAAATGCTCCAGTACTAAAGATGCGTCTTCTTCGGATATTTCTATTTCTAACTTTTTAAAATATTCAATTACTGAGATTGTCGTAATTTTTTTAAGTTGATGCATAGGTCAGTGAACAATAGGTTTGGGAAAATAGGATAGATATTCAATATATCATCGATATGGATAAAAAAAGCTAAACAGGATTTTTAACCTTTTTTGATATCTAATTTTAAAGCCTTTTATTAAATTTACAGGTAGAAATATGGAAGAGACAATAGATACACTAGCACAAAGTAATATACCAGCACAATCATTTAGAATAACTTTTAAAGGCCAAGATTTTCAAATTAGAATTTTAGAGAAGGAATTACATAGGGGGATTTCTGAAATTTCTATTCTTCTTGATGGCATGGTTCAGAAACTAAAAAAAAATCAAGACAGATGGCATTTTGAAGGTTCAGAAAATGATATTGAGTTTGCGAATGACATAGGGCGGTCAATTTCTCTAAGATATCGTTTATAGTTTTAGTTTTCTATTTTTTTAGAAAACTAAAGTCAATATTTGCCACGACGTACCCCCTTTGATCTAAATCGTCATAAGAATCCGGATCTCTTTTAATTTTCTTGCGAAAATGTGTCCTATTCTAGATCTCGTGATGCTTTTTAGCCTCAAATTCCTTTTATTTCAATCTCTTTTATTAATTGTTAACGCTTTGGCCCTTTCTGCCAATATGGGTGCATGTCTTCGGGAAGAGTCAATTCAAGTCTGCTTGTTAGCGATACTGTAGCTAGACTCAGTATTTGGTTATTTGATAATATCATGTGGAATGCTTTAGGTACTTGTGATCGACCTTCATTCTTCAGGATTAAATAGACGTCCATGAAGGTCTTGAGATTTTTTTCAGTTAATAGTTGCTGTTCTTTTATGGTCTGGGACAACTCTCGAATCGATTTGAATACTAGCAGGGCATCTGTAAGATAAAGAGACTTTTCACCATCTTCGAAGCTGACTTCCATTATCTCATTGTCATAACTTGCGTAGGAAATTGTGCCGAGATGCCCCTGTTTCTGTGCAGGATCGATAGGTAATAGAGGGTGTATCAATACGTGTTTATCAATTAATTCTTTCATGTAAAATTGCATATTTATTGTGTAAACATTTGTATTACAGTGGTATATTTCGTAAATTGAGTTTAGGAACTAAACTCAATTTGATTATGGGAATGGTATTATATTTTTTATTTACATTGTTTGTCTCGTGTGGCACTTTATTTGTTGCGATGAATATGTCGGGAAGTAATTCCTTACTTCTTTGGTGTATTGGTATGGGTATTTGGATACCCTTTATTTTTGTTGTGGACCGCAGAGAAAAGGAATCGAGAAGGAGGAAGGAAAGAGAACGGATGCTTGATGAGTGGTTAAGGTCACAGACAAGAAACCGATATTAAGTTTTCAACCTGCTTTCTATTCACGAAAGTAGCTTCCGAATTGTTTTCAGCAAATAATCCAATTATTAGATCATTATCTGGATCTATTTCTATTGCTTTCTTCTTCTTTATATGGAATCATTCCATACCGAATATTTCTAACCAACGGTTTTACATACTGCTGCTCATCTAAACCTGCTGCTTTAATAATACTTTCTGGAATGTTGGTATTTAAGAGTTTATTCCCATCCGTTAACAAAGGAAGGACTTTTTCAGAGAGATCTTTTAACACTATTTCCGGTCCTTTTGGGTGAGCCAGTAGTTGTACCATTGGCAAGGGGTATATAAAACCGCGGAACGATTGATCTGGGATGCCTAAGACGAGACCATCTAACATGCGTTTATTCAATTTGGTATTGAACCGGTCTATTTCTTTTTTCTCCAGATAAAGATGAAGTAGATCATCAATATACTGCGCTAGATCCATATCCCATAAAAGATCATCCTGCAATTTGTCTTCAGTATTTCTTGGCGGCAGTTCTGCGCAATATTTTTCAGCTTCCTTAATGAGAACCTTTCCTTTCTCGTCTTTCGCCTGATAATAGGTAGCGCCTCCATGGCCATTATTTTTGGCGTAGCCTGCGTGTGTTCCATTGATATAAAGATTAGCGGTGAAGGCATGTGTTTCCTCACTAAGCTGCGCGCTGTGATGGATTTCTTTTAATTCTATTTTCATAATGACATCATTAACTTTTAAATGAAATATGATTAACGAGATCGTCCTATAAAATTCTGCCTCTCTATGGAGATGATCTCAATCTGGGAGGTATGGAACACAACGAATTCAGGATGGTCGTCTCCCAGGCTGGATATGATGCCATCATATCCAGCTTTCTCAAACATGAGATGACTGTCTTCACTGTTCAGACTGTCATATAGATCACCGATTTCACCCAGGCTTATTTCCCGGTTGAGTTTGCGAAGAGCTTTTTTTGCTTCAAGCTGGTCCCCTGTGAGGATTTCCCAAATGAGGGAGGCCTGATTTTCTAGAGAGAAGATGGAGTGAAGGCGTAAGTCTATGGGGTTCTTAATATCAAGGTACGCGGTGATCAGGATATCACCGAACAGTAATGCATTTTCTTTTTTGTCAGCAAAGAAAAAGCCATGTTTTGTATTGTCCCAGCCGGTATTGCTACCTTTAAATGTGGCATCAAATTTATCAAAGGTTGCATCTGTGCCATGGTAATAGGGCCGGGAATTATCGAACAGTTGAGAATCTGTTATTTTCATAAAAAATCATTATTAATGACAGTAGTAGGACCGGATACTACAGCTGAATAAATAGTAATAGGATGGAAGCGTCTGCTTTATCTTTTTGGGACTGGGACAGAAATATCTTCTTTTACAGGTTCCAGGTCTGGTTTTGAATCTTTAATTCTTGTTTGCTGCAATTGTTGTTTGCAATTGATCAGCGACCTGTAGAGTTCATCATTTTTTGTCAGGGCAAAAAAACGACCGCTATTTAATTCTTCCATCCGAAACCGTCCTTTTTTTAACAGTCCTGTTACCTTAAAGATGTTATCCTTGTAAGGAATCTCATCTCCAATAAAAAGTCCTATTTTTTTTAACTCAGGAATAGCCTGCTCAGGCTTGATCTCATTTGCATTTGACTGCTTGATTTCAAGCTTTCTTTCAAAAGTCAATAGGTAGTTTAATATTTTTTCAGCATCTGCGGCGGCAGCATGGATTTCAAAGGGATGATCAGTGAGGAGCTGGATCCAGCTTTTCACATAAGCGGCATGTTGTCCGGGGTCATGTCCTATCTTTAGCTCCTGACCAATGAGCATCGAAGCTATTTCTGCGCGCAGTTCCTCGCGCGCATAAGCTTCTGTACCGAACTTATTGAACAAAGATCTGTCGAGCCTGCTGTTATGGCCTGTCCAGTGCGCCAGTTCATGCAACAGGGTGCCGTAATAGAGGCCTGCGCCTGAAAACTGTTCCTTTAAGGGCATGGTTATCGAATCCGTATGCAGATTGTAGAATGCGCGGTTTCCCATGTTATGAAATAGCTTAGCTTCAGTGAGACTTACGAGTTCTTCTGCCCTTAGAATTGGATCCCAGTCCCGGGCAAGTGCTGTTTCTTTTGCCATTGGCGGGATACCATCGACCTGTTCCGCATTAAATACCCATGCTGCGGTAACAATGGCATGGTCAAGCGGGACAGAAATTTTGATGGGTTTTCCGTTTTCATCCAGTATTTTCTTGCCCTTATCATCCAATTTAGGAATTAGATCCTGGGTTTTTACATACTGGACGAGCCTCGCTTTTTCGCCTTTTCGGACCTGCCAGTCCATAGCTGCAGCCTGCTTGAAAGTCATCCATCTGGGGTCAGCCCTATCGGCTGAAAGCAGTGAAAATATGTTAATACCTTTATAACACTTTCCGGTAATTGCATTATAAGGAAATTCTAATGTGGCAGAGCTGTCATTCCATGGCTTTTGCCATGGCGCTGTTCCTTTTTTAAGCCTTTCGATCAGATCGGCTGCGACCTGCTCATGGAGCGATTTTATTTTAGGGTTGGCCATCTTGATCCTCCTGTTGACTAGATTTATCAAATTCCTCCATGGGCCATTCATCGGCATAGTCGGTACCGTAAATGACCGCTTCTTCCAGCGAAAGTCCTATTTCTTTCCCTTGGGTATATAACTGGCGGAGTTTACCCATTAGTGTTTCAAAATGTTCTTCCATATTGTTCGTTATTCAGGATCGTCAGTATCCGGTATGGTCAATTGAACGGCGAGCTGCTGGCCTATGGGATAGTTTGCCACCAGCACCTCAGTTTTGGTTTTCTGGTTACCGGCTTTGGCATTGACGGAAATCTTTTGATTGATGGACCATTTCTGCCAGCCATATTTCTTTGTGAAGCGTTTTAAGATAGGCGAGGGGTAAGAGGAAAGCAGAAACTTCCCTTTGATACCACTTAGCAGATTAAGCAGGTCCTCATAGTCTTTCTCTGTGTAACCATCATAATGTCCAAGATCAGAATTAAAGTAAGGGGGATCGCAGTAGAAGAAGCTCTCTGGGGTATCCCTACTTGCGATGACGTATAATGCATCGGCACATTCCAGCTGACAGCGTTGGAGTCTCTGTGCAAAAGTGCGGGTAAAGCCGTGACGTTTGGTATTGATTTTTTTTGTTGTGGTGTTTTTTGACAGATCGAATCCCCAGGTACCATCTAGAATTCCTGCGAAAGACTGTGTGCTCAGTATCCAGACGGCCCAGGCTCTTTTGACCCGGTCAAACATATCGGGATTATTATAGATAAGGGAAGCTTTTCTGTGGAGATCACGGCTGTGCAGGCTCGTACTGATTTCCGCTTCCAGTGCTGAAAAATCTTCTTTGACAGTTCTATAAAAATTGATCAGTTCCCCATTGGTATCATTGATGACCTCTATTTCCGAGGGGCGCTTGGCAAAGAAAATTGCGGCCCCGCCGATAAATGGTTCGCAGTATAAGGTGTGCCTAGGGATGAGGGAAATGATGCGTGAGGCTAATTTCTGTTTACCGCCGTAGTAACTGATGGGCGTTCGTAATCTAATGGTGTGCATAGGATCGGAATATAGTGGGTCAGAGAATATTATCTATGGTGAAATCCAGCGGCACGTTATCCACCAGAAGTGTTACCCTGCATTTTAGGGCCGGTTTGCCCATACTACATACCTTAAAGCGCTGGCCGCTGAGATGGTAGTAAGGGGAAGACTGCTCTAGGTTTAGCGTAGCGAATCCGGATGCCCTGATCCTGTCTATGCGGTTGAATAGTTTCTTCATAGCTAGAAATTTAATGGTAGAGAACGCTCCTGACATAGGGTATTCTGAGTGGGGAATGGCATGGTGGTCAGCAGTTTTTATTAGCAGTGCCAAAACAGCTGCTGACCTTCATGCGCGGGTGTCAAAAGGTGTTCGGGAAGTACCCGGCGCAGAAAAGCACCCGGCGTTAGCGTGGTGCGATGCGCCGGGTACTTCCCGATCTCCTTGCAGACAAGGGATAATTAGCTTAAAAGCATCTTTTTTTGAAATCAGTTGTTTCAATTTTTTCGGTATGATGCCATATATGGGTTCTATTCTGCGGGTTTATCTTCCGCGTTTTCTGTCTGTCTGCTGATCAGGCTCCTGCTCCCAGGGCAGGGCGTGCTCCTGCTTGGCGTTATTTGTAATCACTTGTTCCTGCTTATCACTCTTAGCGTTAACCTGCTCCGGAAATATGGTCTCATGACGGATCTCATTCATATTCTTGTCGTAGATGTCCAATGTTTTCATCTGCGGGTTGGCCGCAATAGAAACAGGGATCGCTTTCTTTACGATCATAAGATCCGTGTGATAGTAGTTCCCTGCCCGCAATGTGCTGAGGACATTTTGTAATTTATCCGGGCTTTCGATGTCCTTGATGGGAAATTTAGCCAGCGTTTTCACCAGGTCATAGCCGTATTCGGGACGGAATACGCGCAGCGGATGATTTCCGTAAGCATCGGTTACATCCAGGTTGAGCTTAAGCCAGACAGGTGTCTTTTGGGACTGCGAATTGCCCTGCTGGGTTTCGCTTTTATTTGTCTTTAAGAATACTTCCTTTTCCAGGGCAAGACCGGATAAGAGTTTATAAGCCTCCAGGGCGGTTATGCGATGATCCCGGGCTAAATCAAATGTCTGCTCACGTACAATCGGATCATTTTTCTTTGTCAATGTGACCTTATAGTCATTGAGAAAATACATATCGCCGTCTTTGGAGCGGTTGAAATTGATCTTAAAGTTCAGATTTTCAGTTCGCTCTGACCCTAGATCTTTGCTTTCAGCAGGTCTCATCTGCGTTGTGATGCCCAGACTAAAGCTTGGCATTTCGCGACGTATCGCTGTTTCGAGTACTTCGTTGAGCTTGGTTCCAAATCCTAGATTTTCCAGCGTTTTCTTTAAATATTCAACATTGTTTTCGTTCATTTTTTTAAGATTTAAATTGTGACATCTGGTTTTACACTATTTTACTTTTGTGCTGCTGGCGAGCATAGCCATAAAGGACACGTAGCCTTTTGGCTTGATGGTCCGAAAGTTTGACCGCATGCCTGTAAGCGTCCGGAACCGGTGCAAAGAAAACCGGTCGGCAGGTGTCCTGAAATCAGAGCTGCGGTATTTAATATGGACTTCACCCTCGATCAGCAGGAAAGAAGCATCCCTATTTATTGCCCAGAGGGCAGTTTTGCAGTCGAACACGCGGCCAGATAGATCGTCATCGAATACAGCAATTATACGTGCGTTTGGGAACCGGTCACGGAGCGACTGTATTTGACCTGCGGAGGGTCTTAGCCCCAGTGCCGAAAAAACATTCGTCCCCGGATTATGGGTCCAGTGCGGATAGAACTGGCAGAAGCAGAGCAGATCGAGCGCCGTATGGAACAGGAAGTGCTGTCTTGCCATATAGGGTTCTACCACGCCGGCTGTTTCCGAAACGGTAACCTTATCAGGAACCAAGCAATCGATCCAAGTGGAGAAATAATCCAGCAGTTTTGGATCAATTTCCTTTAGCAATGGCATGTGTGTTTAACGGGAATTACCTTTCCCATAGGTCTGTTGCTGTTCATTTTCCTGTTTTGGGGTAGGGGCATGCGTGATTTGCTGCGCCCGTTGCATGTCCAACAGTGCCCGCTGATATCCTTCGGTGTAGGGATCCTTCTGTACGGTCTTGCTTCCGAAAAGATTTCGAAGCCCGCGCATCAATAGGTAGGAAATACCACCATCGAGGACGAGGGAATACAAGAGTGCCGTCCTGTTTGAAGTGACACCACTTCGGCTGCTTGCCCGGCGCTGCAGGCGGGTACCATCGGAGAGTTCCACAACTGAGCCATTGCGGTAGTGTTCTTTTTGAAGGTCGGAAAGCTGCTCTCCATTGATTTTTGCGGGTACCCTTACTTTTTCGGGGTCAGAGGAAATAAATTCCCGGGTCTCAGGGTCATATTCAATGATCCATGTTTTTTTCTTGCCATCTGCTGCCTGGTAGGTTTTCTGTACGTGGGTGAGCGTCCCCTGCTCAAGCTGGTCTGCTTCGACATCCAATAGCATCGGATGTTTCTTGATGTCCCGGTAAATGGGATGGAGCTGTACCGACATATGGCCATTCGCATCACGTTGCAGGGACAGCTTGGCATCCATTTTTTGGATATGAATGCCGTCGCCATGTATGTCATGAAGCGAGATGAGGTCCGTCCTGTGGCCGGCGAGTAGGGCGTCCATATCCTCTTTGGACAGATCCGGTTTACCGTTTTTCATCAGGCCGAGTTTCCTTAGGTCCGCCACCGGGATATCAGTTTCTAAAAATGGATTTTCCATAGAAATTTAATTAATGTTTGTTGTTGAGTTTGTCAATAATCCCTGTAAGAATTTCCAGGGATCAATGTATGTTTCTTTGCTACGGATACTGAGATGAAGGTGTTCTCCTGTGCTGCGGCCTGTAGATCCCGTAATTGCAATAGGAAATCCTGCCGGAAGAAGCTGTCCGTTTTTCACGGCTATACGGGAGAGATGTCCATAAATGCTGCAAATAAAACCATGGTCAATGCAGATAAATTTTCCCAGGTTTTTATGATACCCGGTAGATTGAACTCTGCCGGACATGATCGCACGGACAACCTGGGAACGGGCGGGGAGGTCTACACCGTTATGAAAGTGCTGTTTCCCTGTCAGGGGGTGCCTCCGCCATCCGAAAGTCGAAGAGATTTTATAGCCAGCCAGCGGCATGAAAACCTCAGGTTCCCATGGTGCGGCTTCCACCTTAGCCTGTCTTGCAGGCATTAATGGAGCCGAAATGTTTGCGGATGTCAGAACAGTATCAATAGTGGTATACAGTGAGATCTGTTTGGGCGGCCGCTGCTGCGCCAGTACGCTGCCAACAGATATTAGGATGATGACTACTGGGACAATCCACCTTATTTTCATGGAAGCTCTTTTTAACTTGCTTCTCAATATCATGTTTCCATATCTTTTAGGTTAACGGCTTTACCCTGAAATGATGGACGGGGCGGAGTGGAGGGCTTGAATTTTTCCACTACCTGACCGACCTCTTCACTGATCCTGTAGAAGTTCTGCAAAAGAATTTCATCTTTATGGTCTCCAAAGTCATAAAACACCGGAAGTTCGGGATAGGATTCTTCTTCCTTGCGGATATCCTGGAGATCAAGGTCGATGCGGCAATTAACAGCAGTCGTTTCAAATTGCCCCGTGTATCTGTCTACGGCATCCGATGCCAGCAGGCCTACCATTTCACCAGCCCTTAAAGAGGCAATCTTTCCTGCTGGTATCAGGGGTTCAAGTTTTTCATTCAGCGAAACGGAGGTTTTTGACCTATCGATAGAAAGGCTTTCGCCCATCTGCTTCACTTTTCCAAACAGGCGTTCCATCCATTCAAGCCCATCCTTATCACGGATGGAACCGCTGAGGATATTTCCGACGATGGAGGTGATCGTGTCTGCTGTCTCCTTGCCATATTGCTGCCTGAACATGGTCAGCCCCTGAACCCCCAAAATGGCCGAAACGCGGTTACTTCTGGCCTGGGAAATGATATCCTGTACTTTATAAAGGTAAAGGGTTGGAGCCTCATCCACCACTAGGCCTACGGGAATATTGCCCCGGGTGTTGATCAGCTTTGTAATGCGGTTGATGACCACGGAATAGGATGCGGAGTTTGTGCTCTGGGTATTGGGGTTACTTGCCAAAATGAGCATTGACGGCGCATCGGGGTTGCTGATTTTAAGGTCAAAATCGTCACCTGAGAATACCCAGAAGGTTTCTTTGGTTGCCAGACGGCTGATAAAGATCTTTAGGGTACCGACCTGCCCTTCGAGCTGATCAAAAGCCCGGGCTTTAAATGCTGTCATAAAAGGCGAAAGCAGTGATTCAAGTTCCCTGTTGCTGAAGAGTACCGTGAATATTTCTTCATAAGAACGGTTAAGAAAAGCAAGCACATGGGGAAAGCTGGAGTACCTGCCATCCTCATGTTTACTGAAAAAATAAATACAGGCGGCCAGAAAATTTACTGCGGACTGCGTGAAGAACTGATCACTGCCGGAAGCTTTATCCCCTTTTTTCATCGCCTCAACGAGTGCTTCAGCGGTTTCGGAGGCTTCTGCCAGCGTCTGAAGATAATCGCTGCGCCATGGGTTGATGCGCCTGCTTTTTTCAGGCTCGGTCAGGTTAACGACATGGAATTTGTAACCTTTGAGTTTACCCTGTTGTTTGCCTAGCAGGTAATGGTAATAAGTGACCTGACCAAGGTCGGGGAACTTGAAATCAAATACGCAGAGTGTCCACTCCAGTGCCACCAGCTGACGGATGATGGGCATGAAAATCGAAAAGCTCTTGCCCGATCCGGGGGTACCGATCACCAGGCAGCCCCTAAATAGATTTTCGATGACGATGAACCCTTTGCGTACTTTTTTCTTAAAGTAGAAAAGCATGGGGATGTTGACCGCATATGGTGTGATTTTAGGTTTTGTGGGCTGCATAAATGATTCCTCTTCCACATTCCATCGGTCCTTGCCGAGTTTGGAGCTGATAATTTTGGAGACGTTGTCCAGCGCGATATGTAGCAGCAGTGTACTTACAATGCTAGAAACGATATAACCGAGGTCATACCAGCTGGTGTAGGGAAGAGGGAAAATACCCTGCTTCCCGTAACACCAAAGGCAGAGCGGAAGAAATAAAATTCCAGCAACAAGCGGATAGACAATCGCATTTTTTGGATTGAGGTCTTTTTCTTTTCTACTGAGCGTACCGATAGAAACCAGGCAGATCAGGATCAGGGTGAAGAGCTTGCTGTTGAGCGGATCGTGGTAAATAACGATCCGTGCCATCCGCTCAAGAAAGTGAGAAAAGCCATAGCGTTCACTGAGCGGATGGCCGATGATCTTCTCTGCGTAAATGAACATCAAAATATCAATGCCTACGGAGAGATAAATGCCGAATTGTAGGAAACGGTGTGTTGCCTGCTGTTCTTTGGATTCTTCCATAAGTTGTTTTGTATTAAGAAAGCAACCCTAATGGGAGCAAATAGATTTTACTTAAATGGTTGGTGAACGAAGGCTTAAGAATTGCCGGCCAATAGGTGTGATTAAATTCCCATACCCGGACGCTGCTGCCTGTCGAGCCGTTCGATCTGATAATCGATCCAATCCTGCACGCTGAACACGATTGCTTTTGAAATCTTGTCGTGTGTCATGGCCCAGTCGAGCGCTTCCTGTTGCAATGATGCTTTACCGGTGGTATGCAACTGGTACATTTCCAGGATGTCAACCACTTCTGAGGGATCCATATCCAGTTCATAAATGTCTTTGCGCAGTTTTTCCATGAGGACTTCGGGTGGGACAAGCATCAGAAGCGCATCGTTTGTATAAAGTCCGAGCATCTGATTTTGAAACAGGACGTAGGAAGACCAGTCTTCGTAAAGAACATGATTGATCGCTCCAAAACGGCCCTGCATATGTATGGGATCACTGGTCAGTTCAGGGTGGATCATGACCGTGGTACCAACTAAGTTTTCCATCTGATTCTATTTTACTTAGGTTTATAATGTCCGTATATCAATGCCCCGTTAGCTTATTTAGAAGCTGTCAGCCTCCAAAATATCACGGTATCTGATCTTTAGGGTTACAGTCCGTCCGGAGATCTGTTTCTCTGAAAGTTCCACACTGAGGATCTTGCTGGCTGGAAAGGTTGCCTTTTTTAGTACATATATATTCCGGTAGGATCGTTTGAAGGAACCGGTTGGATAGAGTTGCCATATTGGTCTGATCTCAACGGACTGCACATTGGTGGCCTTGGTAATCTTTTTGTCCTCGATTTTGAAGCGCAGTTCATCGATATCATAAGCAAGGTTGGTGCTATTGTGATAGGTGATGTCCAGCAGCACTAGGTCACCCAGGGTATAAACATGGTTCAGTTCTGCCCTTATACCATACTGTTTCGCTTTTCGTACAGCAGCAGGATTGCGCATGGCCAGCAGGCTCAGCGCGTGGCTGCGCAGCTCGGGAGTACTGATTTCAACAGGCAGATGGAGCGGACGGATATGCTGGGGCAGGATATCATAACTTGCGGCAAGTTTATTGCCGCGGGTGGCAGTCGCCGATAGAAGTTGATATTGGGCGATAAAAGTCTGACCGATCACGGTGACGACGCCCAGGTTGTCTGCTCCTGAAGAAAGATTGCCCGTAGAATCGGGCACCCATTTTAGCCTGAGGACATTTTCTTCGGGCAGGTCCCCGGCAATGGCGTGGGAGGATATGTCTACGTAACGGATCGGTTCGGGAGATATAATATGCAGTGAGCTCGTGCTGTCCATGGTAATCTCGGGAAGCTGGGCACGATAGGTTCCGGCATCCTGTTGTGCAATGAGGTTGAGCCCCGCTAACAATAGCGACAGGAAAAAAATCAATTTCTTCATTTAATGTGTTGTTAATAGGTTTTGTTATTATTCTTTAGTTGCTGGCGATCGATCAGGTAGATCAATGTATTGTATTTGATTTTTACCTTATTCTGACGAACCATCTTATTGATCGCGGTGCTTGTTGATTGAAACATTTTTTGCACCAAGCTCATCACCAGCTGACTGTTGTTCTCGGCTACCTGTTGCAGGTTAATCCCCTGGCTGGCATTGCCGCCCAGTTCTTTTGCAAATTCCCGAAATGCCGATGCCGGTACATACAGTCCGGGAAGACCATCATGGTCATAGACATCGAGCTGTACCGGGAGGATGTGCTGTCCTTTCATGATGGACGATATGGAAAGATTTACGCGCTGTCCTGAAAAGCCTGTTATCAGCGCATAGATATAAGTCCCTTTTTTGATGAGAAATTTTCCCGCCATCATATCTTCCAAAAGTCGGATCCTTAAGCGGGAACCGGCATATCCTTTGATGTCCTGATCGATCATGGCGGTGATAAAGGTCTCATCCTTCTCGGGGGTTACCGTATTAAATATAGCGGCGACGGAAGATGCTTTATTTACGGAAAGGGGAGCTTGCAGTTGCTGCTGCTTTTCTAGCTGCTGTGATTTTTTGATGCGTTGCTGCTCCTGCTTATATTCAGGATCGTTTGCCTTGCCCATACTGTCCACCAGTTCCATCTGTTTTCTAAATAGCTCCATGGGATCGGGCTGGGAAAATTGGGTCTGTGGAGCAGAGCGCTGAACGGGCTGCCTTGCGGCGGCAAGTGCATCTGCCAGTGCCCTGTCCTGCTCGTCCGATGAGCTACGTGCCTGTGGCCGTCGGCCTGAAGCAGAGAAAGATCGGGGAGCAGCCCCGCCATAGCGACCTTTGAGCTCCCGGTCTATGGAGTCAAGCATTTTCTTCTCCCTGTCGTTATAGGGATTGACGAGCGGCTGTGATGCCGATTCTTCCTCGAGCAGATGTCCTATGGCGGTATAACCATCGGCCTGTTTATATTGGTTTCGGTAAGCTTCCAGCTTATCAGAAAGGCTCCGGTTAAGAACCTGCTCGGATACGTTCGCTAATCCGGTCTGTAAGGAGTCCTTTCCTGCCTGTGCCGGTTGAGGTTTGCCGAAGCTGCTTTTATAGGCATAATAAAATATGCAGAGAAATGGGATGAAGATAAGAGGCAGCACGTAACGCGGTTTTCTAAAATCTATTTTCATGGGGTATTATTTTGGTGATAGATGGTTTTCTGGAGCTGCTCAAAACGTTTGAGCGCATCTGTGAGCCGGATGCTGTCCGAAGTATCCAGGCTTTCTTTAGCAATTATTGTAGCGATAGTATCCTGGATCGCTGTGACCTGCTGCAAGGCATCATAGGCCCCCAAAACACCTGGGAGTCCGCTGAGTGTACCGCTTGCAGGTGCTTTAGGAAAAACAGGTATGCGATGTGTTGCACTTTTACGCATAACGGTAAAAGCAAGAATTCCTGAGGCAAGCAAGCAGATCAGCATGCCGCTGAGAAAATATAGGGGATAGCGCTGCAGAAAGCCACGTACAAAATTTCGGGCCTGCTGTAATTTCTGCTGCAAAAAAAATATGTGGTCGGCAGAAGACCGGGGATTAAAAGGTGTTTTTTTGGACATTTTGCAGATCTTTATTTTCGAGTGTTTTCCATCTTGTGATCAGTACCGCGTGCGGATTGTTCTCTGAGCGTAATTCAAGATCGCTGAGATAACCTTCGGTAATCAGGGAACGGGTGATGGCAGAGCTGCGACGGTCAATCTTCTGCGTGCCGTAGTAGCGGAAATAACGCTTGGGCATATCCAGGTAGATGCTATCTGTCCGTAGCGTCAGCACCGCGCTTGAAGAGAGGATGGAGCTGAAAAAACCTTTCTCCTTCAAATTGTTGTATTGCAGGGCTCCGCTTTCATCGATGAGGTACATGGCCTGCTTCATCTGGTATTCGATAAACCTGTCGTCAGGCGTCAGGGAGAAAAATAGGCTATGGAAACGTGCGATATGGGAACGGTACTCGGCCTCACGGTTCATCTGCACATCTGTCTGTCTTGCGGAGAGGGGTATGTTTGCAGCATCCATGATATAAATACTTTTGCGGGCACTTGCCACCTGACGATAAGCAAAAAAGGAGACCGACAGCACCATCAGTACCGCTGCAATAAGACAGCCGGCCGATAGAACGGTTGCCAGGCGGACTTTGGATTCTATATTCTTTATGATCATTTTGTATTGTTCTATTTTAGTTTCATCAATAGCGCCATTGCCTTGCGGGACATGCTTGAAGCGCCCCTTCCCATGGTAGAGGCCGCGGAGGATATGCCACTGGTGGAAATAACCCAGGTGGAGATACTGGGAACGGTGAGCATGGTCAGCGCGCCGATAACGAACGTAGCGATAACCATTCCGAATGAAAATACCCCGAAGGTCATGTATGTCGCAAGTTTCCCTAGATCGGGCCCTGATGTTCCCAGCAGCGCCTGATAGCGGGTGATTTCTGCCTCCAGGGCATAATGTTGAAAGAGGGAAGCGATATACATCACCAGATAGGCAATACCCGAATACAGATTGACGGCAACAAAACGAGCGATCCATGTCGAAAAAGAATCACGGAATGCAGGCAGGATACTGGATGCTACTGAAAAGGGACCGAGTATGATCAGAATGGTGGAGAATATAATCTGAATGATAAAGATAACATACACCGATATTCGCAGCAGCCAGATAGCCAGTGTTTCAAATATCGAAGTGACCAATAAGACCAGATTGGCCTGGAGGCGGTTGCGCATTTCGACAATCGGGTTCCAGACTTCCGCAAAACCTTCTTTTACGGTAGATTTGACCGAATCCCATGCTCTTCTGTACCAGACGTCGGCTTCCGTTTTTGCTGTTTCGGTCTGCGCCTGAACAGTAAAAAGCTGGTCAGAGAGATCGACCATCAATTTGGCGCGCTGGACACGCAGGTCATTTACTTCGGTCTGGCTCCCATCGAACATCGCTTCCGTCTTACTGGCGATGATATCAGTCGGATAAGCTATAACGCGCGTAAAAGTTGGCCACCAGAGGATTACCATGGCGAGGCCAAAAGGCCTTAAAAGGGGCATAATTTCGAGCTGCTTATCGCCGGCCATCATTTCATAGATCTTTATACTGAAGAAAATAAGCATAAAAATAGCGCAGAGTGCCTGTGCATCAGCGATGAAAGCATCGTAATGCGTCCAGATGGTTTCCTTCATCTGTTTGAGAAAGTGCATCATGCCCGATTCATAGACACCGTCACCCTGAAGGAAGTTGAAGGTATCTTTAAAGGAGTCCGGCACAGAAACGGGCTGTCCCTGTGCCAGGAAATTTGAGGTGAGCGTTGTTATCAGGTTCATGGGGTTTAATTTTAGAGTTTGGACTTTTGGAGTACATCATCCGCGATCTGGAAGTCTGTCCGCCCGAGGGGAAGTACGATAGGATGGCCTGACTGCTTAGCTTCTGCGTTTGTGCGGGTCAGGGATAGGAACAGTTTAGCGCGCTGCTTTTTTGCGTCCCATGCAGCATAGAGTTTCCGGTATTCCCCCAGCATCCGGTGGTAGGCGATGATGCGCGACCCGCGGTCCAGGTTTGTTGTCCTGGCAATTTCAAGGCGTTCAGCAAGGGCAGAACTTTCTTCCAGGTACCAGTCCAGCGTGCCGGTGCGTATCAGGTAATCTTTCACCGGTTGTTCCGTTCCTGAAAGCGCCAAGTCGGAAGAGATCTGGAATAAAGGCTGAAACTCTTTGCTGTAATAGAGCTGCCATAAGGGATCTGCCTGGGACAGCGCTCCTGCATAATTGACCATTTCAGTCAGGGCGGTATTGCGCAGCGTATCGGCATGTTTTTTATATTCCTCTTCGGTATGCTGCATGGCCGCGACAAGGAGTAAACGCTGGGTCTGGGCGCCAGAGCTGCTCAGGGGGCGGAGATCGTTTTTGGGGTAGTTGGGGTGCCATGCCCAGGTCAGCCAGTAATTGGGGTTGAGGCCAAGAAAACCTTTGGTCGGGGTAAACTTTTTTTTGTCCCACTGTTTGAAAACCATGCGTTCCTGTTGGTTTACGATGTGCTGGTCTGTCAGCCGGCGGGCGTTCTGCGCCACCCCCGGGGCCAGTGAAAGCAGGGCCATGCCAGCGAAAAGGATAAGCTTTATTTTCATAGGTCATTCTTTTATGATCTTGATTTTATAGATGATGTCATCAGCCAGGCGTGTATCCCGGTTAACAAATCCTTGATAAGGGTTTAGCATTCGTAGCATGCCGAGTATTTTAGCCCTTTCCATCGACCTGTGCATACTAAAGGCGAGGGCGCGCATAACCCGCAGCTCAAGTACGACCTTACGGAGAAGGGCATCGCGTTTTTCATAATCCATCAGTATGTCGCTGCCTTCCTTTAAGATAAAGTCAGATACTTCCATCGCCAGGCTGACCCCGCGACTTTTCATATGGGCAGCGACATCTTCTGCGAAAAGCAAAAGGTGGGGAGAACCTTTTGCAGTTTGGATCATCAGCTCGCACTCCCGGATGATCTCGCTTGCCATACCGCCGATCTGACCAGCGGTGAGACCCGTGCGCAGGATACCATTGACCTCAGCCAATGAGCGGTAGATCATATCCTGCACAAGTATGACCGAGGTTATGTTGATCTTGATGTCATCGAGTTTTTGATTTATTTTACCCAGATAGCTGTTATGTGTGGTTTCTGCTGCATACCGTACGGCTGCATTTTCATTGATAATAGCAAGATGCCTGCTATCACTGATAACGGTGGCGCCCTGACCATAGACTGCCGTGGTCATCAGAACCAGCCAGAAGGGCAGGAGAATGGATGTTCTTATTTTCATTGCCTGATCTGTTTGAGTTTTGCCAGAATGTCATTGATCAATTCCCGGTCCCGGTTGACAAAGCCTCCGAAGGGATTCATGGAAGCAATCATTTTTTTTCTTTTCGAATACTGCATATTGACTGCCAGTGCCCGGGATGTCCCTGCTATGCGCTGGAGTTCGGTGAGCACGTGTTCAAAGAGCATTTTGCGGTCGCTCGCTTTCATCTGGTTTAAATCCCCCAGGCTAATGGCGAGGGCATAAAGGTATCTGCTGAGCATGTAGGCCCGGTCAGCTAAATCAGCTTCCGTCGCATAGGCCATGGCGATGAGCAGGGCATCATCTGCTGCAAGCTGGACGATTTTGCGCTGGTTTTCGGTGATTTCTGAAATCAGGGGGGCGGCCTGTATTCCGATCTTGGTAGCGTCAATGGCAAACCCGAGCAGCTGAAAACGCTGTTGCAAAGTGCGGTACTTTTGTTTTAAAGCATCCATTTTTGAGCGGTTGACCTCTCCGTTTGCCGAGGCCTCGGCCTGTTTATCGCGGGCCGTTGACTGCCGCTCATGTTCATCTTTGCTATGCTCTACCAATTGATGCAGCAGTTCAACGTTCAGCTGTGCATGGCTTTTTTGGGAAATGAAGAGGAAGGATAGGGCAAAGACGAGTATTGCTTTCATGGCTTGAGGTATTTAGCATTGCGGACGATATCATCGGCAATGCGTTTATCAATATTGATAAATCCTGCATAAGGGTTGAGCGAATTTAGGATTCCGCGCTGCTTTGCCCAGTACATCGTGCGGTACATGCCGTAAGCAACTCCGCGCAGGATGGTGAGTTCCGTAACGATCCGGTTGAGCAGCTTGGCACGTTCGCCGGAATCCATTAGGTTCCCTTTCCCACCATGCATGATGAACGCACTGACTTCTGTTGCGAGCGCCGTTGCCCGGGTTTTAAACTCCCTTGCGCCCTGCTCAGCAAAAAGCAGCAGTACGGGATTTGTTCCGGCAATGCCCAGTGCCCTGTTGACATCGTGCACGATGTCAGCGCTGATGTCGGCAATATCCTTGACCGCCAGCAGATTTCGCATGACGGCAGATACTTCACTTAGCCCTTTGTATATTTTATCCTGCAGATCATTAACAATGACGAGCTGTCCGGTTACAGCAAGCTGACCGCGCTGGATCAGGGTGAGGTTATTGTTTGTGGTATTCAGCTGCCCATTTATGACCGCAGCATGCGCAGCTGTTGCGGCTGCTACGGCAGGATCTACATAGATCTGCGCCTGCAAATGGTACCCTAGTAGGAGGAATAGCAGAATTAGATATAATTTTCCCATGATATAAAGATGTTAAGGTTAATACCCCTGTTAAGCTGGCAGTGGTCTGCCGATCTGATTGATCTTGGATACAAATGCGCCCAACTGGAGTCCGCTGGCTTTCATATCGCTTACAAAAGCTTTCAGTCCCTGCTGATAATTGCCATGCTGGCCTACATAGATCTGTACCGCATTTTTTTCAGGTTTTTCGGTGGTGTAGCACAGATACTGATAGATCGAGACTTCCACCCCGTAGATTTCACCTGTTGTCCCACGCCGTATGTACACTTCTTTGAATCTTCCGCGTCCTTCCTTGTTGTCCAGTTGGTTGATGGTGAATATCTTACGCCTTTCGGTATCGGTGATGGAAAGGAGTTTTGCGATGGCATCGTAGTTTTCCCGGAATTTACTCTGGTCCAACAAACAGATGGTGTCCGAGTTGGCCAGAATACTGTCTTTGACAATCGGATTGCCCAGGATATCTCCAAGTTCCTGGGTTACCACGATCACTTCCCCCCAGAATTTCCGTACGGTTTTATAGAGGTATAAAATGTAGCCTGCCATCAGTGGACTCGCGATTGCTTTCCAGGCTTCCTCTATGATGAGGGCCTTTCTCCGGTCTTTTCGGTGCCGCATTTTCTGGAGAAAAACGGACATAATCGACAGAGTGACAATGGGGAAAATGGTCTTATTTTCCTTAATATTGTCAATTTCGAAGACAATAAAAGGAGCGGTAAACAGCGACTGATCCGTTGCCTCATTCAATAAAGTGCCGAATTCCTGACCGGAGAAGAACTTACGGAGCACGTAGCGGTATTCGTCCAGGTCAAAATTGACGGACTCCTGCTCGGTGATCTCCTTTATCCTCTCCACGGAGTAGACATAGAAGGAATCGAAATCCAGCTTTTCCGGGCGCCGGGGATTCTGGGGACCTGGATCCAGCCAAAAATGTTCATAGTAATAGGAGGAGAGCACATTTGAAAGAACCGAATCCTCAATCTGGGTAAGCATCCCCTCAGCTCCCTTCCAGAGCAGGGCGACTAGCGTTTTCAGAAAATCTTTCTGCTCCAGATTAAACTCCTCCTGTGACATGGCGAAGGGGTTCATGGAAAGTGGTTTTTCTTCGGTATAGGTGATGTACTTGCCGCCATAATAGCTGCACAGTCCCTGGTAACTGTCTCCTGTATCCACGATGACCACGTCCATGTTGTACTGGCAATATTGTTCTACCAGTGCATTCATAAAAAAAGATTTTCCGGATCCCGAGGGCCCCAACGTAAACCGTGAACGATTGTTTGTCCTTCCCGTGCGCATGACTAAGTCCGAAGGATCAATTGCTACGGGAAGCCCCTGCCTGTCCGTAAATCGGATCAGAAAGTCGGAGTCCTCATCGGTCTGCAGGGATTCTTTAAAGAGTAGGCAGAGGGCGGCATCCGAGGTGGTGAGAAACCAGTCGTATTTTTTCAGTTCCGCAGCATTTCCCGGGAGCACAGTCCTGAAGAGTTCAAGCTGGTTGTAGGCATTTCGGGAAGGGATTATCCCCTGCTGGAAGAGTGCGGCTTCAATAAAATTTGCGGCCTTTCCAATTTTGTCGTTTTCAGCGCAGAGGAGAATATTAAAATGGGCATTGACCAATAACTGGTTCTCCCGAGCGACGTCCACCAACAGCTGATCGATATCCTCGACACAGATAAGATTGGCCGGGTCGGGAACCCCCGAATGGCGTTTACGTTTGAGTTCCAGTTTGCTCAGGGTGAGCTGCTGGTCGGGAATTTCGATCAGCTGGTTATAGACCATGCAGCCGTAATCGGGGACCTGATGTAAAAAGAACAGGTTGTCCACCGGAAATTCCCGCAGGTTCCGCCCATCATGTTTGTAGGTGTAGGTGCCTATCGTTTCGGGGAGATCGATGGCATCGGTATTGACAAGGCTGATGCTGCGCACCGAGCGGCTGCCCATGCCAAGCTCCTTTTCGCCTGCAAGGAGGTTATCCAGTGCGATGTTGTCCGAAGAAAAATCCATGGCGAGCATGCGGGACACGTATTGATGGATCTGTTTTTCGGTAAGCCGCTTTGGCATTAATCCTGCTCCCTCCAGCAGATCGTGGACCTTTTCGATCTGCTGTCCGAATTCGATGAGCACTTTGGGATCGTATACATAAAATGCTCCTTTTTTGATCAGCCGGGTTATGGTAAGATAAGTGGTAATGACTGTATACTCCCTTCCATGAAAATGCTCGTTATATTTCTGTTTCAGGAACTCTGTAGCCTTTTCAGCATGGTAAATTTTACGGGAGAAAATATCCTGCTTCTGGATGATATAACCTTCACCGAGGATCTTGATCAGGTTAAGAAGAACAGAATGATATGCCAGGTAAGGCTCCGGATCTGCTCCATAGTGCATGACCGGATTGTGTAAACTGAAGATAGCCGAAAAATCCCCACGTTCTCCATATAGCAGTGCTTCAAGATTAAAATGATCTATACCTGCATATGGCAATTTGAATACTGTTTTAGGATGAGCGCTGTGCATAATTTTTTTTAAGGTGTACGGAATGGATGAAGGCGCCTTTGTTTCGGGTTTTGTCGTGCAGGCCTTCTTTTTGGCGGTAAAAGGTGAAGGTGAGGCCACCGGCGATGGACAGTATGGTGATGAGTCCTCCGAGGTACATATTGGTCAGTGCCCCCAGGAGACCTCCGCCGACCAGTCCCATAATCAGGAAGCCGATACCCCAGCCGATGAACTTCCCTTTGAAACCGCGGTAGACAAGGGGCTTCTGTAGCCCCTTGTAGATGGAATACCTGTTCATGATCAGACGCCGAAAAAGGCTTTGATGACGACTGAAACGAGTACTAAGAAAAGGCAGGAACCGCCCCATCCCATGAGTTCTTTGTTGATGTCGTTATCACCTGAGTTCCATTTGATGTAGACCCTTACGCCACCGACGATACCGACAACGGCCCCGATGGCCAGGGTCAATGTGGAGACAGGGTCGACATAAGTTGTCAGTGAGGAGGTTGCTGCATTGATTCCTGTGGTTCCGCCTGCTGTCTGTGCCAAAAGCATGTTTGTTGCACCGAGGATGGCCACCGAACATGCGAACAGCTTTTTTGTTTTTACTGTCATCTGAGAGAAGAAGTTAAAGGGTATGAAAAATGGGTTAATTGATCCCGTAGAGGGCTTTGAGAAAGACACCGACTAGTGTGAGGAAGAGACAGGAAAACAGCCATCCCATGACCTGGGCATCGATGTGATGGTGTTTCCCGGACTGCCAGTTGGCATAGATACGCAGTCCGCCGAGTATCCCCGATATGGCTCCGATGACAAGTACCAGGTCCGCGAAGCTGAAATACCAGCGGTGCATTTCACCTGTGGCGCTGTAGAATTCATTGATACCGGGCTGTGAGAAAGCATTTATCGGCCAGGCAAAAAAAAGGACGGCAATTGCCGTCCATAACATAATCCGATGCCACATCTTTTAATAGGGTATGGTGCTGGTATGTTCGATGAGGTTGTTTTTGGCGAGATTGAAAAGTTCTTTCAGGCTTACTGCACCAGTTGAAAAAACGTTTCCGCTTATGTTCCTTGATGTCTTTGGAAGCACTGTGGCGACTATAGGCTCAATTTCTTCTTCGGCCTGATCGGCAGCCGGGCTGGGAGTATAGGTTATGATCTGTGGCTGGATATCCTCTTCAAAAAATAGCGTATCATCCTTTCCCGGGGAAGAGTAAGGTTTTCGGTTCATGAAAAGATCGTAAAGCAGGTTCAGACCGTAATAGAATAAATAGGATAGGGTAAGGATTAAAAGGAAATTTGTCCAGTTCATAATGCTGTATTTTTAAGGGTTTCATTGATGTAATTGGCAAGCCAGGGATGCTGGTCAATGTATTGGTGGACGCAGTAAACGATGAAGCGGTTCATGTCGACTCCTTTTGTGAGCTTGATCCGTTTGAGCAGGTTCATTGTCTTTTTATCGACCCGGATGAGGCTTTTCTCCGTAGTTTCTAACTGAAAGGAGAGGATCGCATCAAAAAATAGATCAGCTTTTAATTCGTCAGAAGATAATTTTTTTTGCTTTTTTCCGGGAGCGGGCGAGCTTTCTTTGTTTTTAGCTTCTTGGGTCTTGTTTTCGGTTTCACTGCTGCGAAGCTCGTTTCGGAGCCTGTCGGCGAGCGATTTTATTTCGGTCATTTTGGATCCTCCTTATTTATGTAATTGTCATATATCAATTGAAGTATGGGCAGGATGGCGGGCAGTACGATTGCCGGCGTATAGAGGGTGGTTACGCGTTGAAAATCAATGCGGTCAGCGATGCCTGGTGTTATTGCTCCAAATTTTGCCAGCACTTTATCCACTTCCGTTCGGGTGTCGTAGCGTACATTGGGTTTGAGCCTGTTGGGTATAAACACCAGTGGAGCCTTTTTATTTATTTTTGTTGTGACCATGGCAAATAGCAATGTTGAATCCACGGAGAATTCATCATAGGAAAAAGGACATAAGATGAGGTTGCCGGAACGTATGACCGGAATGAGATCATCGTCATCCATTTTACCCGGTAAGTCGACAAGCACCGTTTCATCTGGATTCTTCGTGAGTACTTTCAGTAAAACCGGGAACTGGTCCAGATCGACCGAGACGATTTCATAAGGTTCTTCATTTTCAAGGATCTTCGCTTTTTCGTATTTACTGGATATGGACTGCTGATAGTCCATGTCAAGCACAGTAACTTTTTGCTCATACACTGAAGTCAGGTAATTGGCTAGTAACAGGGTCAGTGTACTTTTACCTGCACCGCCTTTTTGATTTCCTATCAGAATGACCATATTTCGGATATTTAAAGAATTAATATTATCTGGTGTTGGTACGGGACTTACGCTTGCGCCGACGGTTTCGCCCCAGGATGGCTTCATCATCGATATCATCTGCAATATTGATATCCACTGTAAGTATGGGGATTTCAAATTCGGATAAATCCTGAGCGCCATTGGCCAGATCAGCTGACTGCCCTCCGTTAAGCTCGGTGGATGATTCCTCCAGTTGAATATTGCTGTTGTTACTCGCTGTCAGATTGGACTGTTCATTGGAAGTAGCAGCCTGTTTTTCTTTAGGTAGTTTTTTCACCTCTATGCTGCTGAAATGATCAGGTTTTGGGGCAATAAGTTCTTTCAGTACCATAATCTCGGCTCCTTTATATATGGCCTTACCTGAGTGGTCGAAAAGGGTATAACCGTAAGGCGCTTTCCCATCCTTGCCGTGAAATACGAACTGAAGACCGAATTGATCGCGAAGGAAATCTGCTAGATTTGAGTAGTATCCATTCTCATTGTACTTGATGGATGGATCACGGCTATGCTTATATTTTTCGATGAGAGCCCTGATCTGGATCAGTCGGGCTTTGTCTTTTTGGTACGAAGCGATTCGCTCGTCCACTTTAGATAGCTGGATCTGACCAATTTCGGTTTCATTTTTATTTATGCAGTACATATTATTTTTTCGGACAAGAGTATAGCCCAAATTCTCTAGCAGCATCATAAATTGTGCTCGGGTAGAGTAATTATAGGAGAGTGCCTTTTGCAGATGGCTCGTCAGTTGTTGCTCCCGGTCTTCTCCCATAATTTGATTTAGTACGCGATAGGCTTTTAGCTTCTCATAGCGGTCCGAGATCTTCTTACCATCCCTTCCCACGCGGGTTGAAACCAGATGCACGTGATTGTTATCGGTATCCTTGTGAAAGATTAAAAGGTAAGGCTGCTCGCCATATCCCATGCCATCCATCCATTTTTGAGCAATTTCCGCGAGTTCTTCTTTGCTGTGCTGACGGCCTTTTGTGGATATTGAAACATGGAACTGGGGGTATTTGATTCGTGTACTGCGAGTGGAGACAGCTTGTAGGTAGTTGATGTAGTCCTGTGGCCGTAGGTTCTCCATTCCCTGAAGTGCGCCAAAATTCTTGACAAGCAATAGTTCGCCTCTGTTTTTGTCAACTTTTCCGCTGTTATAATTAACGGCTTTAAAAGTTGTTGATTTTTTGAGGATCTTGACAATCATAACAGCGGAATAAATGTTATCGTGGTTTCATCGCCCGAAGTATATGGCGGAGCAACTTTTCAAGCTCTTGTTGAAAATGGATATAGTCCGAAAATAAAAGATTAAAATCTTTTACGATCTGCTCATTTAACCGGCCTTGTTTATTGATCGTGTTGGCATGTCTGGCAAGCTGGTTGATGTTATTTCCCGCTCTACCCATTTCGCTACCGATGGAATCTAAAGCATTGAGCAGTTCAGCTGTGTTAATTGTCCCTGTTATACCTTTCTCCAGTACACGTCTTCGGATCAGTTCCATGCGGTTTAGCCCGGATCTTTTTTGAATTTCTAGAACAGCCTTAAATTCATCTTCGGTAAGTTTAGCTTTGATAATATACGTACGTTTTCCGCTCAGCATTGGAGGTCTCCCGACTTTCTTTTGTACTTTTTTCATTGGAACTTATTATTCTTAACTGCGATAAAGCTTTAGCCTTAAAATCTGCTTTAGCACGTTTTAAAAGAGAAAAACCGAGTTGCGAAGGTTTTTCCCCTTTGTCCTGCAGCTCCCCAAAAGGGGCACCGCAGGGCAAAGGCAAGGTGGTTTTCGGGGTACCCGAAAACACAACTTGCAGGGAGCAAAACACAAGGTGGTTTGATGCCTGAATGAAGACTCCGTTGTGAGCGGGCGGAGCCTTCGGGGCTTGCGTGAGGGATGAAGGTTATACGTGATTTGCCGCTTCGGTTTAGATCGGTCATTGGTGTCAGTTTATAGATGGAATGGACAATTATTCAGGATGGCTTAAGTGCCTATTAGCAATCTGTATATTTCGCTTTTTAGCCAATTTGCAAAGTAGGTTCTTAGACGATCAGCTTATTTGGCTCATGTTTATGTGGCTTATTTGCATATTTGCCTAGTGCTAAATAAGCTTAATGGCTTATTTGCAAATTACATAGCCAGATCATGAGCTTACTAGCCTAATGCTTATCTCGCCAATCACTATGTTTGCATATTTGATAAGCTGGTTATTACATATTAAGCTTATCAGCTAATTTGTAAAACTGGAATCTTTTTGTGAATGGAATCGGTATATTTTAGCGTTTGTAGGTTCCCAATATTTTCTCATAAATATTTTCTTCTTCCCAGGGAAGGAGAGTAGGTTTTCTGGCGAGCAGCATTTCGTTATAGTCTTTAAAACCCGTGTAAACTTCTGAGCAATCTTCTGCATGTGGAAGTTTGTGCTTCAATAGTCCAAAAGCTGTTTCTCCTGCCTTGTCACGATCAAAATATGCGCTGATCTGGCGGTAGGTTTTTGCCTTCTCTATTCCAATATCCAGGAGGTTCACAGAATTTAGTACAATTATGGAATCGGCCGCGTTAGGATTGTCTTTTAGCCAGCTAAGATAGTCAAGGAAGCCTTCAAAGATTGACAGCTTTTCAGAGGATGCATTGAAAAAGGATATTCCTTTTCGACCGAGGCAGGCTTTGAATTCGAATAGTCCAATTCTGTTCCTTAATTCCCATCCTCCGTTTTCATTCTGCCATCCCGCTGAAAAATATGTTCTTCCTTTTTTCGGTCCACTTTCAATAACATAGTATACTTCTTTTATCTTACCTTGAGCTTGCTCTAAAACTCCTCGTTTTTCGAGGTATTTTGTAATTGGTGGATTGTTGCCGAGTTCTTTTATATCCTGGATTTTGTAATTAGCGACGCGTGTCCCTTTTAATCTGGGCCGTTTCTGTCGATAAGGATCTGAGGATATCTGTCTGATGGGTAATGACATAATATCATTTATTTTATTCAGGACTTCAAGGAATGTTGTTGGGTGCCAATAGGCCAGAGCAAAGTCAATAATGTTCCCGCCCTTGATGCCAGAAAGGTTAGCCCCTCCATGATCGAACCATACATCTAGTTGGTCGTTGACACAAAAAGAAGGTGTATTTTCATTTCGGAGCATGCTCCTGTAGAAAAGATCTCTTCCCGATCTGTGGGTAGGCTGATGGCCGAGCCTAGCAAGGAACTCAACCAATGACACTTCGTCCTTGATCTGTTTTGCGTTTCGCTGTGTTTCCATAAATTGCTGGATTAAAATATTTCAGAAATAAAAAAAGGGAGCAAATCTTTGCCCCCTTGGATATGTATATGGGTTGTTTTTCTATTATTGATATTATCGAGTATGTATCTCTACATTAAGGCTAACTCTTTAATCTGTCTCTCGGGAATACACACGTAGGTAAATACATACCTGCCGAAACCGGCTGCCTTCGGTTCATCAAAAATAGATCTGATGATCTATGTTGACTGCACGATAATTTCCGTTTTTTATACGGAAATGCTTCTTCCCACAATGTCAAAGAACGATTCCTTTATTGAGCAAAATTGGTGATGGTGCAGTCGGTGTTTTCCCAAGGTGGAAAGCTTGGTAATGATTTTTCTAGGGTTGATTTTCGGTCAAAAAGAAAAGTATTTATAAATCGGTGTAAGTGATAATAGTCTATAAAATGAAGGTTTTATTGAAAATCGAAACTAGATTTAAATAATATCAGTTTCTCAGTTTGGATCTGAGACAAAATGATTAATGTTTTGGTTTTCCTTACCAAGTTTATATTATTGGGGAGTTTACTTATTGGAGAATATTTTCAGAATTATTTTTCGGCATGTTTAGATTTTCATTCAAGTTTGAATCATAATTGTTCCTTTAGGCCGGCTAGCTTCAGTGAAAAGGATTTATTAGGAGATATTTCGTCTGAATCAAATCTTTGGTAATCACCCGAAGGGGTGATTTGGTTTGAAATCGGAGATTTAGGACTTCTTATCCGTGAAGAAAAGGACCGTCGTACAAATTCTGAAATGGAAGGATAATTGTCGAAAATGTACCGTCGTATTATAGACTTACATTACAGAATAAGTTGTACAGCACAGAAGTGATTTTGACAATACAAGGGTAGCAAAATTTAATTTTTTAAAAAAATAACTTCCTGATTATAAAATCCTTTTAAAAACGATGTTTTAAATAGTTGAAACTTTAATGTAACATAAATATATTAGAACGAAATTTATTAACCTGTTCATAATAGATATTTTTAAAAGAAAGCTATTTTATTTTATTACAGCTTTGCTCTTGTTCCAATCTTGTAACCGTACAATTTTGGATAAAGAGCTTGAAGTAGAGCAAACTTACGAGAAAGAAGATGGGCTGATTAAAGCATTGATGGAAGAATTAAAGAACTTTGGAGATTTTAATACAACCGTAAATAGGAATGGTCTAAAAGCTCAAAAATTGAACTGGAACGAATGTATTAAAATTTATAATGTTGGTGGCAAAGTAGAACACATTTACGTGCCGTTTACAAAAAATAAACAAAGTCTAGGATTTTTAGATATCAAACTCACAGCAGACAATAAACCCATTGAAGTACAAATTAAAGGATATTATGATACTCGGAACATACTTTATGATAGTATAGAACATTATTTACAAAAAAAGGGATTCTTATTAAAAGAGCTTTCTTTCCCTGAAACAAGACTAAAAACCTTTGCAAAAAATAGTATATTAATAGATTATTTGAAAAGTCAGCAAGAGAATTTTCCTGTAAAAAAAATGAGTAACGGCTCTGCTCCTTTAACTTGTGTCTATGAGGTGACAGGACTTTATCTCGGAAATTTTAATCTGAACCCCATGCAATGTACGCCTGAGGTTATTAATAGAATTATTCCTGAAAGTATAGTTGATCAGCTCAATTTAGAATTAGCTGACGTAGGTGGCAGTGCAAGTATTAATTGGGAACAAAATATAAGAATCATTGTCCCACAGGGCAGTATGTCCCATATAGATGTTGGAAATCGCGTAAGGGCGGCAGCTTCAAGAGTTCAGGGAACTGTCCAATGTGTACATTCTTTTAATATCGTTGAGCTAAATGTGGGAGGTGGCTGTCCAACTGGTGGTGGATCTACTGGTGGCGATGGAGGTGATGATGGAGACAGTAAAGTAAAACATCAGCTTGATGACTATCCATGTGCAGTTGGTTTAATAGATTATTTCACGCAATCGGAAAGTAAACTTTCGCAGCTTTTAAACAGTTTATTTGGTGGTAGCCAGACCAGGATAAATTTAACGTTTCATGCCAAAGAGTATACCAATCCATTACAGGACGGAGGTTTAAGGGGCGGACAGGGCATCCATCCGAATAATGCGCATGTAGATCTGTCAAAGTTTATTTTGCAAAACTCTACCCAAGAATATCTGTTAACCACTATGTACCATGAGGTGTGGCATGCCTATTTGGAAGCTGAGAAATATCGTCTTGGATCCAGTCAATTTAATACAAGATATCCCGAGATTCAATATTATCAATCTCCGGACGGAAGTAAGTATTTTTATAGAAATGATGGGATGCATTCCAGGTTTGATACATTTATGGGATTAATGAAATCCGAATTAAAAGCATTTAATCCAAATCTGAGCAATGATGTAATCGATGCCCTTGTTACTACAGGAATCATTGAAAACAGATTACCAAACGATATTATCCTGAATCAAAATGAACGGGATGTGACAAAAAACAAGCACAAGGGTCGAAAGTGTCCATAATTTACGAATACTAAAAATGAAAAATTCACTAAATAAGTTCTATATTCTTTTTTTATTGCTGATCACTCATACAATCTATACAGAGGCTTCAGAGCGGAAATATGTGTTGCTAAATGGAAAGAATGATATTAGAGAAGATATCAGATCACACTTCCTGCTAAACACAAATGAATTA
This sequence comes from Sphingobacterium sp. UBA865, assembly GCF_002295765.1. Classification (NCBI taxonomy): domain Bacteria; kingdom Pseudomonadati; phylum Bacteroidota; class Sphingobacteriia; order Sphingobacteriales; family Sphingobacteriaceae; genus Sphingobacterium; species Sphingobacterium sp. UBA865. The sequence goes on along the minus strand of NZ_DBGB01000042.1, from coordinate 409,202 downwards.
TACAAGGTTGATTATAATGTTGAAATCTACAACTTTCTTTTTCCTGGAAATGAGGACCGGAACAAAAATCTGTTTCTGTTTTCGGTACTGCCAGATTTGATAACCGGCAGAGGGTGGGAAGAGATCAAAGATCCGAATATAATAAAGAACCTTCTAGATATAGAAGCATTGAAAGAAGAACTTTTTGCTCCAAGCTTCAGTACAAGCAGTTCGGAATATGGAAATCACCAAAAATTCTTTGGTGAATTCCTTGCTGTAAAAAAGAGCGGTGAAAAATATTTTTATGCCCCCAATACTTTGTTAGAGAAATTCACTATTGTCTCTTTTGAAAATACCTTTCCATCAGTTTATGGTTATTTAAATCTAAAACAGCCAAAGGTCGAACTTAAAGAATACCTAGAGCTATTTAAAAAGTCTTTTCCAAGCGAACTCTCACCCTTTGAATTTGATAAAAAGGTGGTGGCTCCGAGTTACAGATTTGGATGGAGACTCTGGAAGGAATATCTTTCAAAGGAAGTCAAAACGTCAGCAGGTACCGCTTATCAATTCTGGACTATTGGGTCATCCAATGGAGCCGATTATTACGATTGGACAAAGGGGATTAATCGTTTTCTTTATCTTCCTACAAAAGGTATTATCGGCGGCTCTTATGATTTTTATTTCAGAGATTATGTAGGCAACGGTTATGAACTGATCAGGCAGCAAAAACCTTTGAATAAACTATCAGATGCAGAATGGAACCAAAATATATTGGAGGAAAGAATTATGACTGTCGATCTTTCCAAGCTTTAAAAGTAGATTAACGGATGTAAATTTGCGCTAGGGATTGCAAGGTAAATCCTTTTGATATGTAAAGATTGAAGAGGAAAGGCCGTCCAAAGAATACAAGGTTATTGAACGTATACCGACTCAGAGATTGTCTAATACAGTTGTGCTTGATCAAAATAGTGGAGCAGTCTTTGTTAAAAACAAAGTGCCACATTCATGGGTCTATAAACCTACAGAAGTATTAGAAAATGGCAATACTGTTCAGAAGATTGCCAAAGTCAATTAACGATAGCAATAGTCCTTAAAAATAATAACAAATGTCGGATTTGTAAGAAGGAACCGACAGGGGACAATAAGTGCTAAGATTTAGAAATGCGAAATCCGAAAGGACTTCGCATTTTTATCTTGTTAGACTTTTACGTTATATGATTTTAGGGATCGGTTATAATGGATTAAGAGCTCTTTAAGAGGGTTTGGAATAACTGAAAGGTGCGAACGTTTTTTAAGAATGATATGCTGAGGGCCTTCGTGACAATGAAAAACAGCTGCTTAAACTTATTTTCCTTAAAGAATTTGCTGTTTATTTGTTTTGGCTATTGAATTTTGGTCTGTATTTAATGGAGTCTTCAATGTGGACATTTATTTCATGACGCATTTCGTCGATAAATTTTGTATAGCTTATCGTTTTCCTTCTTCTTATATCGACGAACATCCTGTACGCTTGGCTGAGATCGGTATTTAAGCTTTCTTCAAGCCAATCTATAATATCGGAAATTTCAGCTTTTCCATTATTCAATCTTTGGGTATAATAAATTCCATAGGCTATCTCTACCAGTTCTATCTTATCGCCCGACCATGATCTTTTCATTTTATCAGAGAGCTCATTTATCCTGGAGCGATCTGATTCCTGATGTAAAAATTTTACCCTTTTTATAATATAATCCCTTAGCATTTCATAAGCGCGAAATTTGCTGAACAAATAATCCAGTTCAGTTGAGAAATCAGATTCAATCACGATTATCTCTGAGCCGGGCGGAAACTGAGTTCTGTTTCTACGAAGAAAATATATTCTATCTTTTGAATGCTCATCTTTCAAGTAATACTGGAAGTAAAAAGCATTTATCTTAAAGAACCTGTCCGTTATGGCTATTTCGTTTATATAATAATCCTTTATCATTTGATCTGTACCGATTGGGGTGGAGGAAATAATATTATGCAATTCAATGTAGTAAGTCTGCCATGCGGCAAAACGAGGTTTTACGTATTTGAAAAATTTAATTTCCTGTTCCTCATCGATAAAAGAATTTACTTTTATGAATTCTCTTAATGAAATCATAGTTTGGCGGATTAGGCTAAGTGAAACGCTTAGTTTTCCAACGGAATCATGCATAGAGCCGTTGATTTTTTCCAGCTGTTCCAACATTTCAGAATAAAGATTGTCAATTTCTTTTGCCCACATAATGCACTGTGTTTATTTTTTACCACGAGATTAATTAAAAGCTAAGGTAGGTCTGAACTACGGCTGAGCATAGCGTAAGTATAGCGTATCCGTATACGCAATACTTACGTATTATTGAATTTTAAGTACTTAGGAAAGGAACTATGAATAGTTATTAAGTTTTTCCAGAAGGTTTTCTCTGCATGAAACACCTGTTTTTAGAAATATCCGCTCGACATGTTTGTCAACGGTTCGTACAGATATAAAAAGTCTGTCTGCAATCTGCTGGCGTTGGAGTCGATGGCATAAAAGTAGGGCAATCTCCGTCTCTCTTTTAGAAAGCAAATGAATTCTACAATTGAAAGAGATAACTTCTTTTTGTGGGACATATGAGTTTACCTGTTGAAGATGCGTTTGTTCATAACGCAAAGTTTTGATGTAATTATACTGAAGGAGAATGTTGAATGTTGCTGGTCCAATATTAATTAAAATGATCTCTATTGTTTTCCCCCAGTTTAGATGAATGGAAAGATAGACAAATAACCATGTTGACAGCATTATAAAAGCTAATATTTCTTCAGGAGATCCTTTCCGGTCTATATTTCTTCTATAAACGTTCCAGATGGTTTTTCCTATAGGCGCCATAATGGTAATGTTATTCAAAAACGGCAAGAGAATCGTGTATCGATGGGCTTTGTCTAGATCATTGAATGTATTATAAGTAATAAGGAAAACAATAGGATAAGATAATATTAAAAGGAATGAGATTGCTGTTTTTTCTTGAAACTTCCTATCTAATATCTGAAGCTTTTTGAAAAATTGGATAGGGAAGAAGGAAACAGTAAAAATACCGATTCCATTACGAATGATATATTGGATGTATAATGGTATATCCAAAACAGGGGTGGGAAGAAAGCCATTCACGATATTAAGCGTGAGTAGCAGCGTGAGGAAAAGCAAATGCCAAATACGATCATTTTTAAGAGGGTTACTTAAATAGTAAGCTACCTGCGCTCCGAGCATGATTAGTTCAATAACAATTACTCCCAATATAATGGGATGCATTTCAGTACAACCTATTTGCATAACATGTAAATTGGGGTCAAGACATGCGGAGGTACAGGTTACTAGATGCTATATCAGTTTTTAATTATTGTTTTGATGCTTATTTGGTGATTTTTAATGGACTATATTAAGATTGATATTTTGCTTTTAATTCTGCAATCTGTTCTTTTAGTCTAATATTCTCTTCTCTCAATTGAATATTAGATTCAAGGATAGTATTGTGTTTACTTAAAAAAATGGAGTACTTTTCTTTTAACTCTTCCAGCTCTTTTTTTATGTCCATAGGAGCTCTATATGAAGTTTCTACTAATGCTAAAGCGGGATAATCAGCCATTTCTGGAAATTCCACTGATAAGTCTCTACTGATTACTTTACCATATTTGGCAATAATTTCATACGAGAGCTCTGGATTATTCTTATGCTTATAAAAAGTACCATATTTATAACCCGCATCTTCGACGATATCTTTAATCCTTCGCGGATGATTTCTCAGTATCTCATGTAGGATCTTTCCTCTATGTATATTTTTATTATCCTTTTCCAATAGTATAATTATAATAATGCAATATAGCTTGAGTTTAATTGTATTTTAAATTGTAAAATAGTTGTATTTGATTATAATATTATTGTATTTTTGTTTATATTGTGATCGTCAAAATCTTATTACTCATGGTTAGATAAATTTTTACGATAAAAATAAATATGCAAGAGCCTTGTTATCAAAACTACCGCAATTGATAGAGTCCAAGGCGATAGGGAAATTCTCCCCGGAATTTTGTATTATTGCAAAACACGGGGTGATGCCCTATTGATGACTGGACTCTAGGCCTAGCGGTAGTGCCTGATAACAGTTGGAAAATAGGCGCACCCCGTTTTTCCTTTTAAAAGGCTCGTTATAAAATAACGAGTTATGAATCTTAAAAAAACACTTCTCAAAAACTTGATATCAGCCCCTGAGTAGCTCGGCAGGCTTTGCCAATTTATTGGCTTTCATAGCCATGGACAACGTGACGTCAATTATATAACCTTGTGAAATACCATTCAAACGTTCGTCTGGCTCTCCAATTAATCAATTTATTATTAACGTGACCTGTATCAGTTTTAGGAGGTAAGATCCGATTATGATCGGGCGGGAAAGAAAACTTGTTGAGGTCACTCTTTAAAACACCTAAAAAATGAATATTTTTTTTAGGGCGGGAGAGCTCTTGCCCAATTTTAGAATACTATTGTTAAAAAGTGCCCTACTATCTACTTTGTGTTTTTATATGTTTAGTTTATCGGCCCAGTCGCCCCGCAAGGACAGCGGGGCTGGCGGGCTAGATCAAATCAAACCCTTAAAGATTGGGGATACCATCCCAGAGCTGCTCTGGAACACACCGCTAAAGGTGGTTAACCATCCGTCAGCGAGAGAACAGATAACCTTAAATGATTATCGTGACAAAAAACTGATTATCCTCGACTTCTGGGCGACATGGTGCGGAAGCTGTATCAAGTCCTTTCCAAAGATAGCGCAGCTACAGACTAATTTTTCCGAAGTTCAATACCTTTTGGTAAATTCCACTTCAACAAGAAATACGGCCGAATCTATCCGTGAATTTCTGCTTGCCAGAAGGAAAGCCTATGACCTTATGTCAATAGTAAAGGATACGGTAATGGATCTTAGCTTCCCACACGAATTTCTACCTCACTATGTATTGATAAAAGACAATACAATCGTAAATATACTGTCGAGCAATGATTTTGAACAGATTCAATGGGATAGTCTGTTAAATAATCCATTATATGAACAGGAAAAGCGGGTACAGTTATCCTATGATTTTAGATATCCATTGTTCAAAAATGGGAACGGAGGATCAAGACCGGATGTATTATTTAGTTCGTTCATTAGTCCCTATATTGATGGTCTGCCTATAGGAATCCATACGGGTGGCGAAAATACCGAACGTATGACATTTATCAATAGACCATTGATACAGTTGTTCAAATTTGCCATGCCAGAACTCGCTAAAGTTCCTCAAGTTAGACTTATTTATGAAAAAAAGCACGCAGATATACTATCGGATAGAAATGATAAAAATAAGCCTTCTAATCTGTTTACCTATGAAATAGAAACCCCGTTGCTTCCCTACGAACGTGTGCGGACGATGGTGGCAGAAGATCTCAAAAGGTATTTTGGTTATGAAGTAACCTATGAAAAAAGGAAACTGAACTGTTGGGTCTTATCTGCCTGGAACAAAACGAAAATGAGGAAGTTGGACAATGTTATTCCCAAGGGAACATATATAACCGAACAAAATGGCTTGCCGGTAACTTTCAACGGCACATTTGGTAAGCTGACAAAATATCTTGAGGATGTGCATAAAATACCTTTTATAAATGATACTGGAATTGAAAAGAGGATATCCATGGTCCTTCCTCCTGAACTTACGGATGTAGTTATGTTAAAGGACTATCTACGGCAATACGGTATTGTTATGCGCGAGGAAGTACGTGAAGTGGATGTTGCAGTCATATCATTAAATAAATAGATAACCGATGAAAATACTTTTAATTATTGTAAGCATCCTATATGGTATGTATGGATTTAGCCAGCAGATATCGGGTACGGTAATGGATGGTGGCGGGAAGAGGTTGTCTTCAGTGACCGTTTCTGTGAAAGGGGGGATGTTAAAAACGCTGACGGATAAAGACGGGCGATTTCGGCTCAAAACGGATCCGAATGGCACATTGGTCTTTACGGGTATCGGATTTGAGATGAAGGAAGAGAACATAGACAAGCGCTCGACGATGAACGTGTACTTGACGGAGAAAAACAATACGCTAGATGAAATACAGGTGATCGGGTATGGTACGAATACCCAAAGGATGAACCTAGGCTCAGTCACAAAAATAAGGGCGGAAGATATAGAAAAGCAACCGGTTTCTAACCCTTTGTCCCTTTTACAGGGGAGGGTGCCGGGTTTGGTCGTTTCGTCGACAAGTGGTATCCCGGGCTCTTCATTCAAGGTGCAGCTAAGGGGCCAGAATACGATCAACACAAATTTTGGTGCTGCGGTACCGATGGACAATCCTCTGTTTATTATTGATGGGGTACCATTTGGCCCTCAGAATGAAAATATCAATAGTTTTGGATCTATGGCAGCTCCGGGTACGGGCCGCATGTTTAATAATTCCTATGGAGGAGTTAGTCCATTTAATACACTTAACCCAAATGATATCGAAAGTATTGAAGTGCTTCGGGACGCGGACGCTACGGCAATCTACGGCGCCAGGGCTGGAAATGGCGTGATCCTTATCACAACAAAAAAAGGTAAAGCCGGAAAAACGGAACTAACACTGAGCAGTAATATGGGAATAGCTTCATTAGGAGAGACAATGCCAATGATGAATACGGAACAATTTCTTGAAATGCGAAAGGAGGCGTATAAAAATGACAACCGTGTTCCCTCGGCCGATCCCGTTTCCAGTACATACGCGCCAGACCTGATGTTGTTTGATTCTGGAAGGGATATAGATTGGATAAGGGAATTTTTCCGAAAACCTTCATTTAGCAGCACTATAAATGCGGGACTGTCCGGGGGGAATTCAGATACTCAGTTTCGTTTTGGAACGAACTATCACAATAGTACATTTATGATGCCGGGGAATTTTTCGGACAGGAAGATTGGACTGAGCTTAGGGATACACCATCGCACTAAGGATCAAAAGTTGAATTTTGATTTTTCAGGTTCTTATAACCATGGTAAAAACAATTCTTCTCTATCCCCAAACTTACTGCTGACAGCAAATCTGCAACCCAATTATCCAGAACCAGTAAATGAGGCTGGTGAACTGGTTTGGTATCATAATGGGGCTGCCTTGAATGGAGTTGGGGCTCCCGTAAATCCATATGCTTACCTGCTGCAGAAATACCAAATTGCGTCCAATACTATTAATTCTAATATGGTAGTGAGCTATACTCCGGTCAAAAACCTGATATTGAAAACAAATTTTGGGATCAGCGACATGTCTACGGATGAGTATAGCGCGACACCAAAAAAATCTCGTTTTCCCGGTTTTGACCCACTTGCTGAGGCAAGTTTTGGTGCGGGGCGGTTTACCTCCTGGCTTATGGAGCCACAGTTAAATTATATGTTCAATCTGAATAGTTTACAGGTTACAACACTGCTAGGTGGAACCTTTCAGAATAGCTCACAAGTAGGGCGGCAGGTTTTTGCGTCAGGCTACCTGAGTGACGAGCTGATCGGTTCTATCTCTGGCGCGCCAGTCAAAAATGCCCAGGACCAATCAAGTATATATCGGTATGCAGCAATTTTTGGGCGTGTCAACCTCAATCTTTCCAAGAAATATCTTTTATCCATAAATTTTAGGCGCGACGGTTCGAGCAAGTTCGGGCCACAGAGGCAGTTTGGTAATTTTGGGTCGATAGCTGCAGGTTGGCTATTTAGCGAGGAAGAGGCCGTGAAAAAGTTAGTACCTGTCCTAAGCTATGGAAAACTACGGATGAGCTATGGTATAACCGGATCTGATGCGACCGGAAACTACAACTACTTGTCTAGATGGCGGCCAACAGACTATAGGTACGGCAATAGCTTGGGATATGTTCCGGTAAATCTAAGCAATAGCCTCTTCAGCTGGGCATCAACAAAAAAAATGGAAGTGGGTGCCGAGTTTGGCTTCATGAAAGATCGGCTTCTTTTTACCCTAGCCTGGTACAGGAATAGGACCGGCAACCAGCTGGTTAATTATACTTTGCCCATGATGACAGGCTTTTCAAGTGTGGTAGAGAACTGGGATGCTATAGTTGAGAATGCCGGCTTCGAAATAGTTGCCCAAGCGTCGTTGATCAAGGGGAAGAATTTTGCCTGGTCCGCAAGCCTAAATATTACGGTACCTAAAAATAAACTGATCTCTTTTCCGGGCTTGGAAGAGAGTGCATATGCAACCACCTATACAATAGGGAGGTCGCTTTCATCACTTTATCTTTTCAGATATGCCGGAGTAGACCACGAAACTGGATTGTTCAGCTTTTATAAAAATGATGGTACGACAAGCAGTACGCCCCAAGATGCTAAAAACGGCAATTTTAATGATTTGAGCTATTTTGGTAATACAGATCCACGTTTTTTTGGAGGGCTGAGCAATACTTTCCGTTATGGAAGGCTACAGCTTGATATCTTGGCGGAATTCAGAAAACAGCTGGGTAAGAATTATCTCGGGCAGGTCTATAACTATCGGCCGGGAGGAAACGCTAATATGCCCGCCGAGCTCCTTAACAGATGGCAGAAGCCGGGCGATATTGCTCAATTTCAAAAATTCTCGACCTACAGCAGTAGTCCGGCTGGTCGAGCGACCAGACCATTTATCGATTCCGATGCCGTATATGGCGACGCTTCGTTTATTCGGCTGAAATCAATATCGTTGTCCTATGGTCTTCCGGTAGCGGTACTCAGACGGATCGGCACGGAACAGCTCCAAATATTCTGTTCGATGCAGAATCTATTTACAATTACAAATTATAAGGGGAATGATCCCGAGACACAGAGTTTTTACGGTGTTCCTCCATTAAAGACATACACTTTGGGCTTTCAGGCCAAATTTTAAATATAGGGCTATGCAGATAAAAAGATTAATGATGGGAGTCATTCTAGGAATGGCATGTTATCTAAGTGCGTGTAAGGATTTCCTGGGCGTTGAATTGCCAAAGAACGAGCTAGTGACTGAAACAGTTTTCAGTGATAGCATTAATGCCAGCCAAGCGGTCCTAGGTATCTACATTGCTATGGTGAATGAGACTGGATTAAGCTTTGGTGGAGGAGCGTTGACTGTCTATCCTGGCCTAAGTGCCGATGAGATCAGGCTGTCCGCGGAAGGAGGAGAAGCAAATGAATTTGAAATTAATAGTATATCACCATTTAATAGCATCAACTATGCGCTGTGGAGCCGGGCCTATGAGTATATTTATAAAGCAAATGCCTGTATTGAAGGCATCAGCAATAGTACCGGCATCGGTAATAGTGCTAAAAACAACCTTATTGCAGAAGTGAAGTTCTTGCGCGCTTTTATTTATTTTAACCTGATCAATATTTTCGGAGATGTTCCTTTGGTATTGGGCGTTGACTATACGATCAATCGTATCATGGGCGCAACTGTAAAAGAGAATGTATATAAACAGATCGAAGAAGATCTTCTTTTTTCCCAGCAAGTGCTAAGAAATCTGTCCTTTAAATTCGAGAGGGCAAATTATTTTGCCGTAGCAGCATTGCTTGCCCGGGTATATTTATTTCAGAAGAAGTATAGCTTGGCAAAGAATGAGGCTGACAAAGTTATCAACTCCGGTAAGTTTTCCCTTGAAAAAGATCTGGAGAAGGTATTTCTATTGGATAGTAAGGAGATAATCTGGGCATTGCTTCCTGTACTTTCTGATAGGGAAACGGCAGAAGGCTACTTTTTTGTTCCTTCTTCTGATGCTGTTGCACCAACATATCTGATCAGGCAAGAATTATATAATAGTTTTGAGGATGGGGATCTGCGTAAAGTTTTGTGGGTTGGTGAACAAAAGATAGGAGGTAACGAGGTTCAATATCCACAAAAATACAGGAACAGGCGACCGGGAGGTTCGGCCAAGGAGATTTATTCGGTCTTGAGGCTAGCGGAACTGTACCTGATCAGGGCGGAAGCGAACCTCTTTATCGGTGACCTAAAATCTGCCTCGGACGATCTGAATATGGTCAGGACACGATCCGGACTAACAAAAAATACTGTTTTGGACGAAAGCAAAATCTTTGACACTTTGGTACAGGAAAGACGTAAGGAACTTTTCTGTGAATGGGGAAACAGGTGGCTTGACCTAAAGCGTTGGGATATGACTGTCGAAGTGATAGGAGATATAAAAGGTGGCTGGGAAGAAAAAAATAAGGTATATCCCATACCCCAAAAAGAACTTTCAGCGAATCCATTTCTAGAGCAGAATACAGGGTACGAAGATCTATAAGTTAAGCAAAACAAAGAAAGGGGAGCCATTGGCCCCCCTTTCTTTGTCATCAGGTGACGTTAATTTCGTGTACGTGGCGTTGACTTCGGTACTTGATTGTCGTCGATCAGTTCATTGGTAGAAGGGTTTACCTGATCAGAACTAAATCCCGATACACATTGATGTGGGTTATTAGTTGAACAGTTATTGCCCATTGGGGGTGTTGTTCCTTCTCCTAGATAGGCTGCGTCCGACTGTGCTACAGGCTCATTGGTGTCATAATCAGTCGATGATGAAATTTGGAACCATTTGTAGCTTGTTTGTTTTACTTCTACCTTTTTTGCCATAGCGTTTACAATGAAAAAACTGCCTAATAGTAATGTTAACGCTGTTGCGCCAGCAATAAATTTTGATTTTAAAGTTTTCATAATTAAGTACTTTAAGTTTATAAGTTTCATGAACTAACGTGTATGTCGATTTAACCTCATAGCCATACGATGGAGGAATTCTATTTGTATGCCAGTCAACTTCCTTGAAGTTGTAATGGCGAAATTATCTGGATACAATATTCTTTTGTTGTATTTTTTCTTTCTTATCTTATGTATCTGTCCTTTTTTGCTCAATTATTTTAAACTATCTCCCCCTGCAATTTTTAAACAGGGGGAGATTTCCCAATTTTCTGATGTCTTTCAATGTACTATCGCAGTAAGTGCGTCTCTGCCCCGACATCCGATCTCGACCCGGTGAAGCATACCAACGGATATTGATAGCAATTAAGATGGCAGCTATCTTGTCGAAACATTACCATCGAGAAATGGCCTGTACCTTGGTATGCAGACTAAATCTAGACTTTATAATAGTCCCTTATGTATTGTTAAAGTTCGGAGTATTAAGTATCCGGGGAGTAGGAAAAAACAAACCAAATTTTTGAATTTTTCAATAATTATTGTGAATAAATGTTTGTTTTTGTTCACTTTATTGAAATTCATGTAAAATATTTTTTATGCTTAGCGCTTTAAGCATTTAGATGGTGGAAAACCAAAGTGTTTTTTAAATTGTCTTCTGAAACTATGAAAATCTGAATAGCCGACAAGTGGATAAACGTGTGAAGGACAAATGCGGTCCGAAATCAATAATGTTTTGGCTTTTTCCATCCTGTAGTTCATTAGATAATAATGAGGTGTTATGCCAAATTCTTGTTTGAAGGTTTTTATGAGAGTTTTTTCGGTGATAAAAAATAAATTTGCGATGACTTTATTGTTTAAGTGGAGAACAGTGTAATTGTTTTCTATATAATCTTTTATCTGATAAACACGTTGGGAATATTTTAAATTCAGTAAGAATTGATATTGGTTAATAATTGCTTGAATGTATTTTGTCAATTCTATTTCCAAATCAATCGGATTTGTGGTTGTTAAATTGAACATTTGTTCTAACAAAGTATGTAAAGTTGGATCTATCCGACACGGAGAAAGGTTGCCAAACACTGTTTTGTCTTTTTTCATACTAGTTAGCAATTGTTCAATATGGGGATAATGGCCTTTCGCTCTATCAAGCCATGCTGTTCTGGGCATAATGTAGCAAAAGCTAGTTCTGCCAGTAGCCAAAGAGTAGTGAAATTCCCCTTTACGATTATATGTTGTGTAACAAGTGTCGTTTTCTATTTGTAAAATTTGTGTACCATCTTCTTTTGATAAAAATATGTTTCCTTCTAACATCATAATTAAAAAAAGCCTTTTCTTTTGGTTGAAATAGCTAGCTTTTAAATCGTTATGTAATACAAAAGTTGTGAATTCTAGAAAGAAGAGAAAGTGGCTGAAATATTGGATATACATTACTCCCTCTTGAAATACAATTTTTTGTGTTTTAGCAAAAGGTAACACCTTCCCGGATGAATCAGAAATACGTCCGGAGATATCTGCTGTTATTGCTTGGGAACTGAATTTATATGTTACCGTTCTACGCATTTTATTACCAAATTCAGATTAGGGAACTTATATCTAAGCTCTGGTAAAGCATTTTAATTCAGAGATCATGATTTTTGGTTTTTTATTCATGGTCTCTGAATTATTTAAATTTTTATAATACGAAATCTCCAGTCACTTCACCTGAGGTAGAAGTAAATGTTATCGAATAGTTTCCTGATGTAAATCCTGAAATTGGTATTAAAAATTCGCCAATTGAAGTGGACACTGTCTGATTATATACCATAGTGCCTGTAGCATTGGCAATGGAAATTTGCAATGTTCCTCCATCAAAATGAAATTGTGATCTAATTACAGTTGTTTCCAAAAATGCTGAGACAGCAGAACCTATTCTACGAATTTCACCAGGTTCGATTCTTCCTCTTAAATCAATTTCGTCAGATTGGGTGATTAAAGCACTGTTGGGAACCGGTGCGATTTGTGAACTTCCTAAAGCAGGAGCAGCAATAACACCTGATAATAATGCGATCAATAATATCTGTTTTTTCATACTAAAAGTGTTGTTGGGTTTAACTTTTAGTGGTCAAATATATTGGTGCGGTTTTTTGAACTATTACATATATAGGTTTAATTTTCTTTGGTATAGGTTTTTATTATTGATAAATTATAAGTTTCTTATTTTCTGTATATTGTGTTTTTTTAAATATAGGTTTTTGATCAGGTTATGGTAGTATCATTTTCTATATTTAACAAATGACAATGGAATTTTATTAATTATTAATGCCGTTGGAGAAAGGATGTGATAAAGTTATGCGGATTTAATTTTTAACTTTTAAAAGATATAATGTGTGAAAGTTTATCATCTGAATAAAATCCTTTTTTCAATAAAATCTTATGAAGCATTAATTATTTTGTTGAAGGGGTAGGTTGATTAAGTTAGGAGATGATATTGTGACGTTTTTGTTAGGGAAAGTCGTTGATTTTAAGTTGTTTTTATCGGATTATATATTTGATTATAAGGTCGATGTATTAGGGGGCTTAGCGCTGATGCCAATTCTTTTGGAATATTTTGATTGAAAAAATCAACCGCATAAGCTGTCTATTGATTCAGAGATGTCTCCGCCTTTAGGTACGCCAAGTTTTTGTCTTAATGACGTTCTTCGCGTCTGTACCGTATTTGGACTTTGTTGAAGAATAAGGGCTATTTCTTTAACACTGAAATCAGCGTAGGTAAGAATACATATCCGAAATTCTGTTTCAGTAATTTCTGGGAATAACTGTTTTATTTTTTCCGAATATTCGGGTCTAGCCTGACGGAAGGCTTGGTGCAGTGTTTCCCACTGTTCATCATAGGAATTTTCTCCATAGACTATAGTATTAAATCGCTTTAGTAACGAGTTACTATCTGATATAATTTTGTTGTTCTTGTTGATTTCTTTATTTAGTTTGATTAATTTTTTAGTAATATCAAATCTCCATAGAATTGTCCTTCGAAGGTCACGCTGTTTTTTTTGTACCATAGATTCTAAGTCGAGTTTCATTCCGTTCAAAGTCTCTATTTTGCCTTCAATTGCATGTAGTTTGTTTTTTTGTCTTGTACTGTAAGTTAGAAATGAAATTCCTCCTAAAATTACAATGCCCATTAACAAAATTATCCATTGTTGTTTTATCGTAAGTGCTTCAAAATATTCCTTTGTAATCTGTTCATAGTTGTATTTTTTTTCTATTTTGTAGATAGACTGCTTCTCGCGTTCTTTCATAATCTGATAAAGAACTTTCATTCGATCTGTTTGATAATCAAAAGCAGTTGAGATCCTGTTATTTTTTTTTTCGTAACGGATTAGGTAGTCTAATATGCTGTATTTTAAATAATTGTCTTTTATTGTGGGTAGCTCTTTTTTTAACTTTGCTGTATAATACGTTGTAGAATCATCAAGTGACATTTTACTGTAGAGTAATGCAAAGTTTAGATAATATCGTGGCAATCTGGTACTGTCAGTATTAAGAGAGATTGATTGCCATAGGTATTTTTGGGAGGCTCTGTATTCTTTTGTCTGTTCATATGCAACTGAGAGGCTTTCTGTCAATTGTCTTCTTAAATTTGTTCCTCCCAGATATTCTGCAATTTTTAGTCCTTTATGGAAAAAAAGAAAGGCGCTATCAGGATTTTGGCGAAATAGATACATTCTACCAATAGAGCTATATGAAAATGCTAGTTTGTCAGGGTATTGCTTATAGTAGATAGCTGCTTTTTGATATTTATTTAATGCTTTTCTGTAACGTCCTTGTTCGGATAAAAGGTCTCCCATATTGAAGTTAATTAGACCGATTGTTGAGGCATCATGAGATAGAAGTGCATATTTTTCGGCGTTTTTATAATATTCCATTGTTACATCATACTTTTTTTGTTCTCTCATGACGTTACCTGCGTAAAAGTATGCTAGTGAGGTTTGCTTGGGATTATTTGATTTTTTTTGATAATAGTTAACAGCATAAAATATAAGTGTATCCTCTTCAATAGGGAGATGATTTTTATAGTATATCTGAGTATGAGCAACTAGATAATACATGTATTGTTCTCTGTTTAAATTGGTTTTTGGTGAAGAAATAGAGTCAATGAATTTTAACGCTTTATCAGGATAATTTTCTGCGAAAATTCGAGCTTTTTGTAGCAATAGCAAATCCAAATTTTGTTGCCCACAGCCAGCCATAAAGAGAATAATGGCATAAAAGGAAAGGATAAACATAAATCTAAATTGCATAATAGTATTTATTAATAATTTATCTTGAATTTTATGATAGTTTGATAATAGTCTATTTTCAAGCCAATCGAACTTGATGTATACTAAAGAGGTTAATTTTATATAATTTTCTACTCTGAATTAAAGTTGAATCAGATTATATCATTACCTGGGCTATTTTTATGACTGTTTAAAATAATTGTTGGAATAGATCATTTCGCTTGTTTACAAGTACTATTCGTAGTTGGTTGATTTAAACTGGACTTTTCCCATAATACTTAAATTTAATTATTTACATCGAACTTTTAAGAAATATAAATAATTCACACAAATCTACTTTAAATACTTATATGGAGATTTAGAGGTATGTAAAGTTGTTCATATACTTTGAAAAGCGTTAGTCAAAAGATATATTACAGTTTTAAATAAAGCCATTTATTTATTGTTTTTTTATTAGAAACAATATGGCTGAATTGTAATATCAATTGCACGATATTAGAATGACTAATATAAATTTAAATACTTCCCCAATATTGATTTAAATAATTACTCTTTTATAGAGTAGGATGTTTGGACGAGAGACAATTGCACTAATGAACTAGTTTTAAAATTGTCGTTGTATTTATAATAGACAACTATAAATATTCTCATATTAAAGCAAGAAAACTATAAAGTCGTCTTTAAATTTAGTTTTGTTTGTTTTTTTTTATATTTTCGTTATAAATATGAGATGGAAAGCTACAATATTATTATTTTATATCCTTGCGCTATTTATGGTGCCTTGTGGGGATACGAATAATACATGTGGAACTCTTTCCAAATTTGCGGACGAAACAACGCATAGGCATAGCAATGATAGTGATGATTATTGTACTCCTTTCTGCCAGTGTACATGCTGTAGTATTTCAGTTGTTTCCTTCAATTTTGAAATCCCTGAATTAGGTGTGCTAACACAGATTTTTTCTAGGGAAAAAGTAATAATTCCGGATTTTAAATTTATCTCCCAGTATTCGGGTTCTATTTGGCAACCGCCAAAATTTTACGTTTAAGTTCATTTTAAAAGAGTATGGGTATTTGTTGCATTTTATAACAATATAAATTGCTTCTGATTTAATACTGATTTATGGCTTTATAAAGATTATAGCCAATCTTTTCAGTGTCTAATCATTCCCCTTACACACTTGTAATTCCTCTCCACCTTCTTTTAAGGTGCTAGAGCAAGCGCGATTTTTTTAATGTTAAAATAACAAAATACATTGTGTTAGACAGTATCATAAAATTCAGTATAAAGAACAAGATCATTATTGGTTTGATGACCCTGTTACTTATTATTTGGGGAGCATGGAGTGCAACAAAGTTGCCTATAGATGCGGTACCCGATATTACCAATAATCAAGTTCAGATACTCACCACTTGTCCCACGTTGGCCGGGCAGGAGGTTGAACAGCTGGTTACCTTTCCTATCGAACAAAGTATTGCAAATGTGCCCAAGATTGAAGAGATCCGTAGTATCTCGCGTTTTGGTTTGTCGGTTATTACCGTCGTTTTCGAGGAGGATATAGACATTTATTTTGCTCGACAGCTTATCAACGAACGATTAAAAGAGGCGGTTGATAAGATTCCACAGGGTATAGGTACCCCGGAAATGGCCCCTGTAAGTACCGGGCTGGGAGAAGTTTATCAATATATAATTCACCCCAAAAAAGGTAGTGAGAGTAAGTATAATGCGAAGGATCTGCGTACAATGCAGGACTGGATCGTGGCAAGACAGCTATATGGGACGCCAGGCATAGCTGAGGTGAACAGCTTCGGTGGTCAATTGAAACAATATGAGGTTGCTGTAAACCCTGATAAGCTTAGGGCTATGGGAGTTAGTATTCCTGAAATATTCACGGCTCTGGAGAAGAACAACCAAAATACGGGAGGAGCTTATATTGACAAAAAGCCTACAGCCTACTTTATCAGGGGTATCGGATTGGCAACTTCTCTCGATGATGTCAAAAAAATCGTTGTAAAAAATTCCGGAGCTGTTCCTATTTATATAGGTGATGTTGCAGATGTTAGGTTTGGTAGTGCTGTAAGATATGGTGCATTAACCTATAATGGAGAGGTTGATGCCGTGGGTGGCGTGGTAATGATGCTTAAAGGTGAAAATAGTAACGAGGTAGTAAAACGGATAAAAGAAAAACTACCGACAATTCAACAATCTTTGCCTGATGACGTGACAATTGAGCCATATTTGGATAGAACCGACTTAGTAGGAAGGGCAATGAGTACTGTGGAGAAAAACCTGATCGAAGGTGCGTTGATCGTAATCTTTGTTTTAGTACTGTTTCTTGGGAATTTCCGTGCAGGACTTATTGTTGCTTCCGCTATCCCATTAGCGCTTTTGTTTGCCTTAGGTATGATGAATGTATTTGGTGTTAGTGCTAACTTGATGAGTCTTGGAGCGATCGATTTTGGATTAATAGTGGATGGTGCGGTTATAGTTGTAGAAGCTACTATGCACCATCTTGGACTGCGGAAATCTACTGAGCGGCTAACGCAAAACGAAATGGATGATGAAGTTTTCCTTTCCGCATCCAAGATTCGTACAAGTGCCGCCTTTGGCGAGATCATCATTCTAATTGTCTATATACCAATCCTCACCCTAGTCGGTGTGGAAGGCAAGATGTTCCGCCCCATGGCGCAAACTGTTGGTTTTGCGATATTTGGAGCGTTGATATTGTCGCTGACCTATATTCCGATGATGTGTGCGTTAATTCTGTCAAAAAAACCAAGTCACAAAAAGACTTTTAGCGACAAAATGATGGATAAGCTTTCTGGTTGGTATCAGCCTCTGCTTCAAAAAGCAATCAGGATCAAATATATCATTGTAGGAGCAACTGTCGCTATTTTTGCAGTTTGTTTATTTTTCTTCAGTAGGATGGGGGGCGAATTCATTCCGCAACTGCAAGAAGGGGATTACGCCTTTCACTGTATTTTGCCGCAGGGAAGTTCATTAAATCAGAGTATCGAAACCTCCATGCAGGCTTCAAGGATAATTAAGCAATTTGATGAAGTGAAAATGGTTGTGGGTAAAACTGGAGCAGCTGAAGTGCCTACCGATCCGATGCCTCCCGAGGCAACCGATTTAATGGTCGTACTAAAGCCGCAAGACGAATGGAAGTCTGGCAGAAATTACAACGAACTTGCAGAGGCGATGATGGAAAAGCTTGAGGTTATACCGGGCGTTTTCTTTGAGAAAAACCAGCCTATTCAGATGCGTTTCAACGAGTTGATGACAGGTATAAGGCAGGATGTAGCTGTTAAGATTTTTGGTGAAAACATAGATTCACTCGCATCCTACGCAAAAGAAGTCAGTGAGGTGATTCAAACTGTCCAGGGGGCAACATCTCCACAGGTCGAGCGGGTAAGCGGTCTGCCACAAATTAATGTCGAGTATGACCGTACCCGGATTGCAAATTATGGATTGACCATTCAGGATGTCAACGATGTTGTCAGTACGGCTTTTGCAGGCAAAAGTTCAGGTCAGATCTATGAAAATGAAAGAAGGTTTGACCTTGTTGTACGTCTTGATAGTACACATCGGAGTAGCATTGATGATGTCAGTAACCTGATGATCCCAACAGATAAGGGAATACAGATTCCACTTTCGCAGGTTGCAAATATAGAGTATAAACTTGGACCTGCCCAGATAAGCAGGGAGGCAGGGAAGCGGCGTATAGTAATTGGATTCAACGTTGCAGGTCGGGACGTACAAAGTGTGGTACAGGATATCCAAAAACAATTGTCCGAAAAGATAAAATTGCCTTCAGGATATTATTTTACCTACGGAGGGCAGTTTGAAAACTTACAAAAGGCGAGTGCACGTCTGATGATTGCGGTACCAGTATCACTATTGTTAATATTTATGCTGTTGTATTTTACTTTCCATTCATTTAAGCAAGCTGCCTTAATATTTACGGCCATCCCAATGAGTGCTATTGGTGGTGTATTTGCCCTTATGGCGCGTGGTATGCCGTTCAGTATTAGTGCAGGAATCGGTTTTATTGCCCTGTTTGGAGTTGCAGTGCTTAATGGTATCGTTCTGATCGGAACGTTCAATCAACTAAAGAAAGAGGGAATAGAGGATGTTTTCAAACGAGTAAAAGAGGGTACAATGACCCGTCTGCGGCCGGTATTAATGACTGCCACTGTAGCATCACTCGGGTTTTTACCTATGGCGATTAGTACGAGTGCCGGTGCCGAAGTGCAAAAACCTCTTGCCACTGTGGTGATCGGCGGATTGATCACAGCAACATTTTTGACACTGTTTGTGCTGCCCCTCCTGTACATTATTTTTAATTCGAAGCTCAAAAAAAATGGAGACGGTAAAATGAAGGCAATAACAATGGTAATCTTAGTGTGTCTGGGAAGTTTATCGACGGTCAAGGCCCAGCAGCGGGAACGGATTTCTATCGAAAAAGCGGTGGGCACGGCGTTGGAAAATAATCAACAGTATGGGGTTAATAGTGCACAGGTAAAAAGTGCTTCCTTGAACGTCAAGACTGCAAACGATATTCCCAAAACGGGCGTGTTTGCTGAAAATGAAGATTTCCGGCCATCAGATAGAGTAGGAATTTTGAAAATCGGAGTTTCTCAAAGTATAGCATGGCCTGGCTTGTATGCTGCAAGGAAAGATTATTTTAAGCAGCAGTTAAAATATGCAGAACTTAATACCGATGTATTGAATGCTGCAATCAAACGTGATGTGCGTACCGCATACTATCAGCTTTGGTACCTGCAGGACAAACAGCTGCTTTTTAAAAAATTGGACAGTATTTACACGATGCTCTTTAAAACTACTGAAGTCAGGGTCAGGACAGGAGATGTCGCTAAATTGGATCAGGTGTCGGCTGAAGCTAAACTTAAAGAACTACGGGCTTTTCTTGAGCAGAACAAGAAAGAAATGACAGTCCAGCAGCAACAATTGATGATGCTCATGAATCAGAACGAATGGTTACTTCCTATTGCTGAATCATTAAAGAAAATCGAAGTTGAACTAGTTGAAAATAATAGTTCGCATCCGGTACTTGCTTTGCAGGAACAAAATGTCAATATTGCTTCTTCCAATATCAAAGTTCAGAAGAATACGAACAAACCGGAGTTTTCTGGAAGGTTTTTTAGTCAGCGTCTGTGGGGTGCCAAAGATCCGTTTACTGGTTTTTCAGTAATGGCTTCTTTCCCGGTTTTTGGGAGCGGCGCCTACCGGAATAAAGTAAGGGTTGCGGTTGCCGAGAAAGAAGTGCAAGAAAAAACACTTGCTTATCAGACCCAGCAGTTCCAGACACAAAGGGCATCGGCTATTGCTGAAATAGAAAAAAACTATTCTCTTCTGAATTTCTATGAAACATCGGGACTACGTCAATCTGAGGAAATAATCAGTGCTGCGACTCTGAGTTATAGAACAGGTGAAATAAGTTTTGCTGAATTAGGACAGTTCCTGAACCAGGCAATAGGTATCCGTCAGAACTATTTGGATGTACTAAACCAGTACAACCAATCAGCAATTCAATTCAATTACTTCAATAACAAATAATACAAAATGAAAATTATAGGAAAAATATTAGTTTCGGGTGTTCTTGTAGCATTTTTATATAGTTGTGGCGGACAGGCTGACAAGAAGGAAGAGAGCGGAGCCAGGAAAGAGACAAAGAAGGCAGAAGCTAGTGGTGAGGAGGGGCATGCAGAAGAAGAGTCTTCTACTATTGCATCACTTACACAAGAACAGATTAAGGCTGTTGGGATCACTCTTGGCGACATCGAAAATAAAAATCTGACAGCAACCGTCAAGGCCAACGGAGCACTTCGGGTTCCTAACAATAAGAAGGCAAATGCGACCTCGCTGTATGGAGGGGTTGTCAAAAGTCTCAAAGTGCAGCTGGGTGATTATGTTCAAAAAGGGCAGGTGATCGCCACAATAGAAAATCCACAGTTTATCCAGCTGCAGGAAGAATACATAACGATTGACAGTCGGATTACTTTAGCACAACAGGAACAGAGCCGTCAACAGGAACTTAATGAAGGGAGTGCTGGTGCATTGAAAAACCTCCAGACAGCTACTGCTGACCTGAATGCACTGATGGCTCGTAAAGCATCATTAAAAAAGCAGATACAGTTGATGGGCATTAATCCATCTAGTATTAACAGGGAGAATCTAAGGTCCGCACTTGTTGTAACAAGCCCTGTCAGTGGTACGATTAGCAATGAGCTGGCCAAGATAGGTAGTTATGTAGATGTTTCCTCTCCGGTTGTCGAAATTGTCGATAATGGTCTTTTGCATCTTGATCTTCAGGTATTCGAACGCGACTTACCTTATATGAAAATTGGACAGGTTGTCAATTTTACCATTACCAATAATCCAAAAGTTACCTACACTGCAAAGGTATTCAATATAGGCTCATCATTCGAAAACGAAAGTAAAACAATAGCTGTGCATTGTACTGTAGTAGGGAATAAAACGGGGCTAATTGACGGAATGAACATTACAGGTATGGTCAGTGTAGAAGATGTAATGGCATCGACTGTTGCTAATGATGCCATTGTAGAAGCTGACGGTAAGTTCTATATTTTTGTTCATACGGATAAGGATCCTGAAGCTGGTCACAAGGAAGGTGGTCATGAACACAAAGAAGGTGAAAGCCATGACCAGAAAGCTGAAGAAGACCATGATCACAAACCGGGGGAAAAACATGATCATGTTGCTGATAATAAGCAAACTGAAAAGAAAATTAATTTTGAAAAGATCGAAGTTGTTAAAGGAGTTTCTGAATTGGGTTACACTGTTATCACTCCTGTAACAGAAATTCCTAAGGGAGTTAAAATTGTTACCAAAGGGGCATTCTTTATCAATGCGAAATTGAGCAATACTGGTGGGCATGAACATTAATTTCTAAGTAAATGTAAAATTATGAAAACTCTGTTGTTATCTGTTGAAAATTATGTTTCCTCATTGCTAAAAGAAAACCTTTCAGGTGATTTGGGTTTTCATGGCATTACCCATACAGTTGAAGTTGCGAAAGCAGCAGTTGAAATTGGACAATTCTATAGTCTTGATGGTGGCCAAATGGAAATATTACTTGTTTCCGCCTGGTTTCACGACTGTGGTTATATTCATACCTACGCCGGACACGAGGAAAAAAGTAAACAGATAGCCAAAAGTTTTCTGACGAGATATAAAGCCGATACCGAATTTATAAATTCGGTATCGGCCTGTATCGAAGCAACAAAGTTTCCGCAGTCGCCGATGAATTTGGTGGAAATGATACTTTGTGATGCTGATTTCTTTCACTTTACTAGACCCACTTATCCTAGATATGCTATGGCGATAAGGAGAGAGTTTGAAATTTTCCTTCACAGGGTTTATTCGGATGAGGAATGGAAGACTATAAATATGGCTATGTTGCGAAACCACACTTATTGGACTTCATATGGAAAAAATGTTCTGGATAGATTTAAACAGGTCAATGTTATATTGATGAACTTTAATAGTCGGGATATACTATGAAGTGATCCGCTGGCAGTATTATGAAAAATTTCGACAACAGCTCCTTCAGGTATGGAATTTACTTGAAGATGTGTTTGACCAGCATTTACACTGTATTTTTGTTTTGCTATGAACAATATTGAAAATATTGAAATCGGTTTCGGAAGGGGGAAACCAAGATTTATAATTAATTGTTCATTATCTAAATGTACATCCGTCTAAAAATATAAAGAATGATTATTGTTCTTCACAAACCTAGAATATTCAGTTATGTTATTAAATCGAAAAATATCAATTTGGTACTTTATAAATGAGATAAAGACACAATTCATTCTGATCTCTATATTCGCCATATCGATCGGCGTGGTTGATATGCATCCGACTTTTAAAAAAGTATCCTTGCCGCTGAGTATTCCTGCTCTGATCGGAACGGCTGTTTCCCTACTACTGGCCTTTAGAACGGCTCAATCCTATGAGCGCTGGTGGGAAGCCAGAACAATATGGGGAGCTATTGTTAATGACTCCAGGAATTTACTAAGGCAGTTTATTCAATATGCTCCCGAAAGTCCCCGATACGAAATAAAAGAATTTGTGGACCGACAAATTATCTGGACTTATGCGCTGGGAGAATCGCTCCGAAAGCTGGAGTTTTCACCTAAAGTTCAGGCTTATCTGCATTTCCACGGGATAAAAGCCACAAATATACCCAATGCAATATTGGATAGACATTCAAATGCAATCAGACATCTCGCTTTCAGTGGAGCGATAACGGATATTCAACAGGTTCAGCTAAATGAAACAATAGGTAGGTTATGCGACAGCATGGGTAAGTGTGAACGTATTAAGAATACGGTCTTTCCCAGATCATATAGCATGATGGTACACACCTTGATCTACGTCTTTGCCGCGATTTTGCCTTTCGGGCTCGAAGATTCTCAGTTAACTATTGAGATCGTAATGACCATGATTATACCAATACTCTTTATTGCCATTGAAAAGACAGCCATCATTATGCAGGATCCTTTTGAGGGTACGCCAGTTGATACACCAATGACTTCGCTTGCACAAACCATCGAGATAAACCTTTTGGAAATGATTGGAGAAATAGATATTCCGGCAAATCCCAAAAATGATTCTTATTATGAAATGTAATATATCTGTAAATAATAAAATCTAAAGACTCTATGGATATGAATTTTGAACTTTTGCTTTCTGCTAAATTGGTACTCGCTCTCGTTTTAGGAAGCATCGTCGGTATAGAACGGGAAAAAGAACAGCAGAATATGGGTATAAGGACATTTGCCTGTATCTGTGTTGCCTCTTGTCTCTTTGTATCTGTTGCAGCCCACTTGACTGAAGACAGGTCTGCAACGGCAAGAATGCTGGCGGCGATTGCAACTGGCCTAGGATTTATAGGAGCCGGTATAGGATTTCGTACTGAGAAAAGTATGCCAATAGGACTGACCACAGCAGCCGGCCTCTGGACAATTGCTGCGGTTGGAATAGCTATCGCACTCAACATGTTTGTTCTTGCAATTTCTGCAACAGTTATTACCCTATTGATTTTCGTAATAAATCAATTTGAGTGGTACAAGCGATTTCTGAGAAAATTATCCGACAATAAAAATAGCGGCCATGAAACAGAATAATAATCAGTTCGATCTGCATCTTCAAAAACTCGCAGATTTGTTTGAAGGGGCGAAGAAAGAGAACAATCCCGGGCGGTATCTTTTTGAGAATGGATTAAGAACACCTTTGTTCCAATTGGAGGCATTGGCCAGGATATATAGTGTTACTGGTCCAAGAACAAAACAGTTTAGAAGAATGCGGGACAAATTTAAACAATTGGAGGACATGCTTGGGAGCATAGACTATTTTACCACTTTTGCTAAATTGTATACCAAAGACAAATGCATTCCAGAAGATGTGGGGATTTATTTTGATGCACAATTAGAAAAAGTCGTGAGGAAACTTAATAAATTACTCAAACGTAAAAACTGGTTGAATGGTAAACAATTAAAAAAAATCATCAGTGACATTGACAAAACCCAATGGAAGGCAAAAGACGAGCAGCACAGACGTCTTGTTAAATTCTATCGTTCAGAAATAGAAAAGATAATGGATTTTTCCCAGAATGGAAAATATGTTTTCAGAAACGTGGAGTCAGATATTCATGAGTTTCGTCGGAAATTACGCTGGTTAAGTATTTATGCACAATCATTACAGGGATGTGTCGAACTAGTAGATATTGAACATGAAAAGTCGGAGTTGAGAAACTACCTTACTGATACTATACTTGAGTCACCCTTTAATCGACTCCCACCTGTTGAAGAAAAGCAGACCCATCCTCTGGCGCTATCCAAGTTTGGTTTTTACGCAGTTAGCTGGATGATCGAACAGTTGGGAATACTGAAGGATCATGGACTCAGCTTACTTGCCCTGGCGGACGCTTTGAAAGAAACAGAGAAAATCAAAAAACAAAGTGATGCAATAATTAGGGCTGAGAAATATTTGGAGAAATCAATTCCTTCAATAGATGTTGTACTAAGTGAAGCAAATAAGGTCTCGAAACAATTCTTTATGGATAAAATATTAAAAAACCTTTTAAAATAAATATTATGGATCACAAACATCAATATGACGCGCAAGGCAAGCAGATCTGTTGTACGCAGACGGAAAAGGTCTATTCTAAAGCCGGAGCAAGAGAATTGGTAAAAGAGGAACATTACAAAAATGACGGACACGATCATGGCCATAGTGATGATGACGGTCATGACCACAGTAATGCCACCGGAAGTCCATTTAAAATGTTTCTACCATCTATTCTTTCTCTTTTACTTTTACTTATTGCAATATCATTGGATAACTGGCTGCCTCAGGAATGGTTTAAAGGAACAGTCAGATTTGTTTGGTATCTGGTAGCTTATGGAATCGTAGGCCTTCCGGTAATTCAAGATGCTTTTAAGAGTATAGCCAAGGGAGAGGTCTTCTCAGAATTCTTTTTGATGAGCATTGCAACCATAGGCGCGTTTTTTATCGGGGAATATCCCGAAGGGGTGGCCGTTATGCTTTTTTATGCTGTAGGCGAAGTATTTCAGACGTTGGCGGTTTCAAGAGCACAGCGTAACATAAAAGCCCTGCTGGACCAGCGGCCGGACGAAGTGAGAATTGTTGAGGAGAATCAGACCAGAGTTATTAAAGCCGAGGAGGCACAGATAGGTATGGTTATCCAATTAAAACCTGGGGAGAAACTGGGCCTTGATGGAGAACTGCTCACGGATAGTGCTTCTTTTAATACTGCCGCACTGACAGGTGAAAGTAAACCGGATACCAAAAACAAGGGGGAATCGGTGCTTGCCGGCATGATCAACCTAAATACCGTTGCTCAGGTTAAGGTGACTACCGCTTATACGGACAGCAAGCTAAGTAAGATTTTGGAATTGGTCCAAAATGCAACATCCCAGAAAGCACCTACAGAACTTTTTATAAGGAAGTTTGCCAAAGTCTACACCCCAATCGTTGTTTTTCTTGCAATCGGAATATGTTTGCTACCTTATTTCTTTTTAGAGAACTACGTATTCAATGACTGGCTTTACAGAGCTTTAGTCTTCTTGGTAATTTCATGTCCTTGTGCATTGGTAATTTCTATTCCATTGGGATATTTTGGAGGTATTGGAGCTGCCAGTCGTAATGGTATTTTATTCAAAGGCAGTAATTTCCTTGATACTATGGCTGCCATAAAGAATGTAGTAATGGATAAAACTGGTACAATGACCGAAGGTGTTTTTAAAGTGCAAGAAGTAGTTTTTAATTCCGATTTCGATAAAGCTGAAATTCTAAAACTCGTAAATGCCATCGAAAGTCTTAGCACGCATCCTGTAGCAACGGCCATACACGAATATGTAGGAGATGTTGATAGTTCCATAAAATTAGAAAACACTGAAGAGATTCCCGGTCATGGTTTGAAAGCGCAGATTGACGGAAAAGAATTACTGGTCGGCAATTTTAAACTGATGGACAGATTCAATATTAAATATGATCTAGATCCATTATCAATTGTCTACACAACTATTGCGGTGGCTAAAGACAGTAAATTTGTGGGCTACATTACCATTGCCGATAGCATAAAGGAAGATTCCCAAAAGACTATTGATATGCTTCATAAGCTCAATGTAAAAGCGACGATGTTGAGCGGAGATAAGACAACTGTTGTTAGATTTGTTGCAGATAAGCTGGGGATCGACAAGGCTTTTGGAGATCTCTTGCCTGAAGACAAAGTAAACAAAGTAAAAGAGATGAAGGCAAAAAATGAAACTGTTGCCTTCGTAGGAGACGGGGTAAATGACGCTCCGGTAGTTGCTTTAAGTGATGTGGGAATTGCTATGGGAGGACTTGGAAGCGATGCGACAATTGAGACAGCAGATGTTGTTATTCAGGATGACAAGCCTTCTAAAATCCCGATAGCCATTAATATTGGCAAGAAAACAAAAAAAATTGTTTGGCAGAATATCATACTAGCGTTTGTGGTGAAAGGCATAGTTCTTATTCTTGGGGCTGGAGGTCTTGCTACTATGTGGGAAGCCGTATTTGCTGACGTAGGGGTTTCGCTAATTGCGATATTGAATGCTATAAGGATCCAGCGGATGAAATTTTAAATAAAATTTGAATGTTATTGGAAACAGTATTCTATAAAACATCATGTTTAGTAGGGTCTTAGCTTTTTTATACAATAAAATGATCATCTAGGATGTTTTGTAATAAAGCAAGACATCCTTATTGTTAGCCTTTGAAAGGAATATCCAATTAGACTGTATTTATCAAATTTACGAAGGAATCAAAAATATGTTGGTATTGTTTAGTCTAAGTATCGGTCATGGCTGTCCGACATTCCTGTTTTCCATCTGTAAATCTTGCAGCATCATGTTGGGGTATCTTTATAATTAATGTGTTAGTGAAGTTTTTCTCATAAGTCTAAACGGTCATTAACTTTTGTAGCTTTTTTTGTTCTAACCTGTGTTGAAAGAAAAATAGGTTTTGAGAAATGTTGTATTAGGAAGTTTAGGATTATAAAATTATTGTTGATGCAAATGAGTATCAATTTATGTTTTTATCAAATTTTAATATAGGATTTCTATTTTTTATTGTTCCAGTTGTATTGAAATGAAAAAAAAACATAATGTACACAAGAGAAAACCTGCTGTTAAGAGGAGAAAGAGAAAACATACCTCTACTATATCCCAGAAGTCTTTTAAAGAGAGAAAATCACCCTTTTTGATTTTTATGGTCATTATACTGTCCATTATAACAATAATTACAATCATCGTTCAGATAAAACATATATATATACATATTTCAGGAAGAGGGCATTAAAATTCAATAATCAACTTAAAATTTTAGTAATGTTAGGTACTGTATTCACAGTATTTGATTGTGTTTTAGAAGAAGTTGATTGTTAGATTAGTAGTTCAAAATTACGAATTCGAATTATTTATAATAATCCCCTCAACTAACATTTATAGAAATAATAAACAGATAATTGAGGTCAAGATTTTAGGTGTTAAAAGTGTGTCAATATTCAATAAAGGTTTTAAGAACGTTTAAGATTTGTATTAATACGCAAAATATTATCAGAATATTTGCAATTTTTTATTTTTGATAAATGTATAACATTAGTATATGCTAGTTTTGTTTTAAGCCTAGAAAATGTTACTATTGTGTTTTGTCACTTTTGGTTTAAAGTATCATGTATAGACGTGTTTTATGTGTCCTGTTGATTGTTATATCGGTTATCTTATGTAAAGCAGGAACTGGACAGGATACTGCGTTGATACAACTGCTTCAGATGATCGACAAAAAGGAAGTGTTTATGGCCCTCAAAGAAGCGAGAATAGACGATTTGGGACGACAACTTCAGAAATCAATAAATAACACTTCCGGACAATACGAATTAAACAAGCTCCTTTACCAAGAATATTCTTCATATAAACTAGATTCTGCGATTATATATGCTAGGGGAAATGTAAAATTAGCCAAAAGAAGTGGCGATTTCTTCCAAATCAATGAAAGTAATCTGGATCTTGCTTCATTTTACTTCACAGCAGGTATGTATATTGACGCCTATAAAATATTGGCCACTGTAGGTAAGAACAAGCTTCCTAGAGAACTGTTGATCAAGTATTACGATGCGTGGAAAAGGCTCTATAAATTTTATTCATTTTCAAATACCGACGATCGGCAGTATGCTATTCGGAGTGACCGCTATCGCGATTCGCTCTTAAGTGAACTGGACACGGCAAGTAGTCAATACCGTATAGTTTATGCCGAAAAGCTCCATGATGAAGGGAAATTTGAGGAAGCGAAAAAGAGTTTGATGTATATGCTTGATCTTTCCCGAAAAGAGGATCATGAACATGCCATCTTATGTTATGCCCTGGCTAATATCTATGAAAAGGAAGGAAATATTGACCTTCAACGCAAATATTTGACGCTATCCGCGATTAGTGATATTAAAAACGCCATCAAGGAGAATGCCTCGATGCAGGCATTAGCGACCTTATTGTATAAGTCAAACCATATTGAAGAAGCCTATAGCTGTATCAAATCGTCAATGGAGGATGCTATATTTTGTAATGCCCGTTTCCGGACCTATGAAGCTTCGCAGATCTTTCCAATCATAAACTCAGCTTATCAAGAAAATGAATTACAACAAAAGGCAAAATTGACAATCTTTCTAGCGATTGTCAGTATCCTATCGCTGTGCCTCATTATAGCAGTTATTTTGATATACAGGCAGATGAAGCGGGTAAATCGCGTCCGTAGAGAGCTCTTCGAACTCAATCAAAAATTGCAGGTGCTCAATCAGCAATTGAATACAGCCAATGACGAACTTCATACCACCAATAGCGAAGTGCTGTCTATGAATAGCGAGTTGGCAGAAACCAATCACATCAAAGAAGCCTATATCGGTGAGTTCCTAAACTTATGTTCCTTATATATTGATAAGCTCGAAAAATACCAGATTTCGCTCAACAAGATGGTCATGGCCAAGAAGATCGAAGAGCTCAAGCAGATGCTTAAATCACGCGATATGATCGACCATGAAGTAAGAGAATTATACGCCACTTTTGATCATGTATTTTTGCACTTGTATCCGAACTTTGTGGAAGATTTCAATGCACTGTTAGTCGCAGATATGCAAGTCGTCTTAAAGCCAAATGAAGTACTGAGCCCGGAACTCCGTATTTTTGCATTGATACGTTTGGGTATTACAGACAGCGCAAAGATAGCCCGTTTCCTGCACTATTCAACCAATACCATTTATACCTACCGGACCAAATTCAGAAATAAAGCTGCCGTCCCGCGCGAAGATTTTGATGAATTGGTCACAAAAATAGGTCGAAAAGCCCTAAATTATTGACCTAATCTTCTATATATTTCTTTGTTGTATTTGATGTAATATTCTGTTTTTTAGGTTTTTACGTTTTTGTTGTTTCTATATTTGGCGATACACCTCTTTTATCTGCTCTTTGATCCTCTTATTTTTGGATAAACCAATTAGGGGGCGATTTGACACTAGTTTCAAATCGAAATTAGATAACAATTATAAGTAATACGTAAAAATCAAATTTTATGAAAAACCAGGGGCGATTACGTTTTACGTATCCCATTCTCATGCTTTCAATGATTTTGATCTGTTTAAATTCATTTGCACAACAAAGGGAGATTCAGGGTACTGTAAAAGACGAAAACAAGCTAGCTATTGAAGCTGTTTCCGTCAACAACAAGGGGACAACCCAACAAGTACAGACAGATCGAAATGGCCATTTTAAAATGACCGTTGCACATGGTTCAGTTTTGAGCATCTCCTATATCGGCTACAAGACTCAGGAACTAAAAGTAGACAATGCATCAATTTATAATATTATATTAGTCAAGGATAACACAGCACTTGACGAGGTGGTTGTTATTGGATATGGGACCGTTAAAAAGAAAGATCTGACAGGTTCTTTAGCGTCTGTGGGTGCAGAGGCAATGAAAGATAAGCCTGTGGCAAATGTTGGCGAAGCGCTTCAAGGACGTGCCTCTGGTGTACAGGTTATCAACTCAGGCGCGCCCGGAAGCAATGTGTCCATACAGATTCGAGGGCTGGGATCAATCAACAATAGTGCTCCATTGTTAGTGATTGATGGCGTCCCAACGGATCTGTCTCTCAATGCGCTCAATCCAAATGATGTGGAGACAATCGATATCCTCAAGGATGCCTCTGCTACTGCCATTTATGGTTCCAGGGGAGCCAATGGTGTTGTATTGATTTCAACAAAAAAGGGTAATAAAAATAAAGGCAGTATTACGGCAAGTGCCAATTACGCGATTCAGCAGGCAACGAGCCTACCCAAAATGCTGAATGCACAACAGTTTGCGTCGCAGCACAATGAGATGATGGCCAACAACAATAACCGTCAACGACCGGATTTTGCCGATCCTACATTGCTTGGCCGAGGAACAGATTGGTTAGATGCGCTCCTACAGACAGGTAAATTAGCTAATTATGCCCTTAGTTATGCTGGTGGTGGAGAAAAGAATACGTACTACGTCTCTGCTGGTATACTCAATCAGGATGGCATCGTGAAAAACACCGATTACAAACGGTATAATTTTCAGTTTAACAATGAAGCTAAACAGACAGCATGGCTCAAATTGGGCAATACGCTCACGCTAAGCCATGATGTAAAACACAATGGTTCCTATAGCGTATTGAATACGCTTGCCTCATTGCCTACACAACCAATTTTTAATGAAGATGGTACCTATTCAGGGCCAGGAAATGAAGCTATATTCTATGGCGATCTGCGCAATCCGATCGGGACTGCCATGCTTGAACAAAATACAACGAAAGGCTATAATCTTCTTGGAAATATCTATGCGGAAGCAAATTTCTTGAATCATTTCACCTTCAAAACTTTGCTTGGCCTTGATTATAAGGCTTGGGACAATATGACCTTTTCGCCTAAATACAATTGGAAACCCATCCCCGTTCCCAATTCCTATCGGAGTGAAAGTTTCAACAAGAGCCTAACCTATTTGTGGGACAATACCCTCACTTATGCAAATACTTTCGGGGGTGGACACGAAATCAATGTGATGATAGGTTCTAGTGCGCAAAACAATGATTATAATTACATGAATGGAAGTATCAAGGAATTTCTTTCCGACAATAATAACCAGTTAAATAATGGCTTGTTAGATCCAACTGTAGGTGGGAGCCGCAACGAATGGGCGTTATTGTCATTCTTCGGGCGCGCCAATTATACGTTTAAAAATCGCTATCTCCTTACGGCCACTGTACGTCGTGATGGTACATCAAGAATTGCTTCGGCCAACCGTTGGGGGACTTTTCCTTCTTTTTCTGCCGCCTGGCGTATCTCTGAAGAGTCTTTTTTTAACAAAAATGATTTTTGGAGTGATGTTAAACTCCGTATCGGTTATGGAGTTACCGGTAATCAGGCCGTGTTGGATAACTATGCTGCATCAGCCCGCTTAAAAACTGGTCAATATGTTTTCAATGGTATTCCCGTTTCGACATTGTACCCACTCGTTATGCCTAACCCGGGCATACGCTGGGAAACGATCAAACAACAGAATGTTGGAATTGATGCAAGTTTTTTCAAAAACAGGATCCAGTTGACGATGGATGCTTACATCAAAAAAACCTCAGATATGCTTGTCAAAATGAGCGTGCCCATTACGACAGGATATTCAGACAGCTATACGCCAATGATCAATGCCGGAGAGGTAGAAAACAAGGGGTGGGAATTAAGTTTACGTAGCCAAAACCTAAAAGGAGAATTGGTTTGGAATACCGATTTCAATATCTCCTATAATAGAAATAAGGTCGTTAGACTTGATGGCGATGTACCTATTTACTACGGTTATCAGTCCCATACCATTGGACAGCCTGTTGGATCATTTTATGGCTATTTGACCAATGGTATTTTTCAAAACTGGGCCGAAGTGAATAGTTATGCTTATCAATATCAAGGGGCAGATCCCGCTAATAGTACGGCACCCGGCGATATCAAATTTAGGGACATCAATAAAGATGGAGTTGTTAATGACTATGACCGGACCTATTTAGGCAATCCAACACCAAGTTGGAGTTTTGCCATGAATAATAAGTTGTCCTATAAAAATATAGATCTTGAAGTATTCTTTCAGGGGGTGTCTGGAAACCAGATCTATAATGCCAATAGGGTTACCTTGGAAGGTATGTATACCATACGAAATCAGACGACTAAGGTTCTTGATCGTTGGACCGCTGAGGGAACCAGCAATGAGGTGCCGAGAGCGATTTACAGCGACCCCAATAAGAATACACGTAATTCAGATCGTTTTATTGAGCAGGGAAATTACCTGCGTCTGAAAAATCTGACCGTAGGTTATACCTTGCCTGAAGCTGTAGCCAAACGTCTGCATGCAGGACGGTTGCGGTTTTATTTTTCAGGGCAGAATTTGTTTACTTGGACCAAGTATTCTGGCTTCGATCCTGAAGTGATAGGAGGTGTTGACAATAGTAACTACCCGATCACAAAAAACTTTAGCTTGGGATTGGACCTTAGATTTTAACTAATTAGACTCATGATGATGAAAAAAATATTTTATATGGCCCTTGCGGCGATGCCCCTTTGGTTGGGCTCATGTTCAAAATTTTTGGATAAAGAACCTCTTGAGGATCCCAGTGCCGAATCCGTCAAGGATGCTTCCGCTGCTGTTGCAATGATCAATGCGGCTTATCAGCCACTCCAACGACCCAAGTTATACAATATGCGTATATGGTCATTAGACATTATGGCAGGGAATAGTGCCGTGGGTGCAGGTGGTGGCGATGATGGAATAGAAACGATCCAATTGTCCAATTTTTCCACTGGCCCAGACAATTTTTCGGCGGTTGATCTTTGGCGAGGACCCAATCCCGGTATTTTATATTGTAATACCGTCTTGGAAAATGTCCCTTCGATGGATATAGATCCCCAATTGAAAAACAGATTGATTGGCGAAGCCAAATTCCTCCGTGCGAACTATTATTTTATTTTGGTTCAGCTGTTTGGCGATGTGCCGCTTTCATTGGTACCCGCGAAACCTGGAGATGATCTCAAACCGGCTCGCGTGAGCAAAGAACGCATCTATAATGAAGTCATTGTACCAGACCTTAAGGAAGCCATTACACTGTTACCTCGTCGTGAGGAATATGCCGATCAGGATAAGGGACGCGTCAGTAAAGGAGCTGCGGCAGGCCTTTTGGCAAAAGTTTACCTCACACTAAAACAATATCAGTTGTGCATTGATCAATGCAATCAGGTCGAGTCGCTGGGGTATGTGCTTAATGCAGACTATAGTGATTGTTTTGGGGGGGAGCCTCGTCATAAAAATACAGCCGAATCGCTCTTTGAAGTACAATATTATGGACTTACCAAGGCCGGATTTTGGGACGATGAAAATCAGGCAAACTGGCTGAGCACCTATATGGGACCACGCAAACCGGGCTGGGTGGGCGGCGGCTACGGTTGGAATCAGCCAACAGCTGAGTTTGTCTCCCAATACGAAACTGGAGACTTGCGCAAAGATAAAACTGTTTTGTATGAAGGAGGACCACTTTTCGACGGTAAGGCCTACAAATCCAATATGTCGTCCACAGGATATAACGTGCGCAAATTTTTGGTTCCATTGTCCATTTCACCCGATTACAATACCAATGCGGCCAATATCGTTGTGTTACGTTATGCAGACGTGCTATTGATGAAAGCCGAGGCACTCAATGAACTCGGCAATACGGCTCAAGCGGTGGATCCCCTGTATATGGTGCGACAACGAGCAGGTTTGACCGACAAAAAGTCAATTACAGGGCTTTCCCAAGCTGATATGCGTGAAAAAATCCGTCACGAAAGAAGAATAGAACTTGCTTTTGAAGGACAACGCTGGTTTGATATGATTCGCTGGGACAACGGGCAGTATGCGCTTAACTTTCTGCACAGCATCGGCAAGCTCAATGCCACCGCAAAACATTTGTTGTTACCCATTCCTCAAGTTGAGATTGACGCCAATCCAAATTTGAAGCAGAATCCCGGTTATTAAATCCATTTTGGTAATTAACCAACTAACAAATTTAAAAAGATGAAAAGACTATATTATATTATCAATTTGATCTTGATCTCGTCCTTGTTCTGTCAGTCCTGTAAAGACGATTTTGGCAATGTCATCTATCCCGATGGTCCCTTAGAACTCAGTGTCTCAACATCAGATATTGTATTGAATGTTGCCGCCCCGGAGCAGGAAGCTGTAGTATTCGACTGGACTTCGGGTTCTAATTTTGGAACGAATGCAGCCATCAAGTATACCCTTGAAATCGGTGAAAAAGGTAAGGATTTTAAGCCTTCCATTAACAGTACTTTTGAGAAAGGATTGCGGTCACAAAGATATGTTACCAAAGATTTTAATCAATTGTTGATTGAAAAGCTTGGCATCACAGCAGGAAGCGGAGCACAGCTGGAAGCGCGTGTCATAGCAGAGACCCAAGACGGACAAAGCGCAACACAGTTGTCTCAAATAATTAGTTTAAAGATCAAAACCTACAAGCCGGTTACCGAAACACTCTATATCCTTGGTAGCGCAACAAGCAACGGCTGGGATGCGAACAAAGCCAGCAGGATGAATCCGATACAGGGTACGCCAGGAGCCTTTATATGGCAAGGTGTACTGAGCCGGGGCGAGTTTAAGTTTATCAGCACCTTGGGCAATTTTACACCTTCATACAACAAAGGAACAAATAATGAAAAGCTCTATTATCGTGAGTCGGAGTCAGATCCCTACGATGTTCCATTTACCGTTGCCAAATCTGGACTATACCAAGTCAAAGTCAATCTGATCGATCGATCTATTGTCATTACTGAAATTGAGGGAGCTATGTATGATGCACTGTGGTTTGTGGGTGGCTTTACCGGTTGGTCCTTTCAGCCTATGGTGAAAGACCCGAATGACCCTTTTATTTTTACCTATCATGCCGTATTGAATTCTAATAATAGCACCGACGAGTTTAAGATTGCAACGAAGCCAGATTTTGATCCAAGCGTTGTCTTTTTGCGCCCAGAGACAGATCAACAAGGCGTTGGAACAGACCTACCTGTCGTCAAGTGGTCCGAAAGTGAAAATAAGAATGATTATAAATGGCGGATTAATAAAGGAATCTATAAGATCAGACTGGATCTACGGGCCAATAAAATTACCATTGCTCCTTTTACATCGTTTCCGGCTATTTATCTTGTGGGCGATGCGACACCCAATGGTTGGGATATTGCCACAGCAACCCCAATGGTTAAGGGTGATACACCCCACAGGTTTACCTGGTCTGGAACACTTAAAGCCGGTGAATTAAAGTTTAGTTGCGATAAACAGGCCGATTGGAATGGCGCATGGTTTTTGGCTTCACAAAATGGCAGGACACCCTCAGGGCAGACCGAGCAGATGATCTTTAGCAAGTCTGGCTCTAATCCAGATAATAAGTGGAAAGTGACCACTGCGGGTACATACAGTATCATACTGGATCAGCTACAGGAAACAGTCACAATTATCAAACAATAAATCAATCTTAAGCTTTTTCCTCCATCAACAAAATGGAGGAAATTAATAAGCTTCTGTGTGCATGATATAATTATTTACAGATGAAACGAATATTCAGACTTGTGGTTGCCGGCGGAATCCTTCTAAGCGCGAGCTGCAACAACTATTACGATATTGAAAAAGACCCGATCACCTATGGGCAGACCTATTTTAAGCCTGTCATCAATACAGATAAAGCTGTTTATAAACCTGGGGAAAAGATCACATTTACAGCTGCCATCTCCGACAATAATTTGAGTGTCGCCTATACCTATCTGGGCGAATTGATCAAAGAGGAGCCGCTTTCGCAGCTGAGCTGGACCTGGACACCACCTACAACAGACTTTCGGGGCTACATGGTCTATCTTTTTAAAACTGATGATACAACTAAAAAGCCGCTCTACAGCATAGCCGTTGATGTATCTTCTGACTGGCGCAAGTTTCCACGGTATGGATTTGTATCCAATTACGATCGCCTTGATCAGCAGGTAATACAACGCAATGTCGAAACGCTCAACCGTTTCCATATTAATGGAATCCAGTTTTATGACTGGCAGATGGATCAGCATAAACCTTTGGCCGGTTCAGTATCCAATCCGGCTGATTCCTGGCTGGATCTCATCGGCCGGACTAATTACAAATCTACCGTGGATGGCTATATTCAGGCCGCTCATGATA
Organism: Sphingobacterium sp. UBA865; assembly: GCF_002295765.1. Lineage (NCBI taxonomy): Bacteria > Pseudomonadati > Bacteroidota > Sphingobacteriia > Sphingobacteriales > Sphingobacteriaceae > Sphingobacterium > Sphingobacterium sp. UBA865. Next base: position 372,436 of record NZ_DBGB01000042.1, on the reverse strand, counting down.
AAGGGATGAAAGCGATGTTCTACAACTTGTTGTATGGCGCTTTGTCCAATGCGGCAAGTGATGGGGTATCCGAACAATGGTACCTTTTTAAGGATAATCAACATCAGGAGAAAGATAGGCATTCGTTGAATGCACCCTTTCGCAGCAATATCTATTTGGTCGATCCCGGCAACTCCGACTGGCAGACCTACATTAACAAAAGACATCAAGATGTATTTGCGGTCTATAATTTTGACGGCTATCATATTGATCAGTTGGGAGACCGCGGAAAACTATATGACTATACTGGCAAAGAAGTGAAACTAGAGCAGCGCTACGCCCCATTCATAGCAGCGTCAAAGAAGGCTTTTCCGGGCAAGTATCACGTGATGAATGCAGTTAATCAATACGGTCAGGAGTCTGGGATAGCACCATCTGCTGTTGATTTTTTATATACCGAAGTTTGGGATCCTAACAAATCATACGATGAATTGGTGAAAATTATTCAAGACAATGACCGTTTTAGCAATTACAATAAGAATACCGTATTAGCAGCTTATATGAACTATGCTAAGTCCAATCAGGCAGGCTTTGTCAATGAGCCAGGCGTGTTGCTGACCAATGCGGTCATCTTTGCCAATGGAGGGGCTCACCTTGAAATGGGAGAACATTATTTGACCAATGAATATTTTGCAAATAACAACCTGCAGCTTAAAGGAACAACAAAGGAAAAGCTGATCCAATATTATGACTTTATGGTCGCTTACCAAAACGTATTGCGAGATGGTGGTACAGCCGCGGTCTTTAGTGTCACCGGTACAAACGCTTTGACTATCAGTAATGGTAAAGCAAGATCAGGCAGTATTACAAGCTATGGGCGATATTTTGCTAACCGCGATGTAATCCATTTGATCAATTTTAAGGATGCCAATACTATGGAATGGCGTGATACCAATGGGACCCAACAGGAACCCTCCAGTATCGATGGCCTACAGATCAAGCTCGACGTGACACGTACTGTCAAGCGTGTATGGCTGGCATCGCCCGATATGCAAGGGGGCGTCGCTATTCCGCTTACTAAAGCGCAGACAGGAAATAAATTGACCATAGATCTGCCGGGGCTCAAGTATTGGGACATGGTTGTGATCGAATATTAAAAACCTATTATGCATAAACTAAAATCTTTTTATTTGATGCTGTTTTGCCTGATCTCCATCGTTCATGGAGCAGCAGGGCAGATGATGAAAGCGACACAATGCCAAGATTATCAGATCGAGGGGCGAAAGGTGACTTTCAATTGCAGCGACGGCGCTAAGTTGGAGCTTTATTTTTGCAGCAGTTCTGTTGTTCGGATATGGTATGATGTCAGCGGCACATTGCAAAGGAAGAATTCTTCCTTTGCAGTAGTTCATGAACAGCTTGAAGACATCGGTGAAATCAAGGTGAATAACGAACCGGCAACCTTCGAAATCTTCACCGGAAAGCTGCGTGTCCGTCTCAACAAGAATCCCATGCAATTGCTGATTTACGATAAGTGGCAAAAGTTGGTTTTCAGTGATTATAAAAGTCTTGGGCACAGCACGAGCGGTACCAAGACGGTGGCACATAAAGTACTGCGTCCCGATGAACAATTCTTTGGCCTAGGCGAAAAGACTGGGCCGCTCAATCGAAGAGGCCGGTCTTACAAGATGTGGAATAGCGACAAACCCTGTTATAGCAGTCAAGAAGATCCATTGTATAAGAGTATTCCTTTTTTCATGAGCAGCTACCATTATGGTATTTTTTTGGACAATACCTATAAAACAGCTTTTGACTTTGGAACCAGCAGTACAGAATCCTATTCCTTTGGAGCACCAGATGGTCCCTTCATCTACTATTTTATCTATGGAAAGGATTATAAAGAGATCCAACAGCAATATATCGCATTGACTGGGAAACCGATCATGCCACCGAGGTGGGCGTTTGGTTTTGCACAGAGCCGTGGACTTTATACACGGGAAGACCAAGCTTTGGAGATCGCTTCCGAATTTCGAAAGCGGGAAATTCCCTGTGATATCATCTATCAGGATATAGGCTGGACACAGGAACTGCAAGATTTCAACTGGCGTAAAGGAAATTATAAAGATCCTAAAGGAATGCTCAAAAAGCTGAATGAAAAAGGCTTTAAGATGATTCTCTCACAAGATCCAGTGGTGTCGCAATCAAATAAGAGTCAGTGGCAGGAGGCCCATCAAAAAGGATATTTTGTCAAGGACCGTCGTACGGGTACATCTTATGATATGCCTTGGCCATGGGGTGGTAATTGTGGTGTCGTTGATTTTACAAATCCATCTGTGGCCGACTGGTGGGGGCAGCTCCAGCAGAAGCCCCTAGCCGATGGTGTGAGTGGTTTCTGGACAGATATGGGGGAGCCTGCCTGGAGCAATGAAGAGGATGTTGATAGACTTCATATGCAACACCAGTTAGGCATGCATGCCGAGATCCACAACGTATACGGTCTTACCTGGGATAAGGTGGTGAAAGAGCAGTTTGACAAGCGTAATCCCAACAAGCGGATCTTTCAGATGACACGCGCAGCATATGCTGGACTTCAGCGCTATACCTTTGGTTGGTCTGGCGATAGTGGCAGTGGAACCGAAGTGACTGAAGGCTGGAGTCAATTGGCCAATCAGGTTGCGGTCGGATTATCGGCGGGGCTTGGCGGTATTCCATTCTGGACGACAGATATTTCAGGTTACTGTGGAGACATTACAGACTACCCTGCTATGGCGGAGCTGTATACACGTTGGATGCAATTTGGTATTTTTAATCCATTGAGCCGTGCCCATCACGAAGGCAACAATGCGGTCGAACCCTGGTTATTTGGTGAGGTCGCCGAAAAAAATGCCAAGACAGCCATTGAACTCAAATATCAACTGTTTCCATATCTCTATTCCCATGCGTACAAAGCGCATCAGACAGGTCTACCTATATTAAGGGGCTTGTTTATGGAATTTCCACAAGACGACCAAGTTATCGGGATCAATGATCAGTTTATGTTTGGACAGGAAATCCTCGTGGCCCCTGTACTGAAAAAAGGCGAACGGATCAAAAAACTCTATCTGCCCGATGGCGAATGGATTGATTTTAACGACAAAAAGACGGTATATCTGGGTGGGCAGCAGATTGCCTACCGAGCACCTCTGAATCGAATTCCGATGTTTGTCAAAAAAGGTGCTATCGTACCCATGATGCCGATCATGCAATATATCGGTCAGGATCCAATACATCCGCTTTATATCCATATCTTCCCCAATTATGAAGGAGAGTCCGCTACATTTGAACTTTATGAAGACGATGGTGAGACACAGGATTATCTCAAAGGTATTGGTGCTACGACACGCTTTACCTGCACAACCCTGGCAGAAAGAGATTTTGAAACAGCGATTCAGCCCCAGGATAAAGGCTACATACCTGCCAAAGGAAGACAGCTCTACTTAAGCTATCATCTTGAAAGCAAGCCCAATGTCGTCACCATTGATGGTAAGACCATACCCTATGCTGTGGCGGACAATAATCAAACGTCAACGATAAAGAAAAATGAGTCCAGTTGGACATGGGATGCCCAACAGGGGAGCTGTATCGTTAAGTTGACGGATAATCGAAATGCGAAAAATATAAAAATCCACTAATTATCATAAAAAATGAAGAAAACGACGCTCTTGATGAGTTTATTTTTAATCACTTTGGGACTGCAAGCCCAAGAGCTGCTTTCGCCTTCGGGAAAATTGAAACTTCAGTTTTCACTGGATGCATCAGGTGCACCGACGTATACCTTGAGTTATAAAGGCAAAGCTGTAATCAAACCCAGTAAGTTAGGATTGGAATTGACCGGCAATACCAAGAAAGTTGAATTTTCAGGGGCAGGAGAAGGCAATGGAGAACCGTTGTCCAGTTCACTGTATGACGAGTTTGAACAGACGGCACAAGAAAGCAAACATGTTGATGAGCGCTGGAATCCTGTTTGGGGCGAAGAAAGTGAGATTCGAAACCATTACAACGAACTAACCATTAGCTTGCAACAGAAAACGTCCAAAAGAAAACTTGTGGTCCGTTTCAGATTATTTGACCAAGGTTTGGGATTTCGCTACGAATTTCCCGAGCAAAAGGAGATGACTTATCTCGTTGTAAAAGAGGAAAAAACGCAATTTGCAATGAATGGCGATCATACAGCTTTTTGGATTCCAGGAGATTACGATACCCAGGAGTATGATTACACCAAGTCTCGTCTGTCTGAGATCAGAGGATTGATGGCCAAAGCGATTACGCCCAATGCCTCGCAGACCCCATTTTCGCCTACAGGTGTACAGACGGCTTTGATGATGAAAAGTGACGACGGGCTATATATCAATATCCACGAAGCGGCTTTAATTAATTATGCCTGTATGCATCTTAATCTGGATGACAAAAATTTTGTGTTTCAATCTTGGCTGACACCCGATGCCAATGGGACCAAGGGCAATTTGCAGACGCCTGCTCGGAGCCCCTGGCGCACAATTATGGTGAGTGATGATGCCAGAGATATTTTGGCTTCCCGGATGACGCTCAACCTCAATGAGCCCACTAAAATTAAAGATCCTTCGTGGATAAAGCCTACTAAATATGTAGGTGTATGGTGGGAGATGATTACCGGAAAGAGCGAGTGGTCCTATACCTATGATCTTCCTAGTGTACATCTAGGTGAAACGGACTATAGCAAAGTGAAGCCTCATGGCAAACATGGTGCTAAGACGGCGAATGTAAAACGTTACATTGATTTCGCAGCAAAACACGGGTTTGATGGCGTATTAGTCGAGGGCTGGAATATTGGCTGGGAAGATTGGTTTGGCAATGCCAAAGATCATGTGTTTGATTTTGTTACGCCCTATCCCGATTTTGATCTGGCAGGCATCCGGGATTATGCCAAGCAAAAGGGCGTTAAGATGATTATGCATCACGAGACCTCGGGAGCAGTCCGCAATTATGAGCGTTATTTGGATAGCGCTTATAGATTTATGAAAGACAATGGTTATGAGGCTGTCAAAAGTGGCTATGTAGGCAATATTATTCCCCGAGGCGAATATCACTATAGTCAGTGGATCAATAACCATTATCAATATGCCTTGGAGAAAGCTGCTAAATATAAGATCATGGTCAATGCGCATGAAGCCGTACGTCCGACAGGTTTATCACGTACCTGGCCCAATCTGATCGGTAATGAGTCTGCACGTGGCACAGAGTATCAGGCATTCGGGGGTAACCATGCAAACCATGTTACCATTTTACCTTTTACGCGGCTTATCGGTGGACCGATGGACTATACACCGGGCATCTTTGAGATGGACATCCAAAAGATCAATCCTAAGAATACATCCCATGTCAATTCTACTTTAGCCAACCAGCTGGCATTGTATGTGACCATGTACAGTCCATTGCAGATGGCAGCCGACCTCCCTGAGAATTATGAGCGTTTTATCGATGCTTTTCAGTTTATCAAAGATGTTGCCGTCGATTGGGACAGTAGCCTATATCTCGAAGCAGAACCGGGAGAATACCTAACGATAGCCCGTAAATCAAAAGGTAAAAATGAATGGTTTGTCGGGAATGTCAGCGGGGAGAAAGGACATGAATCTATCTTGGATTTTGGTTTTTTAACAACGGGCAAAAAATATGAAGCTACGATCTACGCTGATGCTCCAGATGCTCATTACAAAACCAATCCCCAGGCTTATGTGATAAAAAAGCTTAAAATAAATAATAAAAGTAAATTAAAACAAAGGTCTGCACCTGGCGGTGGCTTTGCTATTCGGATCGTGGAACTATAATTAATTTTCATTCATATAGCATATTATCTTGACTCGTTTGTCTATATTTTAAAATTTGTATAAAAATTGACCACGAAAAAGATATTAGTTATATTTAAGGAACATACTATCGCTAAAATTATTTGTAGCACATTTTTATAAAAAATACTGAAATTTGAATTATTTGATTTTAACAATTGTCACTTATGTACATATAAATAGAAAGAATTTGTTAGTGGTAATTAGCAGTTGAATATTAAGTTCTGTATCAATTAATTTCCAAAGTGTTCTTAATGCCGTTGCTTGTCAGTTAAATTGTACTATTTTATTATTGGTAAATATTTTATGGAGCAAACTTATAAAGAGCCTTCTGCATCCAGTAGGCATAAAAGGAATCTACTAATCGTTTTAGGATTAAGTGGAACCTATTTAATTGCAGAGGTCGTAGGAGGTATATTGACAAAAAGTCTAGCCTTGTTGGCAGATGCAGCACACATGTTTACGGATGTAGCTGGACTTTTTTTGTCATTTATTGCTATTAAGATTGGCGAAAGAAAAGCCAATTCTAAAAAGACTTTTGGATATTTTAGAACAGAGATATTGGCTGCAGTTATAAATGCTGTCGTACTGCTTGCTATCTCAATTTATGTTCTTTTCGAATCTTGGCAGCGATTTATGGATCCTCCCAAGGTACAGAGTGGCAGCATGATGTTAGTCGCGGGAATTGGCCTTATAGTAAATATAATAGGAATCATAATCATACGAAAAGATTCATCTGAAAGTTTGAATATGAAAGGTGCTTATTTTGAGGTTTTATCTGACGGGTTAACATCAATAGGGGTGATGATTGCGGGTATTATCATGCTGATTACAGATTGGTATTATGCCGATCCTCTCATTTCCGCTGCTATTGGCTTACTTATTTTCCCTAGGACTTGGAAACTTTTGAAAGAAGCTATAAATGTCTTGTTGGAGAGCACCCCAAAGGATGTCGATATAGAAAAACTGAGAAATACACTTGAACAAGTGGATGGCGTAATAGAAATACATGATCTCCATGTCTGGTCTCTCACATCAGGCGTCAACGCTATGAGTTCTCATGTTTTGGTGCACAGTAAAATGGATACAGATATTATCCTTGCTGCTTTAAATGATAGGGCTACAAAGGATTTTAAACTGTCGCATACAACTTTTCAAATTGAATCAAAGAGGCAGCAAGACATTAACGTACATGACTAATTTATTAAAAAGCTATTTTTATAAGGCTTTGCAAACAAAAATGAAATAAGAGATTATATAAGGTCTCAATAAAAAATAGTGTTGCTAATACTTAAGCATAGTAAGTATAATTTTATTCAAAATTAATAAGAAAGGAGTTTTTTTATTACTTTTGTTTTAAATATGAGATGGAAAGCAGCTATATTGTTATTTTATATCTTAGCACTCTTTACAGTGCCTTGTGGGGATATTAATAATAGTTGTGAAGCTCTTTCCAAATACGCGAATGAAACTAGCCATAGACATGACAAGGACAAGGACGATTATTGTACACCCTTTTGCCAGTGCACATGCTGTAGTATCTCAGTTGTTTCCTTCAGTTTTAATGTTCCTGAATTGCACGTTCCAATACAGTTATTCTTAAAGAAAAAAATGAGAATGTGGGATTGTAGCTTTTTCTCCCAGTATTCAGGTACTATCTGGCAGCCGCCAAAATTTTTCTCCTAAATTCATTTGAAATTTAAGTGAGTTAGGGTATAATGTATATTTATATATTACTTTTGATTTCTTACTGCGTGATGCCAAAAGATTAATCAATGTCATCAAGCAATATTTGATTCTTCCTACCTTATACTACTTTCTTTTATTCCTTACCTTTTTTGTTCACGAGATATGGGCAAGCTTGATTTTTAAATGTTAACTAGCGATATACATTGTGTTTGGCATAATCATAAAATTCAATATTAAGAACAAGGTCATTACTGGTTTTGGCATCCTGCTATTTATTTTCTGAAGCATGCTATTTTCCTGAAAGTAATATAGTAATTGGCGGTCGTCTGATAACGAATATCCTTAGCAATGTCTTCTACACGAAATCATCGATTTATTATTATTAAATAACAGAATGCTTTAACATCTGAAAATTGGAATGAAAAAAAAGCAGAAGTATTATCGAAGACAATCTCCTACTAAAAAAAGGAAAAGAAATGTTGTAAAAAGTGTTCCTAATCACTATAAGAGAAGAAAAAGATCTCCACTCATGGTGTTTTTTATAATTGTAATTCTAATAGCATTGATTATAGCTTTTATTGTTCAAATAAAACATACCTATTTACACTATAGAGGGATAAGACATTAAAATTTTCATAAACGCAGTGTAAAGTTATTCTTAGACAAGATTACTGGTGTATTTGGATAAGAATAAGTATTTAAAATTTTTAAGCCTAATATTTTAAGATTAATCAAACAATGAAAGAAAAAACCGTTTTAAATGTAAATAGAGTAAAACTCACTTATCTTTATTTGCCACTTATTCTACTGTTAATAATAACCATTTATATTTATTTAAATGATGCTTTTTCTATTAATTCGTATATAGAAATTCAGAAGGAAGCTTTTTTTTACCTAAATTTTGAATTAGCAAAATTTCCACTAATTCAATACAATCTGACACAACTAGGAGATGCTTTTATTTTTCTCTCCTTACTCACACCTTTATTAGTTTATATACCTAAATTATGGGAAGCACTTATATCAGCTAGTATTATTTCTGGTTTAATATGCTCCCCTTTGAAATGGTTATTTAAAGTTCCAAGACCAGCATCAGCGTTTCATGAAAATAGTTTTGTGATTATAGGTAAAGCATATTATGGAAGCAATAGTCTTCCTTCTGGGCATTCGATTACAATTTTTACTGTCCTGACTGTTGTTCTTTTAGTTTTAATGCCTGCAGATAAGTATTTTAAGCTTCTTTGGACGTCATTTATTGTTTGTTTAGGAATTATATTATGTCTAACGCGAGTCGCGGTAGGAGCTCATTTCTTATTAGATGTTTTATTCGGAAGTATTATAGGCTATATTTCTGGAATACTAGGGATTTTATTTATTAAAAGATATGGAATGTGGAATTGGATTGGTAAAGGAGAAAACTATCCATTATTTATTGCTCTATTTTTTGGATCTATTGTATTTGGGATTTTTAAAATTGTAAATAGTAATTTATTTATCTTTTATTTTTCTTGTTTAAGTTTGTTTGTTTCGTCATTTATTCTTTTGATGAGATATATTAAAAGGTGACATTTTTAAAAATTGTGGAATTAACAGATGGTATATTTCTGAGGAAGTAAAATTGTTAGACTGGAGTGAACATTAAGGTAAGAGAATTTAACAACTTAACAGAGTTATGTCAAGAGAAAGAAAGGTTTACACCAATAGCAATAAAGATTCCAGATATGGGAATAGTATATTTCGTGGGAGTGTAAAATAAACTGTGTCATTGGCTGAATTACCTCCTCGCGAGAAGGTAATTCAGCCACTTTGCTTATTGCAAATCTAACACCATTCTTCCCGAAAATCAAATTGCTAATTTCTGTGCCGTAGTTCCCCAATTGGCCAGTGGCATCGTCCATTTTTTCTTAATGTTTTTATGTGCTAAATAAACCAATTTCAATAACGCCAAGTCTGAAGTGAACGCACCTTTGGTTTTAGTGACCTTACGGACCTGGCGATGGAATCCTTCGATCGTATTGGTGGTGTAGATCAATTTTCGGATGGATTTATCGTATCGGAAATAGATGGTCAGACGATCCCAGTTACGCCGCCACGAGTCGATGACCACCGGATACTTTTCACCCCATTTATCCTGAAGTTCATCCATCCGCAGTCCGGCAAGATCCAATGTATCGGCTCGGTAAACTGGTTTTAGGTCGTTCATAAATTCCTTTTGGTCCTTACTGGTCACATACTTTAAGCTATTACGGATCTGGTGCACGACACAGGTCTGTACTTCAGTGTCGGGAAAAACACTCTGTATCGCTTCAGAAAAGCCTTTTAGATTATCGATACAGGCGATTAAGATATCCTCCACACCCCGGTTCTGTAAATCGGTCAGTACGCTCAGCCAAAAGTTAGCACCCTCATTTTCCGAAACATACATCCCCAGTAAATGCTTGTGCCCTTTTCGATCAACGCCAAGGATATTGTATACTGCTCGAGAAACAAAACGATGGTCTTCTTTAACCTTGTAATGCATGGCATCCATCCACACGATCGTATAAAGAGAATCCAGGCTTCTTGATTGCCATTCCTTGACCTCAGGAATGATCTTATCGGTAATGGAAGAAAGCGTACTGTGGCTGATGTCCGTATCGTACATTTCCTTGATGTGATTCGAAATATCACGCAAACTCATACCGAGCCCATACATACCCAAAATCTTCTTCTCAAGGCTCTCAGCTAAGATAGTCTCACGTTTCTTAACGAGCTGGGGCTCGAAGTTGGATTGACGGTCACGGGGTGTTTCAATATCGATCGTACCCTCCGAAGTTCGGATCTGCTTAATGGACTTGCCATTACGCCGATTACCACTGGAGCGCTGAGCCGCGTCCATGTGGCTCTCCATCTCTGCTTCTAACGCTGCTTCTAAAAACTTTTTCATTAATGGAGCAAAAGCTCCGTTATTGCCATAAAGTGATTCTCCGCTCCCTAACTGTTTCAGGGCTTTATCCTTCATGGACTCAAAATCAAAATCGCTTTCTTTAATATTCATAATACTATGTCAAAAATAATACTTCTATTTATTATCCTTGACACAGTCTATTTTACAGTCTCTTTTTCGTGGCTAATATTATTCTTAACAAGTACAGCATTGACTGCTCTTCCATCGCCAAGTATTTCTTGAACTTCCGTATTCAAATGTACTTCAATATTTGATGTGGCCATCACTCTAGCGAACATTGCTTTTTATGCTTTAAATTCATCTTTTCTAACCAACATGTGAACTTTATTATAAATCTTTGAAAAATAAGTAGCTTCTTCCGCGGCAGTATCTCCAGCCCCGACTATTGCAACATCTTGTCCTTTGAAAAAGAAACCGTCACATATAGCGCAGGCAGATACACCGAATCCATTATATTTTTCTTCCGATTCTAAACCTAACCATTTAGCTGTTGCGTTTGTTGCAATTATTACTGTTTGTGCAATAATTTTCTTTTATCCGTCGATTTCCAATATATGATTGCCGTCTGTTTTTGAAAAGTCAACTTTAGTTACATATCCAAATCGTATATCTGTGCCAAACCTTTCTGCTTGCATTCTGAGATCTTCCATCAGAATTGGTCCAGTTACTCCTTGAGGATATCCAGGGAAATTATCAACTTCAGTAGTTTGAGTCAGATGTCCTCCCGGAGTCATCCCAGTAAACATAACAGGAGAAAGATCTGCGCGAGCGGCATAAATTGCTGCTTTATATTCTGCTGGACCAGAGCCAATAATTACGCATTTTACGAACTCGTTTTCGATTGTTTTCATTGTAATGTTAATCTATTATCATATGTGTTGAAATCAAAATTAGAGCAAAAAAAATAAGAATCTATGTGAAATAAAACTTCCGAATAATTCGTCGAAATAGTCGATTATCAAATCTATTTTTTTTTAAAATTGATTTTCTATTCTTTGTGCTTTTCTAATCACAATTTTTGGAACTACTTTCAGAGGTTTATTATATTACTAAGATTTAAGAATCTGAATGCAATTTGGCTAATCCTTTTGGTAAGTCTTTTGAAAGATATGTTGGCGTAATTCTCAATAAAAATAGTCAAGGGAAAGAATATACTATTTCTGAAGAGATCGTATTTGAATACAAACGGAATTCACTCAAGACCTCTGATTGGATTGTCTTGTCAGATAACGAGAAAATATTCATCGAATGTAAAACAAAGAGATTAAGAATGCCTTCCAAAACATTAGAGAGATTTTCTGAAACATTGGAAGAGGATATTGATTTTATTGCCAGGCTTATATATGAATTTTATTCAACGTATACACACATTTAGTGTAAAATTTTGGTGTATTTGACTATTTAAATGTGTTAAAATTTTTCTTATCTTAGTGAAAGTATAGTAGTAGCCATAAAACTTGTTTGAATTTCAATTCCAGCGATTATTTTAGTAACCGGGGATATTTTTATTAATTATATTCGTTTAAGGTAATAGAGTTGCGGTTTTCGTATGAAAGTGTGTTGCTAAACTATGCTTAATTCTATAGGTTTTAATATTTTTTATTAGAAAATGGCAAGAGAGACTTTTATTTCCTACAAATATAGCGAGGCTAGGGGATTACGGGATAAAATTATTGATAAGTTAGGGAAGGACGCTGAATATTATAGAGGGGAAACTGCAGACTCTCCTAATTTGGTTACTACTTCGGTGGAAAACATAAAAAACAATCTAAAAGATATGATTTATGGAACATCGGTGACCATAGTTATAATATCCCCTAATATGATAAAAAGCGATTGGATAGAGTGGGAAATTGAATATTCTTTAAAAGAGATTAGCCGGGATGGGAGAGCGTCAAAAACAAATGGAATATTAGGTGTCATTATGAAAGTAAATGGTAATTATGATTGGATTGTTTCAAGGAGGAAAAATCAAGATGGTTGTATTTCAAGATATTTGGATACTAATTATCTATTTGACATAATTAAAAATAATCGTCTTAATTTAATAACTAATGATAGGTACACTTGTAAAACTTGTAAAACATTCGATCAATTGACTGGCTCATACTTTTCTATTATCGAAGAAGATGATTTTCTAACGGATCCAGCAAAATATATTGAAAATGCATATATGAAGAGTAAAAATTTATGGGACTACAAATTATGTAAAATAAGTTAAGGGGCATTTATTAAACTATTCACGTGAAAAATTTACTATCTAAAAAACTTTTATCAAGTGTTGCTAGCAGCTTAAATGAATCTGTTCAACTAAAAAATCAAGCTGAGAAAAAAAGGGAACGGAAAAAGTTTTCTTACGAGACGTCAGTATTCCTTTCACATAAGCATGATGAAAAGGACATTATTCAGCAAGCTATTGTACTTCTTAATAAACTAGGCGTGGACGTATATGTCGATTGGCTTGATTCGGGCATACCTGCCAATACGAATGAATATACGGCTACAAGAATTAAGGAAAAGATCAGAGAAAATGAAAAATTTATATTGTTAGCAACTGAACAAGCTATACGCTCGAGATGGTGCAATTGGGAACTGGGATACGGAGATGCATTTAAATATGGTGAAAATATAGCCATTATGCCTATTACAGAAAAGGAAGATAATATTTTCAGTGGATCTGAATACTTAAAAATTTATCCTATCATAACTTCTGAATATACATTCGTGCCTGGAACTTATTACGTTGAGCATAAAGGATCAAGGATACCATTACAAAAATGGCTACAAAAATGAAATTTACAGCAGAGCAAAAACTATTTATAAATCAATATATAACAGAAATTAACAACGGAGATGCTGCCATTTTTGCTGGAGCCGGGCTTTCTGCTGCTCTTGGTTTTGTTGATTGGAAAGGATTATTGAAAGATCTTGCAGAAGAGTTGAAACTGGATATAAAAAAAGAGCATGATCTTATTTCAATTGCACAATATCATACAAATAAATTCAATAGAGGTAAGATAAATGAAAAAATTAAGAATGAATTTACCTCACTTAGTAAGGGCAGTGAAAATCATTTTATTCTCTCTCGCTTAGACATTGATACTTTCTGGACAACTAATTATGACCAATTAATAGAAAAAACTTTAGAATCTTATGGGAAGACTGTTGAAAGAAAAATACGCAATGTAGATTTTGGTAGCAACATAAAGAAGAAAGATGCAATTTTATATAAGATGCATGGCGATAAAGACTCTCCGGATGAAGCGGTTTTGACAAAAGACGATTATGAAACATATAACGATAAGAAGGAGCTATTTTCTACTGCATTAAGGGGCGATTTGCTTTCTAAAACTTTCCTTTTTATTGGTTTTAGTTTTGATGATCCCAATCTTGAATATATATTAAGTAGAATAAGGATATTATTACGAGATAATACACCAACCCATTTTTGTTTTTTCAAAGAGGTCAATGAGGATGACTTCAAGGATGGGGGAAAAAAGCCAGAGGAAAATCATCAAGATTACATGTATGCCCATATCAGACAAGAATTAAAAATTGAAGACCTGCGACGTTATGGAATTAAGGCAATTCTTGTTAAATCATATTCAGAAATAACTGACATTCTTTCTGAGATAGAAAAAAGGATTAAAAGAAAGAATATTTTCATTTCCGGAGCTTCAGATGATTATACACCGTTTAGTGAGGAAAATGCTAAAAATTTTGTGCACTCTTTGAGCTATAAATTAGCGAGCAAAAAATATAAAATAGTATCAGGTTTTGGTATTGGTATTGGGAGTATTGTAATTAATGGTGCGTTGGATTATAAGTTAAATTCAAATTTTAGAAGTTTGGATGATCTATTAATTTTGAGACCTTTTCCTCAAGTTCAAACTGGAAGTTTAAGTTTAGAAGAAATGCGTACCATTAATCGAAATGAAATGATTTCAATGGCTGGAATCGCTATTTTTATTTTTGGAAACAAAAAGGAAGGAAATGATATCGTTAAAGCTGATGGAATGCTGGAAGAGTTCGATATTTGTTTAAAAAACAATATCATTCCAATCCCTGTTGGTGTCACGGGGTCAGTAGCTAAGGAATTATGGGAGACAGTCGTTAATGATCTTCCATCTTACTATCCTGACAACAATGAATTATATTCTAAGATTAGGGATTTGGGAGAAGAAAATCTTTCTATAAATTCTTTAACGGATAAAATTATCGAAACAATAGATATATTACAGAAGGTTTAGAAGGCGTTTGAGTTTTGTATACAATGAGGTGCTGTGGTCTCAAGTATTAAACAGAATGAACTGATATTAGGTAACGAGGGTATATTAAAATTTATAATTGTAGGTTATGATTGCCTACTTGATAATGATCGAAAAGAAAAAATTCTTTGATGTCTCGATCGATTTAAAAGTTTTGAAGTATCTACTAAACCTATAAATAGTGCTCAATGACAGAGGAAAATTTACAAGAAATTCTGGATGATGCAAATACAGGGGAATCAGCATCTATTCATAGAAGAGAATTGAAGAAGAATGTTGACATTGCAAAAGTGTGGTTAGAAAAAACCAAAAATGGAGTTCAGTTCGATCCACTTCCTTGTTTTTTTATCAAAAATGATGACGGTTTATACGTTGGGATAGTTTATGATATGATTTATGATCTCCATTGGTACATCTCACCTAATTTTAGAAAGAGAGGCCTTTTGACAAAGTCAATGAGGGAAATCATATTGCCATACCTGTCTCAGACTAGAGAGAAACAATCGATAAGCATCGATAGTTCACAATTGATCGATTTAAATTACGAGGCGTCTTTAAAAGTTGCTCAAAATTTAGGCTTTCAATTTGAATCCGGAAAAAGCTATGTTCTTGATTTGGAAAAATATTCTTTGGAGGAGTGGATTGAGGGAGAAAATAATGACCTTAGTCAAGAGCGGATTGAGTTTTTTAAAAATCAGCTTGAAACGATTTCGTATTCTCTCTGGAAGATTCAAACAGAGGTGGAAATGAATCTTGGCGAATCTGTTTTTACAGAAGAGGTACTCCAGTTAGTCGAAGAAATTAAAAGTAAAAGAGATATCCTTCAGGATGAATATTGGGATTTTAAGGGAATAAACTTATTGAAATAAAATTAGCTCTATGCTTCCAAAAAATTCTTCAAATTTTGCTCAAAACGAGGCGAAAAAGAGTTTGATCTATGATAGATGCTTATACGGTAGTGATTTAAGTCCGATCGATTATGGTGAAAAGTTTTGATCACTTCAACGATTGAAATGGAACAGAGGTCAAAGCTTGAATCTTTTTCGTAATCTGTATTAATCAATGCTATATACTCGTTGTAAGATATTTTAAAGTAATCTCTATCACTACTCATAAATTTTTGGTTTTTGAAAATTTATATGTCAATAGAATTTATATCTAAGATTAGTAAGTTTAAAGATTGAAAAATGTATTTTCAAATTTCTGCTGCTTTAGAATACTATTCTGAATCATCATTTATTCTTTTTGACCGAAAAATGAAATGTTGTTTTATTAAATCAATTAGATAATTATTTTTGTATATTACAAATTTAGTTCAGCTCTTTGCAATTTTGTGCATCATGATGTTACTTGGATAAAATCATCATTCAGTCAAGCTAGATGTTTTGTCTGCCGTGTATAATAGTGATCCTAGTTCGCCTCTAGAGAATTGGGTACTAATTCGATGTAAGGTGGCTTTATCAACGTGTTGTAAAACAGGTGAATAGTTTTCCGTGGTTTGAGAAATAATCTTGATTGAGGGTAAATCGAAAATAGCACATTTAAGAAATGAACTTAGGGAGACACAAATAGAAACTTGATGTGTTAAATAGGGCATGTTGACCACAAGAATATTGTACAGCGCACGTTTACACTTATTAAAAAAATCATTGTTATCTTAGTAAACATAAACTTTATTAATGCAAACTAAATTTTTACCAGCCGTCAATGGCGACTGTATTTGGATTTCCTTTTCCGATGAAAACGACCAGATTAGAAACATTATAATAGACGGGGGAACTGCGGAAACTTACTGCGAAAAGGATAAGAAAGGTAAGATTATAATGGGAGCTTTTGGTGATACTGTTGAGCTGATAAGAGATAAAGACCAAAGAATAGATTTGCTAATTTTAACCCATGTTGATAATGATCACATTGAGGGTCTTACTACTTGGTTCGAAAATGATCCCCAAGCGACTGATCTTATAGGAACTGTATTATTTAATTCAGGGCAGTTGATTTTTGAATATTTTAGAAAGCCGGATATATTAGAAAATCATATCATTTTAACGCCCTCTTACGTGACTGATACAGGGATTGTCGAAGGTGTAACTTTTGAAAAAACAATCGGTGATGCCGGAGTTTGGACTAGGAAGATTATTAAGGCTGAACAAGTGATTAAGTTTTATGGGGTTGAATTAAAAATATTATCGCCTGATGAGAGCGGACTTGAAGCTTTGCTAACTAAATGGGAAAAAAAAATGCCTGAAAGTGTGACTTCAAGACCAACAGACTACAAACAAAGCTTACTCTCTCACATTGAAAATGATCTTTTCGTCAAGGATAGATCGCCTCATAATGGCAGTTCAATTGCTTTTGTATTAACTTTTAAGGGTAAAAATATGTTATTTCTCGCAGATGCTCATCCTGAGAAGATCATTGCCGGCCTAAATTATTTTGGCTTTACGGAAAAAAATAAATTGGAATGTGAGTTTGTGAAAATGGCTCATCATGGTAGTAAGTTTAATACTAATGTGGAACTTTTACGTCTTATTGAGTCACCTGTTTATGTGATTAGTAGTGATGGTTCGGGAAGCGCCCTTCCCCATAAACAATGTCTTGCAAGATTGCTTAATGAGAAAAAAACTCTGAGTCTCTACTTTAATTATGACCACTTAGCTGAAGAGATATTTTCTAAAGCAGATTACGTATCATTTCCAAACCTTGAAATATTGCCTATTGATCACGAATTTATAATACATGAATAAGTTACCCATTTTTACTGTCAAGGTGGGATCTGGTAGTGGTTGTTTATTTCAACCAATGTCTGATCAATATTCTTATGTATTAACCGCCAGGCACGTTATTAAAGATTCTCCACTACCCTTATCGATAGTTAGGCAAACTGTTAATGAAGAAGGTGATTTGGTGAACGAAGAACTCGAGATGATAGGGGAACCATACTATCATAACGATTTTAAGAATATTGACGCAGCCATCATAAAAATTCAGAAGGTTGATGATAGTATTACTGAATTGTTGCGATTGGATAAGCCTTTTGCTGCATTGGGAACCTTTGTTTTGGCAGGTCACCCTAATTCAAGAAGTAGAGAGGATTTCTCTTATCGTGACAATAATCTTACTCTTAAGATAAAGAAGCCCTTAAACTACATTGAAGGTGAGTTAGAACGTGTGGCCACGCATAAAGAAATCGTTGGGCAGTCTGGTGGTGGCATAATAAATATAGATAATGGACACTATTATCTTGCTGGAATACAAAAAAAAATGTCTGTTCCAGATGGGCAGGAAACCTTGGGAAGAATCGATTTTATGCCGATGGCTTTCTTTGACGAGATAGTCGCTGTTAATGATGATCTAATAGAGCTGCTGCCTTATTATCTTACCTCCTTCTCGTTATTAAAAAATCAGGTGATGAAGATTGAAAATTGCCTAGTACCAGGAAACGTCGCCTACACCAGGGATTTTTTGAGGAATATCACAGACAAAATTGTCAACAATAATCTTACACCACTATTCGTAAAGAATTTTTTCAATGAAAAATTGCTAATCGGGAATAAGCCAAGTAAAAATGATTTGTTATCAAAAGAACTTTGGATAACTTGGCTCGAGTACCTGATCATCTTAAATTTAGTGAAGGATAACGATATTACCGAAGGCACCTTAGAAGAGAACTTTAATTCCTTTAGGATACTTTTTTCTAACACAACGAAGGACTGGTCTGCACAGTTTAAAGAAATTACACAATCGGATTTTCGTGGCTTGTCACAAAACGGATGCATAATCGTTAGTACAAAATCCAAGCCGGATAAATATATCATCCCATCTAACGCAATAGATGACATTATTCGTGCTAATAATGTTCAAGCAGTGGAGATGCTTATTGATGAAGGGGTCGAACATCCTTTTAAAAGTTATAAATTAATACATCTATATGCTTTTCAAAAGAAATGTATCATTGAAAAGGAAGAAGATTATCGTGATTATAATAGTTTGTCGGAACAGGAATTAATAGCAAAATTAAAAGCAGAATATGAAGAATTGCTCAGACACTGAGAACGTGAAATCCATAGAAAAAATATACCCAGGTGTAAAGGTCGGCCTTTATCAGGTATCCTTTTTGGGTACTATTAACGTATTTACACTGTTGTTTCCAACGGAAAATCTTCTGAAAGAACAATGGAAAGATCTTTACAGCTCCATTGCTGCGTATTTTCAGGCTGACTTGCCCTCTTCTGCCGAATTTGAACGGTGGAATATGTATATTTTCTACGTCTGCCGTGAATCAGTTGAAAAAGAACTGCAATATAAGATTGAAAATGATAGGTTTGCATGCAGGAAAATTGTATTAGGGAATTATAAAGAAGAGGTAAATGACGAGGCAGTGGAAAAAATAATTAGCCATCATATAACAAATACTGATCTGAATATAACAGCGACTGTTCAAAATAAATCGATAACTTTTAAAAAAGATGAACAATTAACAAAGCTGATCAGTACACACAAATTGACCACTACCAAGAAAAATGCCGAAACTGATATTCAAAAAATACTAACTGAACTAGAAGAGAAGTATAATAATGAAGTTTAAAAAAGTTGAAATACAGGCTTTTAGGGCTTATGATAAGGTTGAAAATGGGACTTTCGACTTTTCTGATCAAGAAACTGGCGAAATAGCCGACTTTATTTCTATTTATGCACCAAATGGTTTTGGTAAGACCTCTTTCTATGATGCAGTAGAATGGGGATTTACCAATAACATTAATAGATTTCTCAGGAAGCATGGTAAGAATGCTGATGCTGCAAAAGCCGAAAGAACTTATAAAGCAGATTTCGGAACTAAAGAAAAGCAGCATATTATTCGTAATAAATTTTCCGATCCAGATTTGGAAGGATTCGTAAGACTTTCTACAACTGTTTCCGATAAAACCATTGTAAATACTATTCCTGATGTTCGATCAGGTCAACCGGATTTCAAGTTTAAACTGTCGGAGACAAAGAAAGGTACAGAATATTTTCAAGACGTTTTACTTTCCCAGGAATGGATAGATGCTTTTCTTAAAGAGGATGATTCAAATATACGATATGAGAAATTTATAACCTATTTCGGGGATAAAAATCTGGATGAGTACTATAAAAACGTTGTCGGTTTGATCAAAGCTAACGATGTTAACATCACCAGTTTAAAAACTGAACTTCAAAAATGTCAATTGAAGTTGAATTTTGAAGGTGACAAGGACATTTTAAAGAAGATCAATTCCCATATAGATTTGTTGAATCAGGATAATTTGGGGTTTAGAAGAATAGACACTGATTTCACTGATAAAGACTTTCTAGAATTATCAGATTTAATTGATACTCGAATGTTAAAACTGAACTTTTCACTCGAAAAAGTCATTGAAAATGAAAAGAAAATCGAGAGTTTGTTAATTGGTTCAACAGAAGAAGCTGGTATCGCCGAATATATAGATGCTGCTAAAAAAATAGCGGAAGGAATTAAACAGTTAAATGAGTTTCAAAATACTTTGAAGCAACTGTTAGCGACGAAAACTGATAGAAGCGAGTTGGACAAGATAAATAGGAATCTTGAATCGTTGTCGAAGCTGACATTAGAAGCAAATCAAATCAAATCGGCTTTTGGTAAATACGTTACCCAGATTTTTCAACAAGCTGAAGTTTTGGCTTTATCAAAGGCGGAAGGTGAAAAGCTTGTAAGTGAACAAAATAAATTATTAATATCAGATCTACAGATAAAACGGGGGGATGAACGAATTAAAATAATACTTGCAGAAATTGAGGAAATGCGTCAACAATTCGTAAATCCTGAATTAGAAGAATATACAAGATTAGAATTGATTTCAAAGCAGTCTCAATTTAACAAAGAGTTGGAGGAAATTACTAAAGCTCTGAATGGGAGAAAAGCTGAGAAGAGTGCTTTGTCGAATGGCTTAGCTGAACTTAAACGAGCCCAAAGTTGTTTCATTGAGCATAAATTTTCATTAATTCCACAAGATCTCCGCACAGAATTTGCAAAGCAGATCGCCAGTGCGGAAAAACTCATACAAAGAAGGGAGAAAATTTTGTTCGAAATAGATGGAATTCAACGGGCAATCACCCAGCAGGAATTGTTAAGTGAGGATATCCAGCAGTTTATTTTAAGAGGAGCAGAAATAGTTAATAATGCCAAAAGTAATCACTGTCCACTATGCGATAGTGAATTTGAGTCATTTGAAGATTTGACCTTTGCCATTAATAACAACACTGCACTCAGTCAAGTGATGCAAGCCTTAATTGAAGAAAGATCGAATAAGGGAGAACTTTTGGATGAAATTAGCAATCGTATAGTTTCCGAACTAAAACTTTTGGCAGATCGTATTGATGGTTTGATTAATAACGCAAATTATGAGATTAAAGTGCGAGACGAACTTATTGAAGGACTAGATAATCAAAGCAAAAATTTACAGAAAAAAATTGAAGATAATACCGAAGCATTGGTCAAATGGTCAGCTAAACTACAAGGTTTGACACCAGACCATTTCAATTCGAATAAACAGACCACGATAGATTTGCTAACATCTGAGCTATTAGAATTACAAACTACAACCAAAAACATTAGGGAAGAAATCGCGATAGTAGAGAAATCTATCAACGATCTTAAAAATAGTGTTGCCGAAAGAGAAGAGACATTGAGGCAATTACGGGAGGATTTAGAATACTCGTCTGTTGTATTATTTTTTCGTAAACAATTTCCCGGAAAAGCTATTTCGCTAGAATTATTGGATGAACTTATAGCAAAAATACAAGAAGATCAGAAAAAGGCAGATTCTAGGAAAAGTCATCTCACGAAATCTTTGGAGACATCAAATGGCCAGAATCTTTCCATATTAATAGATGAAGTAAATGCAGATATCGTAAAGCGTGAAAGATTAAATAGTGATTTGTTAAGGGTTATCAACAAATTTGAACAGTCTGCAGAATCTCTTGCGCTAAAATTTGAAAGATCGATCTCTTTAGAACACCTAGAATTCCTCCTAAAAGATGAAATGGCAGATCTTAAAAAACGCATAGAGATGAATAAAGTTACTACGCAAAATTTACTGCTTCTGAAAAGGCTTCAGGAAAACGTAATGCCTTATTTAAATCATCAAAAATTTGTCAAAACAGCAGATGGGTTAGAAAAACGTATTAAGTTACTACGGGATAAAATCGGGAAAAATTTATGTGTAGAAAGAGATCGAATATCCAAATTTATACATGAACAGGTAGAATCTTTCTTTTATGAGGATCTGATAAATGTGCTCTACCGAAAAGTTGATCCACACCCTGAATATAAGAAAATCAAATTTAAATGTGATTTTAGTAATGACAAGCCTAAGTTAAATGTTTTTGTAACTGGAGAAAATGGAGATAACCCGCTGGTGCCAAATTTGTACTTCAGTACGGCACAAATGAATATTCTAAGTCTCAGTATTTTTTTAGCGAAAGCATTAAATGCTGAGGATAATGATGGAAATCCTGTAAATTGTATTTTTATTGACGATCCAATTCAATCAATGGATAGCATTAATATTTTGTCAACAATAGATTTATTCAGAAGTATTGTTGTCAAATTCAACAAGCAGATTATTCTGTCCACTCATGATGAAAACTTTCATAACTTACTTAGAAAAAAAATACCGGCGTCGCTGTTCAACGCAAAATATATTGAGTTAGAGACCTTCGGAACTGTTCGATCAACTTATTAACGATTAATATTGTTCATGCAACCTACAAAAACGACGAATAGGCTACATTTTTCAGACCTTGATCCTTTAAGATTTGAGGATATCTGCTTTATGTTGGTAAATGCTAAATGTAAGGGAATAAAACTGGAACATACTGGTCGCACTGGAAATGATTCAGGAATAGATATTAAAGGAAATATTACGCTACCTTCTGGTAAATCTGATGTTTGGATAATCCAATGCAAAAGACAAAAAAGTATTTCTGGAAATGAATTAAAAGTAATTGTTGATCTTATTGAAGCAAGTGGAGTATCACACGATAAGCTTTTGATAATTGTATCTTGCGATGTGTCGAAAAGAAATCGAGAAATTCTGGAGGTACATTGTAAATCTAGGGGAATTGCCATTCCCGAAATTTGGACCGCTACAAATTTGGAAACTTATCTTTATGAGTATCCAAAAATACTTAAAGTGGCATTTGGTATTGACAAAGAAAAAGAAATAAAGAAAAATGTTCAACGGCTAAATCGGGGCTTGAAGATGAAGGAACGGCTGCTGAAAGCGATTATAGATCATAAATTTATTAAAGCCCCAGCTAATGGAAATTCCTTGATAAATAAACCTAGTTCGAAATTTATTTGTGAGGAAGTTTATATTAGGGCAGTGGATGATATTACTTACGGTACAGGAGTCTCCAGTCCATCGGGAACGTTTAATACATCTTACCGAACGTTTTTTCATGATATATATTTTAATGGTGTCGAATTTCTACTAAATGCAGGTATAGGTTCGTTTGTTATCATGGATGATGATGGTTACTGGGAGCCAGTACATACTTTTTCTGATCCGCGGCTCAAGCAGGCTAAATATAAGGTTATACCTGCAAAAATGATCGGCCGCATTCCTTATCATAGAATCGTTAATTTCATTAAGGACGGTGATGAATATACCTCATGTCCGCATCTTTTTTGCCAGTTTGACGGTTTGGACGGAATGCCTTATGAAGAAATTTACTACAAGGAAGACCATTACAAAACTGGCGGGATTGGTTGGGATTTTGATCGTAAAATGCAGACAGTGTTTGGTCCCGAAAGTTAAAATCTATAATCTGTAAGTTTGTCTTGTTAAATAATATTCTTCTCTGGCAGGGAGAAATCTGAAATACTCACTTAAATGTGATTGGGATTTCCGCCGTGCTAATACGATTGCTTTCTTTTGATGGGTGCTGTCTCCTTTACAAGGGAAGTCGACAATGGTATATTTGTCCCCCTTTGCGAAATTTAGATGTCAATATAAGTGTTTTATTTTCAGTAGTATGTGTTTCGGACGTGGTGTCTAAGACATTGCTCAAATTACCTAACTTATGACTGAGCCTAGTATAGGCTTTTGGTTGGCGGCACTAAATAGATAATTAATTTCATTAGACGCTTCATTCAATTATCCCAAACTTAATGATAATGAAATAATAAATCCTTAAGATTAGCTATCTTGATTTTATCAAATATTTCCAAATTTACACTCAGGCCTTAATATGAAGCTATTCTTCGTCTATTCGGTAATGTTTGAGAAAAAAAATCAGTGCTTCCATAGGATAAAAATGCTAAAATAAATTATATATTATTTTTAAGAAACAATGCGATTGAAATTGCAAAGTATTGGACAGTTTTAATATTTCTGATATAGATTGAGTATTTTAGCTCCTATGAAACCTACTAAATATTTTTCTTCGGTTCTACTTCGATTTCGTTCTCATGATAGATTTCTTTATCGCTTTGCTGATAGAAATGAACTGGATGGATTTTTTACAGAAATAACCGAAAGATTGAGGAATTGTATGATCTATTTAATTTGCAGTAGGCCTATAATCTCGATTGTACCAGAAACATTTAAGAAAGATGGTGATCAATTTAAATTTGACTTGAAATTTCGAAATGATGGTGCTGAAACCCCCGGGATTAATAGCAGATTTTGGAGGCCGGGTAAAAGTTTCAGCTTATCCCTATAACTCTATTTTAAACTATGATGAAAATGGAAATCTTGTTTCAACAACCCTAATATCAAATTTTGTTCATTTATTGCAGGGAATTCCAGATGTAATCTCAAACCATGAAGTCCTTTACGTTGGAAAAGGAACATCTGATTGCGCTATTGATAGACTTGACGGACACTCAACTTTGGAACGTATTTTGGCTAATGTTTAAGGAGGTTGCAATTATTATATATAATTTCAAGATGCAGAAGGATATTCTCCAAATTCCGAATATTGGAAAATATGCTGAAATACGTGGGCCAAAGGCTAAAGCACATTTTGAATGCATATACCGGAGCATGCTGCCCCCCTGATTCCGGACATAATTTAGGATATCATGTTTGTTTAAGCGCTGCTATCGCATGGCATTCCGTCAGATAATGACCCCTTTGTTGTTCAATCAGTATGATATTTGGAGGCATTTTTACCTCTCCAAGTAATATCTTTCTGTTTAACAACTTATATTCCGGAGCATATTGGTTCTTCCCCACTTTTGGTGGTCAAGACGGAGCGTATACTACACGTTTCCTCAATAAGTCAAACCCCGCTCTACCATACATCTGCCTCTTAATCATTTTCAGTCGGTTCACGTTTCCTTCCACGGGACCATTACTCCATGGTAAGGTGAGCGCATTTTCAACAGCGGGGCAATCGGCGAGCAGTCCTTTTGCGAATGATGCTATTTCTTTTAGTCCCGAGGTGCTTGATTTCTCGATCCACTCCCTCAATTTTGTATCGCCCGACTTCTCAGCCATTATTTTACGGAAGGATTGCACTAGGATAAAAGTCTTATTCAGCTCTTTGGAGGATTTGCATAATTCGCGGATGATATTCCGTTGGTCATCCCACAGATTTTGTTGATCTGACAGAAACCATATCGCCGCTGATGATGGTTTAAAAGTTGCTGCACCATGATTCGGTAATTCTTTAGTGAACCCAGCTTTTTTGCCCACTCGGATCCCATAGAATTTCAAGCCTTCTGAGAAAGTTGAATAGGCTCCTTTATATCCTTGGGTTCTGAGCTCCTGCCACAATGTGGTGATCAATATGCTCGGCTCTTCCTCCATACGCTTTTTTATATGCGTAAAGAATTTTTCAAGCGGATTAATCTTGCATTGAGATTTCCGGGGCAAGGTCTCCATGTCCAGATAGTTTTTGACGGTTTGTCTGTGCATGCACAGATGCCGTGCCATGGCACGTATGGAATATCCTTTTTTCTGTAATTCCTTCAGTTGCTCAAACCGCTTTAAGCGGATCCCGCCATGAGCTGAATCCGGAGAGCTTCTGTTTTCAGATAGTGTGCTTTGATTTTCAGCTATTTGTTGATCGTCAACCCGCAACTGCTTATTGGCCAACAAAGCTGTGGCTTTGCTGTAATGCCTGATCAAAACTTTCTGTACCGCCTCACTTAAATTTTTCAACAAGTGCCAACGATCGGTGACCTGGATAGATTGGGGAGCACCCAAAGTAATAGCTTTTCGATAGTTACTGTATCTATCCCGGCTCATTACTTCAATCTCTGGACGTTCCTGTAGCCATTTACGCAATGTCTCCTGTTCACGGTCTGGTAATAGATCTATCACTTTCCCTGTGTGGAGATTGACCAAAATACTACCGTAACTTTTCCTTTTTTTGTAAGCCCAATCGTCTACGCCAATGGCGGTTACACCTTTTGCTGGTGAAAAATCGCATTTTTCAATCAACCGTAGTATAGTCGTATCGCTCGTGGGTATCGACAATATGGTACAAATCCGCTGAGCAGGCCTTCCTCCGGCAAGAAGCCCAAGTTGTCTGATCTTACTTTCCAGACGCTCAGTCCTCCGTTTATATGGCCTGAAATGACTCTCGAACCTCTCGGTGAATATTTTGAACGGACATTCGTCTTGATGACAATAAAATTTACGAGAGCGAAGAATAATTCTGGAAGTTTTACCGAAGACAGGAAGGTCTGTGATCTTGCGGGTGTAATAGCTGTGGATTCTTTTCGAAGTGATGCAGCAGTTTGGGCAGACAGCACTTTGGGTAGTACTCTGCACATAAACTACCAGTACATCTTGCTGGTTATCTACTGATATAATCCTGAAGTTATCACCATCGTCCGAAAAAACAAGTTTTGATGCATTCATTAAAATATGAACGCTAATTGAAGACAAATATGATGGTATTACCACCAAAAGTGGGGAAGAACCAACATCATCGGAATATGCATTGAAGCGATCAATGATTTTCAACCAGGAATTAATGAGCAAACAGAAATAGCAGAAGCTTTATTAATTGATTATTTTAAGACGAGTTTGTATAATACTCATTTTACAAACGGATTGTCATCAAAGTTAAAGACCTTAAAAAATGTATACAAATTAGATTTTGACGCAATTATTGTAGAAATCAACAATGAAAATATTGGTAATTTAAAGGTCTTCTCGAATCATGTTGCACCTGATTATTATCATCAAGCAATACTTGATATTAGGAAACATGAGGGTAGAATATCACTTCTAAATCTAAAGTGAGTTTTATCGGGATAACATCAATATTTACAATATATCTCCATTCAGGATAAGTATTAGGATTTGTAATGAAATAAATTTATCAAAATAGAATTAGCTCAATGCCTCCAACAAATTCTTCAAATCTTGCTCAAAATCATGTGAAAAAAGTATGCTGACCGCACTTAAGGAGACACTATTAAATAGTAGTCTCCTTTTTTATGCTCAAAAATGTTGTCATTCAGAGTGTTAAAAACGACCTGCGCAGTTCGATTTTTTGATGCAAAAATTTTCGTATTTTATTCATATTAGGCTAAAAAGTGAGTATATAGCGTCATTAAGGCGTTTTTTCTACAGTTCGAAATCTCCTTAAGGATTTATTTTTGAGCTTAAGAGTATTCCCAGAGGATACTCACAATCCCATTTTTGGCAAATGGGGCGAGAGAAGTAGGGCTTTGCCCAACTTCTGCTTGCTCCTTTGTATCGTCCTATTATGGGGTTACATTTCGCAAAAACGCTGACTTTCATATGCTGTTTTACAGCGCTCAAAGTATTCAATTAGAATTAACACATGTTGCTAGTCTTTAATTAACCTGCCAACAATATTTTGATCGGTTTCTTCTTGAACAACGATATTACATAGGATTATATCTTTATTATCAAAGACCTGAAAATCGAAAAGTCTGGTAAGAACTTTAAATATTATGCCTTTTTTCTCGAACCGAGCATTTACTCCATGGCCATCTATAAACCTATCTACAGTTAAGCCTAAATAATCACCTGGAATTGGTAAATCAGCAATACTATCTGCGTGATATCCTTCTTCAGTTAGGTCTTCCTCGTACGGTCTTCCATTCCCATTTGGATTGTATTCTTGAAATCTGATCCGGATAGATTTCTGATCTTTGAAATCCAACCCATCCACTGCTTTAATTGCCATAATTTTTTCTTAACAAGTTACAAAACATAAATTATCAAATCAAGTTCATTTAAACCAGAAATTTTTTCCCCACCTATTTAATGATTGGTAATCTGGTTCTGTTAAACGCTGGTTTATTAAGATTATTCGATATCCTAAATTAGCATGATTAATTTTAAAATATATTGTCTCAAAAACTTGTATCAATAAACACTGTTTCATAAATTTATATGACATGAGTTTAATGTAACTAAATATGAAAATTGGGTATGCAAGAGTTTCGACCAGAGATCAAAATTTGAATTTGCAAATTGAAGCTTTGGAAAAGGCAGGTTGCGATAAAATATATAAAGAGAAAATTTCGGGATCGACCAAGAGTCGACCAGAACTTGACAAGATGCTTGAGCATCTACGGAATGATGATGAGTTGTATGTATGGCGATTGGATAGATTAGGCCGAAGCCTAAAGAATATTATTGATTTAGTTTTAGGTTTAAATGACAAAGGGATAATTGTCAAAGGTTTGACCGATGGTGTAGATACCAGCACAAGTAATGGTCGATTGTTTTTAAATATAATGGCTTCGTTTGCAGAATATGAAAGGGAGTTGACAAGAGATCGGACAAATGCAGGCTTACAATCTGCTAGAGCGAGGGGCAGAACCGGAGGAAGACCGAAAGGCTTTACAAAGGAAACAATAAGGAAGTTATTAATTATGCGCCCTCTTTATAAAGATCTGAGTAAAACTCCGGAGGAAATTTACGAACCACTCGGATTGTCTCGAGCAACCTTTTACCGCTATGCTAAAATTCTCGACAAGCATACTAATGATGAAATTAAAAATATGGAAGTTAATAAATATCAAAAAACGGTTTAAAATGAAAGCTATTGACTATTGTAAAAAATACGGTATATCGCAAACTCGGCTCGAATCTTAATTATCTAATATCAATAAATAGCGAATATTGCCTCTCAGAAGAACAGCAAGCGATCTATCCTAATCTTTTTAATAGTAAGAGGAAGGCTCTAAAAAAAATGCTGGTAAACCTAATCCTTGGAACAAAGATGAATTAAAGAACCGACCTTGGATATTAAAAAAGTAACATAAATTTCAATAAACAATGTGAAAAATTAGTTAATTATCTTCTTAACAGCAATGAGTCCATTTAAATACGAATTACAAGAGCTAAGCGAAATTAATACACCTTTTTATACAAGAATTGGCCTACTTAGCGTTCGATTTTCAGAAATTGAAAGTCTAATTACTCATATTATTGAGAAACTTATAAATTCCGATGATGAATTGATTAATCATTTTCTAATCAAAGAAAATTCACTTCACGTCAATTTGGAGCTAATAAAAAAGCTTTCATCTTTTCGACATTATGAAGAGGAAAGAATTTCGGAAATTGTTTCAAAACTAAAACCGTTACAAAGATTAAGAAACAGTTTTATACATGGTGTTTGGCTTGATGTGACAATTGAAAACAATGAAACTTGTATTTATTGCTCAGATCATAGATGGCAATTAACTAAAAGCAGTTCAAATAGAATACAATACTCAAGATATGATAGTAAGCGTTATACGACTCGGGATTTGGATAAAGAACTTATAACAGCTAGTGAAATATTGCTTGAACTAAAAAGACTTTGGCAGGATATTGATGAGGTCAATTATTTTTAAATATTATCATCACGATTCCAAAAAAAATGTTAATCCCGAGTTTACCAAAAAGTTTAGCAAATATTTAATTTTTAAAAAAATCACTAATCTCAAAAAACGATTTTATGAGTAAAAAAATTACAATCATTTTCATGAAATACTTGCAATTTACTATTATTACCGTCCTTCTTTTATTATTTAAAACATCTGTTTACGGACAAAATACCCGTGTTGTTGAGAGCTTTTATAAAATCCCTTTAAATTCAAGTAAATATGATGTAACATCGTTCATGGAATCTGATTTAGTAGATTTCTCAGTAAAAAAAACTTATAAATCTGATGTCTTTTTAGATGGTATTAGAGAAGCTATTAAATATGAAGGTGTAAATTTTGATCAAATTACTTTAATTTTTTATAAAGGAACGCTTTATGATAAAAAGTTAGACATTTTTTATATTGATCCAAAATATAAACATATCGCTGAAAAAGAATACCGAAACATTGATAAACATATAAGATCTTTTTTTAACATACTTAAAAGTGTTGAATCTCAAAGCATTAATTTCGGTGAGCAAGATGGAAATGGTATAACATATTTTGTTAAAAAAGACGGCAATAAATTTACTCGGCAATCTGGTCTTATGTTTAAAAGGTTATTTGATAGTCAAGGTACTTATGGTTACAAGATTGAGTATAATGTGACAGATGTATCGAAAACAGAATATGATATTAACAAATTATCTAAACCGGGGCTAGACTGATTGAGTTTTAACCAACTTTTGCCCTGAATGCTCTCAAAAAACGATAGAAAAAAGTATGAAAGATTATTACCGATTGAGTAAGTCAAAAAAGGAGGAAATAGCTCAAAATTTAATAGACATTATTGATAAAGGAATCCCACCTACATATGACACTAGAATATTTATTGGAAACTGGATCTTAACTGATCGTTCTGAAAAATTCAAAGCTTATTATGATGTATGGGAAATTGTACTGAAAAATTTTCTTCCTAAAACAAAACCAATATTGATTAGAAGTATCTCACGGAAATCTAAAGCAGAATATATTGCTAGTTTCACAAATTCTGTTTACTCTGCTGTTAAGTTCGGACAGGATAAAGGATATTGGATTATTTGTGATACAAAAGAATGTTTACCGTCATCAAAATCAAACAAAGGTAAATATAGATATACTTTTTATCCTTTAAGCCAAGTATTAAAAAAAGCAAAAGAAAATGGAGGTTGGGGATTCTCTGATAGATTATTAAGGGATTATGCCGGAGAAGATGAATACATAATGAAGATAGACTTCTCTGTAATGCAGCTAGTGAAATTTATAGAACACAATTATTAACAATAAATCTCAGAAACGATAAAGTATGAAGCCAAATCTATATAAACTAGAAGATGCCCATGGTATGAGTATTTTACATGTTAAAATTTTGAAGTTCCATCAAACCAACCTTTTTAATTAACTATATTTACGGTTTATTGTTCTAAATACCAATTTGGGAATTAACAAATATTTTATATAAATTTAACTTATAGCACTTGCAGCTAAAACGTATATCAAACCAGTGAGTTATTCGGTGAGCAGGTGAATGAAAGGTTTGTAAATTACTGATAAATAGATTGATGCAGGTAGGGTTCGATTCCCCTACGGAATATCCATTGGAATTACGAGTATTAAGGTTTAAAATATACTAAGTTTTACATTAAATAAGGAAGCAAATAATAAAGAAATCTTCAGCTTAATGCCTCCAACAAATTCTTCAAATCTTGCTCAAAATCATGTGAAAAAAGTATGCTGACCGGCACTTAAGGAGACACTAGTCAATAGTTGTCTCCTTTTTTTATGAACAAAAATATTGTCACTCAGATCATAGGGGCAATTGAGCACAGTTCGATTTTTTGGGATCAAGCTGAAGGCATATGATAAATTTGAGAATAATAAAGCCTTATTTGTTTCCCGCTTTTCAAACATTGAATGAATATAAAATACGCGTTAAGAAACTAAAGATTATTTAGCGTAGAACTAAGGTCTTAATCCATTCAGGGCTGTATGTGGATGATTTTAAAGGAGTATACCTTGCTGGTACCAGGTTCGTAACTGATAGTTTTTGTCGGACTTTAGTTTGGCTAGTTTTCTTGGTAATAAAGTCCAAATGTAGTCGTTTTGACAGTCTGTTTGCTCCCTTTTATTGCCTATCTGTTGTTTTGTACCGAGGTCGTTTTGATGTTTATGGACCTAAATCTTATAAGAAGCTATTCTGTAACTTGCTCGTGGTCTTTATCTTGTATAGATAGGTTTTCCGGGAAACCAGTTAGCGCCATTACCGCCACAAGTAACTAGAAAATAGAGTAGGACAACAATATAAACGAGTATGGTAACGCGCCAAATCATGTGTAAGCCGCGAGAACCTCTATCGTTTTGTTTTCTTTGTTTGTCCCTTATCTTTCTGCTTTCTCGATTATTTTCCATTTTCTTTTAAATAATAATGTTTGCAGCTCGCTACCCTAATTTTACCGCCATTTGCGCCGGCATATTTGGATATTGTTACCGAATTTGTCCGATGCTGTAATAATTAGGCAGCTGAACCACAGAATATTTTGAATCAGATTTCTAAAAATATAAATTATGGTAGAGACATGCAATTTGTAAAAATAGGACTTGCGGTTAAGATCACCTTAACAAACAGTTGTATTGCGAATAATAGACTAAAAACCACGAATATTGAACGAACTGCAACAGATAATAAATAACCGCAAAATTAATTAATGGTGTTTTTATTTTTACTTCCATAAAATAAAGGCTTGCTTCAAAAGCATGTTATAGTTTAATAAAAAGATAGAAACAATGAAAAAATTAATGATGAGTTTGATGGCTGTTGCACTGCTATCTACAGCCGCTTCTGCAAAGACAACGGAAAAGGCACCGAAAGAAAATGTCAATGCTAAGACAACGACTTACCGTCTTCCTAACACGAATACACTCGTGAAAGTCACCGAAGAGGTCAAAGAAAGCGAAGGAAAATTGACACACTGTATTTTTGTGTTGAGTTTTTATGATTATGACACGGCGCAACTGGTCGGTACACATACTTCAGACACCTATACAAATGGTGGTTGTGGATCTTTCTTTAAAGCATGTAGGGCATTTTGGGGTGTTTAATGCAGTCGATCCCTGTTGGTTTCAACCGGCAGATAGGTTTCGGCGTTTTCGCGCTGTTACAAACGATTAATTTAAGCGGGGTGAAAACCCCGCTTTTTTTTCGCCCTAAATGGTTAGACTGTTAAGTCTTTTTGGTGTGCAGAAAATTCAGTCTTTAACCCGCTTTTTCGCTTATAATACGCTAGGAAGGGTATGCTTTGATGATTTGTGATCAACTACTGGTAGTCTTATCGCGTAAGTTATTACCTTGTTTTTCGTTTAACGAGGTTGAAGCGTTTTGATTTGAATTGTAAAAATATGCTATAACGGGATGGTACGTGTTGGACTGATGTAAAAAAACATTATCTTAGATTATTATATTTAATTTATCAGATAAAAAAGCGTAGCTAACCTTTTTTAATGATAACCGAATTTGGAACTGAAGAACTTCAATATGCACACTAGAAATTTTTTACTTCTTCTTAGCGCACTAATATGGCTAAGTTGCACAAAAGATCCCATCGAGCCAAACGTAGAGCCCCCAGAGGTGGCACCTTCAGATACCACCAAGAATGAGCCCACTGTTCCTCCTGATAAGTACGAAATTCGGAAAATACAATTTCAGATGAGCGAGCTTTTCTCTGATGATAATATTGATGAAAAGGTTTTCCTGGGCGGACTTTGGAGTCTCAAAGACACCCTTGAAGGCCCACGGCTAGAAAGCCTGGAAGCAAAAGCGAAAAAAGTAAAATTCCATTTCTTGTCTTACAATGACTTCTCCGTAGATATGGGATTCTTTGAGCCCAGCTATAAAAATGGTCTTGCTTATGCCAATAAGTTTGAAAAGTCGAAACAGGCAAGTAGTATGAACTTTACTTCGAGCAGTTTTGGAGATTACGCCGAAATACAGGGATTTCTCGGTATTTCGAAGGATGTAAAAAAGGCATTATCCCTTGTAAAACATGCCGACTCAACGACGATCAGTAAGCAAAACAGCACGCTTCGTATAGGCAAAGTCAATAAGCTTACAATTTATATTGACCACACAGAGTATTATGATGCTTATCCGGAATCGGAGGTAGCTGTATTGACCCAAGCAGGTTACTCTCCCTATGTGCTTGCTTCGGTGACTTATGGTACCCATATGATTCTGATGGGTGAAACTGATTCAACACGGGCAGGCCTCAATACGGCAATAGACAAAATACTGGAAAATAAAACACTGGATGATGTAGATACCAAAGTCCTCGATTGCAGCAATCTGCTGATCTACTATCGGGGCGGCGGCAAGAACAGTTTTATTCAGTATCCGAAAGGAGCCAAGGCTATTGGAATAGCACTCCGCGATATGCTCCTTTATGTGAGTCAGACGGAAAATATCTTTAATTATCCACTTACCTATGACTTTATGAGCCTGAAGGACTATAGCACGCTACGGTATTACAATATATTTGACATTCGGGTCAAAAAACAAAAGTAAACGAACGAAAAAAAGCATCGGCAAGATAAAAAAACGGCATCCAGATCTAGGTGCCGTTTTTACTTTTGCCAACAAGCTTCTGACTTGCGCATTGATTTCGCAAAGCTCTTCAATATGCAGGGTATTTCACCTATTCCTTTTCGCTAATATCCTTTAGCCGTTGCAAAGCATTTGGCCAAGCCTCATTAAAGTAATCGATGTATTCGTCGTTTGTATCAACATCTACATTCAATAATGTTTGTCCTTCGATGTCCGAAAAAGAATAATTTTCTAATGCTCCAGCCCAATCTTCGACAGCTGGTCCGGATAAAATTTCTTGGCCATTGTCTAGGATACCAAGATGCCGAATAGACACATATGAATTTGGAATGTATTCGGCGATTTCTGCTACTATTCCGCCTTTTTCACCATTTTCATCGACGCCTGTAAAATGAATTTTTTGCCCCTTGTCCCAGATGCCTTCGAAATCTGAACTTGGATTGAATGCACTGGTCCATTGTTTATAGGTTTCTTTGTCAAGCATTGTTTTAAAAACCCGCGGCACAGGCGCATGGATCTTAATTTGATAAGTTAATTTCTTCATCTTTCTATTGTTTTGGAAAATTGGGATCGGCTTTTATTTCAGCGATCTGTTTGGTATGACGTGCAGAATGCGCAGCAATAAACATCAGGGCTTGATAACCATCAATTGGACCAGTTGGGGAATCGCTGACGTGATTTCTGAGATCTTCCGCATCAGCTTTTTTGATGTAATCAAGCACGGGTTGGCGAGCGGCATTGAAATCAGTCAAAGCGGTGTTCACATTTTTATAAATTCCCTCTGGTTGGAGTTCCTTGGGTGCCTGATATTTGTGACTTCTGTCTGTGAGTGCATTTTTTAGATTGTCGTCGGTCATCTTGATCTCTTTTCTCCTTTCAGGTTGTGGATCTTGATCCAGGCCCTTTTTTGCCATGTCAAATATCATTCGTTCTGAACGAATAATATGCTCAAGGCATTGACTGATCGACCATTTGTCGGGCGCTGGCTTAAATTGGAGCTGCGCTTCGCTTAAACCCGCAACCTGCTTTTCAAGCTCCGCAGTTGTTTGGTTAAAATATTGCAATAGCGAGTCGGTTCCAACATAATCGTGTTTTAAAGCCTGTTTTTTTTCTATCAGCGTAATGTTTTGGTCCTTTTGCTCGAGCAATGACCCTGATTTGGCAGATGATGGAGCCAAGGTAGCAGTTGCTATGCTGGCAAGTGCTATCATGTTCATAATTAGATTCATAGTTTAATACGTTTTAAGATCGTAAAATAAATGTCACTATTTCTTTACAATTATAAGGAATTTTTGTTTGGTATATCTTCTCATAGGACGAGAAAAGCTGCGTTTGCGCCTTCCCAGATTAGACGACGATTCCTATTTGACGCAGTCGATTGCAACCTGATAAAATACGTATTCTGTAATAAGTGTTTTTTGTACATTTATTAAAATAAAACCTTATCTTTAACAGAATAACTAACCGACTATTTGAGTTAATCTATGTTAAATCATAATTATACGCGCTATTTTAAACGTTTACCAGTAAAACGTTATGCTTTGGTATGTATGCTATCTTTGTTGGGGACAATTGCCGCAGCACAGCAGACATCGGTATCGAGTCCGGACGGAACTTTGACCGTTAAATTGGATCTGAAAAACGGTCATCTATTTTATCAGGTTGAACTGGAAGGAAAGACAATGTTGGAAGCTTCACCGCTTGGGCTTCAAAGCAAGACGATAAATTTAAGCGATAATTTGCGTCCTATAGCAGAAAAAAGAGGTGAAATTTTGACCAATTATATCGAGCCAAAAATCAAACGCAGTCAGGTACAGTATAAAGCGAATGAATTGCGTTATGTGTTGGAGAATACTTCAAAGCAGCAGATCGAGGTTACTTTCCGTGTTAGCAACAACAATATAGCGTTCCGATATTATGTGCCTCAGGTGGGCGAGCCGGCCAACTTTGCATTGATAAAGGAGAATAGCGGCTTTAAATTTCCCCTCGTTACAACAACATTTTTAACAGCCCAAGCTTCCCCCATGATAGGCTGGATGAAAACAAAACCAAGTTACGAAGAGGAGTATCAGGCAGATCAGGCGCTAGGCGTACCTTCGAAGTATGGTGTTGGCTATACTTTTCCTGCGCTCTTTCATGTTGGAGATCGGGGATGGGTACTTGTTTCGGAAACGGGTGTATCAAGTGCATATTGCGCATCCAAGTTAAGCGAAGGCACGAAGGATGGCCTTTATAGCATTTCTTTTCCGGAGGAAGGGGAGAACAATGGCATTGGACGTGCAGCTCCCACAATTTCATTACCCGGTTATACACCTTGGCGCACACTGACTGTCGGAAGCAACCTAAAACCCATTGTGGAAACGACCATTCCGTTTGATGTTGTTGAACCGCAGTATCCGGCATCGAAGAAATACGAATTCGGACGGGCGACATGGAGCTGGTTGGAATGGCAGGACGGGAGTATTAATTTTGAAGACCAGAAGAAGTTCATTGATCTTTCGGCTTCAATGGGGTATGAATTTGTATTGATCGACAATTGGTGGGATACAAAGATCGGCCATGAGAAAATTGAACAATTGGTGGCTTATGGGAAGGAGCGGGGCGTAGGTATTTGTCTGTGGTACAATTCGAACGGATTCTGGAACGACGCACCTCAGACGCCAAAAAATAAAATGAATACTTCGATTGCACGTAAAGCCGAGATGCAATGGATGCAGCATGTGGGCATTAAAGGAATCAAAGTCGACTTTTTTGGAGGCGATAAACAAGAAACACTGAAGCTTTACGAAGATATTCTTTCGGATGCAAATGATTATGGATTAACCGTTATATTTCATGGATGTACTTTACCGCGTGGTTGGGAGCGCATGTATCCGAATTTCGTGGGCAGTGAAGCCGTATTAGCCTCTGAAAATTTGATTTTCACACAACATGCAAATGATACGGAGGCTTTTAATGCGACTTTACATCCCTTTATTCGGAATGCCGTGGCGGCAATGGATTTTGGCCCGGTTTTGCTGAACAAACGTCATAACCGCGAGAATAGCGGCGGTACTATCCGCAAAACGACAGAAACATTTCAATTGGCAACGGCGATTTTATTTCAGACTCCGGTACAAAATTTTGGATTGACACCCAATAATTTACAGGAAATGCCAACCCATGTGATTAATTTTATGAAGCAGGTACCAACTACCTGGGATGAGACTGTTTTTATTGATGGTTATCCAGGTAAATATGTCATACTTGCCCGGAGAAAGAATGATACATGGTATATAGCGGGGATAAATGCCGAGGGCAAAGAAAAAACTGTATCGGTGAATTTGCCCATGTTGAGTACAGATGCGGTACAGCTAATCGACGATAACATTGCCCGGGAGTCAAAACAGAAGCAGATTCGACTTTCTAAAACAAAGTCCATCAAATTGACGTTGCAACCTGAAGGCGCCGTTGTTTTAATCGGAAAATAAATTAAGCGCTCTTCTGACGAACTGAATCACTTTTGATGAACTGAATTATCTAGGCTAAGTGAATCACGCCTGACTAATGGAAGTTATCTCCCAGATCCATTAGTCAGGACGAAGAGTTCTTATTTCTAGGATCTTGTGACTTGTAAATCCTGCCCCGGCCTTAATTTTCAGTTCTATTTTGGTTTTACCTGCACTCTCCATGGGAAGCTGTATATGTATTGTTTTCATGGTGGATCTCTCATCCTTGTCTTCCAATATACTGATGGTTTTACCATCGATCATTACCTCAGTTACCCTGGATGAGTTGTCTGCCAGCAATTTGATCGCGACCAGTTGGGTCTCTGGCGTTATTTTCATCACATAACTGAACCAGCCTTTTGTATCGCGCCAGCGTGTATCACCGAATGCCCCAGCATTGCTATTTTGCTCGCGAAAAAAGTGATCTGATTCTGGTTGTTGCTCCCCAGCGACTACTTTATCGACCGTTTTGGCCGCTAGCGCTAAGCTTTCCACTTCATCGCGGCGCATTTTGTCCTGTAATGCCAGTAATTCTTTCTGCGTTGCTTGAGGCCAATAGATCATATAACGGGAATCATGAATACCGAAAAAGGGTTCTAGTTCCATTTGAATATCTTTTTTTCCCAAATAGAGATTTGAGAGTGTAAAGTGTAAGGGCTTTGACGCTATTGGTTTTACAAGTGCCGGAATATTGTTCGGTTCTGCTTGAAGAATCGGGAGATCACGTAAAGGGATTTGTTTTCCAGAAGCAATGTGCCCCATTCGGCTGTCGTCGGCTCGAAGTCCCAAAAGATCTTCCTGTCCAGTTCGGGCTCCCAAAACAAGAGGTCCATATAAAATACTATAATAATTGCTTTTATCAGGCAACTGCTCAGTATGTATCCCCATGGGTAATTGAAGGCTGACGATATCGCCCTTTCGCCATGTACGTTTGATCTGGATATGCTCATTTGTGGAACTGAAATTGCGGTAAGGCTTTCCATTGATCAACACATGGGGAGCTGTGTTGAGCCAGCTGGGTTTACGAATAAACAAGCTGAATGACGTCGGTTTTTTAGGGTTCATTCGTATGCTTGTTTTGGCTTCTGTCGGGAAGTTCGTTTCTTGAATAACTTCCATATTTTTCTCCTTCCAGTCCAGGCGTGAAGGAATAAATAGATTGACAAATAGGTCATTGTTGCGGTATGCGTAGATCATTTCACCATATTTGGCGTGATTTTCCATCCCTGATCCGACGCAGCACCACATACTTGTCTGCGCTTGAGAATAAACACGATAATGCCCCGGACGAATTTGCGTGAAATAGACTAATCCACCATGTTCGGGGTGTTGTGTCGATAAGATATGGTTGTAAAGAGCACGTTCATAAAAATCGAGGTATTTCCCTTGCGGATCGGTCTGATAGAGCATTTTTGTGAGCCGTAACATATTGTAGGTATTGCAAGTTTCTGGTCCCTCAATGCTATAGAGCATTTTTGAAAAATCTTCCGTTGGGTTAAAATGTTCACTTACACTATTTCCTCCAATAGCAATCGAGCGCTGCTCAACGACATTGTCCCAAAAGTAGCGAACAGCCTCCGCCCATTTTTCGTTGTGAGAAAGGTCAGCGATGCGTTTAAAACCGAGAACTTTTGGAATTTGTGTATTTGCATGCAATCCTGTTAAATGATCTTCAAGCGCTAATAAAGGCTGAAGTATGGATTGATGACTGAATTTACGAGCCAACTCGAGATAAGTCTGATCTTGGGTAATTGCAGCAACATCAGCAAAAGTTTCGTTCAGTCCGCCATGTTCACTTCGTAACATTTCCTGTATTTGAGCATCTGAAAGTTGAGCGACCAACTTAAGCGCCCAATCAGTCATTTGAATCAGCATGTCTTTTGCAGATTCATTGCCTGTCAACAAGTAGGCGTCTCGCAGGCCAGCATAGGTTTTGTGTATATTATATAGCGGCACCCATTTTCCATTCAGGTTAAAGCTACCGGCGTTGATTCTACCTTGCTGAATCTCTGTCCAAATAATTTTACCCCCAGGTACTCCGCCTATGTAGCCGTTTCCATTTGCTTCCTGACAACGTCTCAAGTTGCTGAGCATATAATCTAGTTTTTCCTTAATACGAAGGTCTCCTGTAGCGGCATACATATGTGCGAGAGCAGATAGATAATGCCCTCCGATATGGCCATCTAATCCTGTATTTTCCCAATTGGTATAGGAGTCTTTTTTTAGCGGTAAATTGGCTTCGCGTAAAAAGGGAGCCAGCAATCTGTCCGGGTCTATTTCCAATAAATAATTGATGTCAAGATTTTCAGCATGTTTAAAAATCCCAGGTAACAACCTCACTTCTCTTAAATCGAAATAATTCAATTGAGAAGTTGTTTGGGCAGATAGCGCCAGACTAAATAAGCTTAAGAGAGCACTGTGCAAAAATTTGTTTTTGAAGATCATATGGACTGAAATTATCATTTGTTATTAACAAGATCTGATGAGCTTGTCTGGTTAGCCGTTATGTATAAAAAGACCGGTAAATCAAAGATATTAAATGTGTTATTTATTTTAAGTGTTTTTTTTACATTTATATTTATGCGCGAAAATAATGCGTGTATTTTTTTGTATATTATTGATAGTGAGTTTGTTTTTTTATTAAAAAGAGCTGATCCGTTTATTTTTAACTATACTTGTATATGAAGTAAGTTAATAGTATTGTTATTTTTTGTGCTTCCAGTTTAGGGAATTCGGCCGTGTATGAAGAGCAAGCCTCCTATGTGGGAAAGGTTTTGGCTGAATACGGTATTCGTTTGGTTTATGGTGGTGGAAGGGTTGGCCTAATGGGAGCTGTTGCGAATGGAGCTCTTGCACAGGGAGGTGAGGTAATAGGTGTCATTCCTGATTTTTTAAATTCGAAAGAAAGAGAGCATAGGGGGGTAACAAAACTGATTACTGTAGATACCATGCACGATCGTAAACGGATTATGAGTGATTATGCCGAAGGAGTTATTGCGCTGCCGGGTGGTTTTGGTACCTTGGAAGAACTTTTTGAAATGATTACATGGGCTCAATTGGGTTTACATAAAAAGCCAGTTGGTTTGTTAAACATCAATGGATTTTACAATCATCTCATTCAATTTATTGATCACATGGTCGAAGAGGGCCTTCTTAAGCAGGAAAATCGAGCGATGTTATTGGTGGCTGATACGATTGAGGAGCTGATCGAGAAGATGCAACAGTATGAAGCGCCACTGGTTCCCAAATGGATTGAGAAGGATGAGATTTAGCGATATAATAAAATCGTTCAGAATTGACTAAGTCGAAATTAGTTCGAAGGATTATACCTCATATAATCCGAAACAGCTGTCGGAAGCATTCCGACTAGAAGCTTCATTGTTAAATATACCACATCGTATTCAAGTGGTGAACAGTAAGAATTTTAGTGATCAAGTGGTACTCAACCTCACCGAAAGTGCTATCTCTGCGGATAGCTATTTCGGTGGCGGGTATATCATCGCGTAGTGTTCTCTCATTTTTTTTTATTATTTAAGAAATGAACAACATTTTTAAAGAAATGAACAACAATGAATTGAACTAGAGGCGATACCTTTGTTATGGCTAGATGTTAGAGTCGGTTGATCAGCATAAAAACAGCGCTGATCTTCGATTCGGGGGAATCCCTTATATTTTAACCGGCTTTGGGATTCCCCTAATTTATGCGTGGACAGGAGATATTCTTCTCCCTACACAAAAGGCCCGATCGTATGATCGGGCCTCTTTTATTTCGTGATTAATATAATTTACAATTGATTTGCTCGGGCAGTGATTTCGGCAATATCCAGCACTTCTATCTCTGATTCTTTTTCTTTTATCTTTACGCCATCTTTTAGCATGGTCATACAGAAAGGACATGCTGCTGCTACAACTTGAGGCTGTGCATCGATGACTTCTTCGATACGTTCGATGTTAATGTCTTTTACTCCAGGCTCTGGTTCTTTGAACATTTGTCCGCCCCCTGCACCGCAGCAAAGTCCATTGCTCTTACAACGTTTCAGTTCGATCAACTGGGCATCCAAGCTTTCCAATACTTTTCTCGGCGCCTCATACACCTCATTGGCACGACCAAGATAACAGGGATCATGATAGGTTATCTTCTTTTCTTTAAATACGTTGCTGAAATTGGTCGCCTTAAGGAGAATGCTACAGCTGTTAAGGAAAAGCGCCGGGTCTATTTTACTTGGGCCTAAGGTCGTATTTTTTCAACAACAGGAACCCATAGCATGATGCATACATGTTTGGAAATGGCGGGTGTACAGAATGTTTGTCCATTTGAACTGGATCAACCCAATATTAATGCCGAAACTTTGATTGGATGGAATCCCGATATGATTGTGATGTGGAATGATAGCACTGATCTGTTCTATCAGCGCAATGAATTTAAAAACGATCCGTGCCGTGAAGGAAAAGCAGATTTTTAATCTTCTGCCTATGTTTATCTATAATCCACATACGTTGAAGGCTTTGTGTACTGCAACAGCAATTCATCATTGGGCATATTCAAGTACTGCGTTTAATCATAAACAACGTGTTATAGAAGTGATTTCTCGACTTTATGGCAAGGAAAAAGCTGATAAAATTATAACGCTATTGTAGTGATCGATCGAATTACTTCTATTGGGATAAAGAAAGTATGGTCTATCATTTTTTTTATTATTTAAGAAATGAACAACATTTTTAAAGAAATGAACAACAATGAATTGAACTAGAGGCGATACCTTTGTTATGGCTAGATGTTAGAGTCGGTTGATCAGCATAAAAACAGCGCTGATCTTCGATTCGGGGGAATCCCTTATATTTTAACCGGCTTTGGGATTCCCCTAATTTAAGCGTGGACAGGAGATATTCTTCTCCCTACACAAAAGGCCCGATCGTATGATCGGGCCTCTTTTATTTCGTAATTAATGTAATTTACAATTGATTTGCTCGGGCAGTTATTTCCGCAATGTCCAACACCTCAATCTCTGATTCTTTTTCTTTTATTTTTACGCCATCTTTTAACATCGTCATACAGAAAGGACATGCTGCAGCGACAACTTGAGGCTGTGCATCGATGACTTCTTCGATACGTTCGATGTTAATGTCTTTTGCTCCGGGCTCTGGTTCTTTAAACATTTGTCCGCCCCCAGCACCGCAGCAAAGTCCATTGCTCTTACAACGTTTCAGTTCGATCAACTGGGCATCCAAGCTTTCCAATACTTTTCTCGGTGCCTCATAGACCTCATTCGCACGACCAAGATAACAGGGATCATGATAGGTTATCTTCTTTCCTTTGAATACGTTGTTATCTGCTGGTTTTAATTTTCCTTCATTGATCAGGTTTTGGATCAATTGTGTATGATGAATGACCTCATAGTTACCACCTAGGGATGGATACTCATTTTTCAAGGTATTGAAACAGTGTGGGCAAGCCGTTACTATTTTTTTGATTTCATAGCCATTGAGTACTTCGATGTTCATCATGG
This sequence comes from Sphingobacterium sp. UBA865, assembly GCF_002295765.1. Lineage (NCBI taxonomy): Bacteria > Pseudomonadati > Bacteroidota > Sphingobacteriia > Sphingobacteriales > Sphingobacteriaceae > Sphingobacterium > Sphingobacterium sp. UBA865. Next base: position 329,207 of record NZ_DBGB01000042.1, on the reverse strand, counting down.
CCTGCATTTGAAATAGAAATTCGTTTCCACTTCTTTTGGCAGGATCGCCCGTACAACTTTCTTCTGTACCTAAGATGGCATATTTTAAACCGACATGTTGTAATATTCTGCAGATATCGCGCGTAATTTTCTGTGCACGTTCGTCAAAACTCCCTGCACAACCTACCCAAAATAGTATATCAGGAGTTTCTCCTTTGGCCAACAGTTCTGCAACTGTGGGAACTTTTAATTCATTTTCCATCATAAAACTATTGTTGTTGAGTCCAATTGGCGCGGTCCAATTGCGCATATTTCCAAGGGGCACCATTATTCTCAATATTTCCAAACATATTGTTAATACTCGCAGGAGCTTGTGATTCTTCCATAACAGCAAAGCGGCGTAGCTCAATAATAATATCCAAAGGATTAATATTGACCGGGCATTGTTCTACACATGCATTACAGCTTGTACAGGCCCATAACTCTTCTCGACTGATGTAAGTGTCAATGAGAGATTTTCCGTCATCCTGAAAGCTTCCATTTGTTTTGATATTCGTACCGACTTCAGTGAGTCGATCCCTTGTATCCATCATGATTTTTCGTGGGGACAGCAGCTTTCCCGTTATATTTGCGGGGCAGGAAGATGTACAACGTCCACATTCAGTACAGGTATATGCATCCAATAAGCTCTTCCAGGTTAAATCCTGGACATCTTTGGCTCCAAAGCGTGCATTTGCATCTGCTGGAGGCGGGGTGAAACTCGGATCAAGCATTGCCTTAACCTCATTGGTCACAGCTGGCATATTGGATAGTTTGCCTTTTGCGTTCAGATTAGAAAAATAGGTGTTCGGAAAAGCCAAAATAATATGAAGGTGCTTGGAATAGGGGAGGTAGTTTAAGAAGGCAAGTACACCTAGGATATGAAACCACCAACAAGACCGCTCTATTAAAAATAAGGCCTCCGTCGAAGTAGGAAGGTATGGAAGAAGATAATGGCTTACTGGAAAGGAACCTGCCGATTTAAAATGTGCAAAGCCATAGAGTTGCAATTTAAGATCAGAAGCGTTCATCAGTAGGAAAGCCGACATTAAAAGAATCTCTGTGATTAAAATAATATTTGCATCCGTCTTGGGCCAATGTTTCAATTCCGCGCTATTTAAGCGAGCTACTTTAGCAATATTTCTCCGAAATAAAAAGATGAGACAGGATACCAGTACACCCAGCGCGAGCCATTCAAATGCCCCAATCAGGAAATTATAAAGACCCCCTAGAAATGAAAAGATACGATGTGTACCAAAAAGCCCGTCTATGACAATCTCCAACATCTCAATATTGATGATGACAAATCCAAGGTATACAAATAAATGTAGGACTGCGGGGAAAATACGCTTAAACATTTTCTTTTGACCAAAGGCGACGAGGAACATCATTTTCCAACGCTCCGCGGATCTGTCCGAACGATCTGCCGGTCTGCCTAGCTTGATATTACGATAAATCTGTTGTGCATTTTTGCTAAAAAGAAACAATGCTACAGCGAAACAAACCGCAAATATTAGTTGACCTATCATATGCTTGTATCTTGGTTATAAACAAATATACTATATTATTTTGTTATGCTAACATAGTAAAAATAAATCAAAAATGAGGACCTAACACGATAAATTATTGGAATTTTTTAATGGTGAATTTAGGCTGTAATGAAAAACGTCCAGAAGGAATTATTTCTTCTTGGACGTTTTCTCTAGTTGTATCTGAGTAGACTACAGCTCAACATCAGAAAATGTCTGTTCTAATATTTTACGCATCGTTTTCTGAATTCGTTCTTTTCCTGCTTCGGTATTTACATCAATACCGCAAAATGTACTACCTGTAGATTTTGCCTGAAGGCTCAAATAATAAATTGAACTGACTAAAATCGCTAATGTCGCTCTAAGGTCGTTTTCGGAGTTTTCGAATTTTGAATCGACATGTTTAAATAGTTCCTCGCCAAACACTTCCCGTCTGTCGGCGATATTTTTAAGCGCTTTGGTTTTTTCGCCTAGGCCCCAGTGAATGACTTTTTGCTTCGTTTTATCCTTCAAAAAGGTGTCGAATTGAGATTTAAGCAATTCTTCTATCAAGGAAACGCTGATGGTGCTTGGGTTTGTGACCATTTGCTCTAAGACTCCTTTGTCTCCGATTTGCCAAAAATCTTTTTGTGTCAGGTAAGCTTCCACCAGTTGATCGAGACCGCCAAAATAGTTCCATATTAATGCTTTGTTCAGTCCACATTCCAAAGCAATATTAGGCCCATTCAATGCATGGTATCCTTTCTTTTGAATGACCTTTCCGACAGCAGCGATCATTCGCGCCTTGGTGCGTTCTTTGTCGCGAATAGGACCGGAAGTTACCTTTCTTTCTTTTTTAGGATTATCCTCAATTACTTTCTTTTTCATGCGAATAAAATCATTTTAACGACGAAGCTTTCCTGGGTACCTCATATTCGTCAGTTAATGAACAAATTTGGGACCATGAAGTTTTCATTAGGGTAGATATGTTTGTTTTCCGAACCAATATCTACAATTTAGCTGGTAAATGCAAGAAAATCAAGCAGCAGATTTTTATTTACACTATAATTTGACTGATTCGATAAGCTTTTGAGTTTACCTTATTCTTTTCGCTGTAGAACTGGAGCGTATTTGGTGCTGTCGGCGTTTTACGCTGATTGAAATTCACTTGCCATTGGGAAAATAGATAGGCAATAAAAAAGGGATTATCGATATCGATAATCCCTTTTTTATTGCCTTGTATACTAGCTTATTTTCTTGCTGGAGCAGCAGTAGGAGCAGCTGTAGCTGAAATACCTAATTTTGTTTTTACAGCAGCAGTTAAATCCTCTCCGCCTTGGAAATAAGGAATGTTTGTGCTTGAAATATCAAATACATAAGCCATACCTTTTTCTTTAGAAACAGCATTTACAGCTTCACCAACTTTTCTGTGTATAGGTGCAATTAATTCTTCTTCTTTTTTGTTCAAGTCTTCTTGAGCAGCTTGTTGTGCTGTTTGAATACGCGCTTGGATATCTTGTAATTCTTGACCTATTTTGTTGATTTCTGGATCAACCGTATCTTTATTTGCTTCACTTCTGTTACGCAATTTATCGTTTGCATCTTTTTGTTTTGTTTGATAGATGGTAACCATATCTTGAATTTCTTTGGTTTTACCATCACTCAATGTCTTCAACTGCCCTTCAGCTGTTTTAAATTCAGATGTTGACTGAATAATTTCAGCAAAATTGATATGACCAATCTTTTGTTGCGCATTTGCGAATTGAGTTGAGAAAAATACTGCCACTAAAGCAACCGCACCCTTTAATAAATTTTTCATGCTTTTCATTTTAATCTAATGAGCCATCTTTATGGCAATCTTTTAGTTTTCTAATTAATTACTACTATTATTATTTGTGTTCACAATGATAATAAACTCCCGCTTAGTTTGCAAGACTCGGATTGGGTTTATATCCTAATTTTGTAATGACATCATTACTTTTATTCAATTTTGGATTGGCATAGAGAAAAGTAGACTCATTGCCCTTGTCCATAATAAAATCAATTCCCTGGGCCGAAGCAACATCTTGGATAGCTTTTGCTACACGGTCTTGAATAGGCTTCATCAATTGAGTACGTCTTTTAAAGAGGTCGCCTTCAAATCCAAACTTTTGTTTTTGATAGTCTTTTACTTCTTTTTCTCTTGTCACGATTTCATCCTCTCGGCGGCGACGCATATCTTCATTTAATAAAACCTGGTCCTTTTGATAAGCCTGATATAGTTTTTCAATCTCAGCATATTTCTGATCCACTTCTTCCTGCCATTGCTTAGATAGGTCATCTAACTGTTTCTGTGCAGTCGTATATTCAGGAATATGTTTTAGGATATATTCTGAATCAGCATATGCAAGTTGTTGGGCAAATGTCGCTGTAGCACTCACGACTACAAAAGCTATAACTAACAATATTTTTTTCATATTTCCTGTAAGTTTTTATAGACTATACTTTTTATTATTTAACACTAATTTACCTTATGACTTCGGATAATCCCAAAAGTTTAATTCGAGAAAACCGCTCTACGTAAATTTACGGCTCAAAAATAAGAAAAAAGAAGCAATCTAACAGATATTTCTCGGGTTTAACACTATTTAACTTGTTGAAGAATGCTCCAATGCTAGTTGCCTGAGTGCTGTTTATAGCTTCTTTTTTCGGTGATCATAACCGCACTCAATATAAGAAAATTTATAAGATATATAGGGTGATTTCGCATTTAATCCGATCGGGTGGAAATGAAAGAAAAATGCATGATTTATTGGAAAATAATCTTAAAACAAAAAAGCTATCTACAATTTCTTGCGATAGCTTTTTATTTTATTTCGACAGGATTGGATCAACAAAGATTAGAATCCACCCATATTTTGCATGATACTAAATGTAAAGTTTTGTTTCCATGTACTGCTTGGTAAACCCGGGATAGGGTCGAATGCATGGCCGTAATCTATTCCTAGCATACCGAAGATAGGTAAGAAGATACGGGCACCAACACCTGCAGAACGACGTACTTTAAATGGGTTGTATTCGGTGAACTTGTTCCAGGTATTTGCCGCTTCAGCGAAAGCCAATACGTAAACTGTTGCCTGATCATTTAACATCACCGGGTGACGTAATTCCATTTGATATTTCGTATAGATTGGACTACCTGAATTTCGTGCCACATTCACATTTTGTGTTCCTTCAGGAATGATTACACCATTTGCATAACCACGTAACGCAACAATTTCAGATCCTTGTAGGTAATCAAACCCTTGCATACCATCCCCACCGACTTTGAAACGCTCGAAAGTTGATATCTCAGTTTTGCTGGAGTATTTACCCAAGAAACCAAATTGAGCTTGTGCTTTGAAAACAAGTTTTCCCGCAATTTTTGCATACCATTGCGAGTCAAATTTCCATTTGTGGTACTCTGTCCAACGGTAGCGTTCCTGAGCCGAACCATTTTTATAATCAATGTTGTTGAACAATGAATATGGAGGCGTCAATTGCACCGAGAATTTGATGTTTGAACCCGAAGTAGGATAGATAGGAGCATCGATCGAATTACGGCTAAACTCTTGCGTCAAGTTGATGTTATAGGCTGTACCATTATCAAATAGGAAGTAATTTCCATAATTCTGAAGCTTATAACGTTGGAATGACAAGGAAGTATTTGCCTGGAACCAGTTGTCTGGCCATTGCAAGCGTTTACCTAATGTTGCGGTAATACCAGTCATCCAAATACGATTCAACTCGGAATCCTTAACAATTTGCTCGCCAGTATAGTAGTTAAACCCACCATATGATGAACTCGAAGTATAGGCGCTCAAACCAAAATAAATTGGTTTTTTACCACCCAACCAAGGCTCGGAGAAAGAGAAACTATACGATTGATAACGTTTACCCGAAGTTTGACCACGCACACTCAACTTCTGTCCATCTCCACGTGGTAGCGGTTTCCAGGAACTTTTATCAAAGAAATTACTGGTAGAGAAGTTGTTAAATGTTAAACCTAACGTACCGATGATCTGACCGGCACCATAACCACCCGAAAGCTCGACCTGATCCGAAGGTTTTTCAGTCACATTGTAAACAATGTCCACTGTACCATCCGCATAATTTAGATTTGTCGGTACTGGGTTTGTCTTTTGCTCATCAAAATTTCCCAACTGCGCAATCTCACGCACACTGCGCATAATTTGTTCTTTTGAGAATTTTTGACCAGGTTTTGTATAAATAGAACGTAATACAACACGGTCGTTGGTTACATCATTACCTTTAACAATAACGTTATTGATGGTATATTGAGCACCTTCATAAACACGTAAATTTAAATCGATGGTATCGTTATAAATACGCGTTTGTTCGGGGTCTACTGAGAACGTAAGATAACCATCGTTCATATAGATTGAAGAGATGTCATCACTATTTTTTGTAGGACCCATCAATTTTGCTGTTAATTTTTCTTCCGAAAAAACATCACCACGTTTGACACCTAAAATTTTATTAAGCAAAGTGTCAGAATACTTAGCATTACCTGTCCAAACAATATTACCTACATAATATTTAGGACCTTCATAGATGTCAAAGTTAACCAACACATTTTTTTCACCATCGCGAATAACCGTATCTTTCAAGATTGTCGCATCACGATAGCCTTTGGCTGCCATTTTCTTGATTAGGTTTTCTTTACCTTCTTTGTATTTTTCTTCCTTGAATTTTCCAGGACCGAAAATACGGTACCACATTTTTTGCTTAATTGGCTTGGCCATTTTTCTCAACTCTTGCTGAGAAAAATGTTCATTCCCTGTAAAAGTCATTTTTTTGACTCTTACCTTATGTTTTTTATCCACATCGGCAATAAGTATTTCATTATTAGCCTGTGCCGAGTCTTTCACTGTTTTTAGGGTGATCTCCGGATATAAAAAAGCTTTTTCTTTTAAGAACCGTTGGATCGTACCACGTGTGGTGTTCATCAAGTTTTCGTTGACAATCTTACCAGTGTTACTATTTAAACGTTTGCGAACTTCTTCGGTCTGGCTTTTACTTAGACCGTTGATATCAATACGCGTTAAACGAGGACGTTCTACTACACGGATGGTCAAAAATATATTTTCACCTTCAATTTTATCTGCCCATAATTCGACATCATCAAAGAGGCCTTGAGCCATCATATCCTTCACTACTTTTGCAGTCGCCTCACTTGGAACTTCCAAATATTGACCTACTGACAATTTAGAGATCGTAATTAATACATTTTTATCTAAAAATTGTGTTCCAGTTATATCAATAGCACTAATTACATAGTTTTTAGGATTGAGATAGCTGATTTTTTCTGGGTCATTTAAATTGAACGCACCTTTGTCTTGTCCGTAGACAAGCTGCATTGATGAGAGACCAAAAAATAGTATTACGGGTAGTATACGCTTCATTTATCTATAATTATTGGCGCTAAAGTACACCAATCGTTTGTTAATTTTTGTTAATTAAGAAAATTTAACCAGCTTGCTTTTTTTCAAATCAGTGGTCAAATTTAATAAAATCTTTATAACTGTTCACTTGTTTTTCCAAACCTTCTTTCGCGTTGCTGATAATCGACGATGGATTTAAATAAATCTTCTTTCGTAAACTCGGGCCACATCTTATCTAGGAAGCATAATTCTGAATAGGCAATTTGCCAAAGTAGGAAATTGCTTATTCTCAATTCTCCGCTGGTACGTATCAGAAGGTCAGGATCGGGTAGGTTTTGTGTATAGAGGTTTGCAGCGAATAATTCATCGTTAATTTCGTCTGCATTGAGTTTTCCGTCTTTTACTTTTTGGGCTAGATTTCGAGCGGCGTCCACAATTTCTTGTCGAGAACTGTAGCTCAAAGCTAATGTCAATGTACAGTGTGTATTTTCTTTCGTTGCTTCAATGGTCTCCTGCAGCTTTCTTTGTGCATTTGAGGGTAATTTGGTGATATCACCAATAACATTCAAACGGACGCCATTCTCCTGAAAAGTTTTGATTTCTTTTTTAAGGGAAGTAACCAATAGCTCCATGAGTGCCATTACCTCGAGCTTAGGCCTATTCCAGTTTTCTGCAGAAAATGCATAAAGTGTCAGAAATTTAATATTTGCTTTTACACATCCTTCTAATGCTTCTCGTACTGCTTTTACACCATTTTGATGCCCAAATACGCGAAGTTTCCCTTTCTGTTTTGCCCAACGGCCGTTGCCATCCATGATGATGGCTATATGCTGTGGCAATTTAATACTATCTATCTGATCTAAAAAACTCATTTTTGCTGTTTTCAATAAAATGAACACCTTAGGCATCAATGCTATTTTGGCGTTTTAAAACCTACTTTTGGTTTCCTGTATTGCTACCAATGATTATTGTTTGTTTAACGTACTTTTCATTGATTAATTATCGCACTTGGATTTCTATTCCGGATGTTCTTATTCCGTCTTTCTTTATTTCTTCCAAATATCGATTTTTAATTGGAAATTTAGAAGGACAATATTTAGAAAGATTGTTTTGTGTGTTTCTCTTCATACAAAGCGAGCTTGTGCGAAGTGAATTGATAGCCTAATAATTTCTGACATCGATGCCCCAAAGTAATTTTTCCCGCAGCGTACTGAAAAAGCTTTCATGGGGGAGTCTAATCAGATTAATAGTAAATGGAGCCTGTTTAATGGTTAATTTTACAGATGTATCAATAGACTCGTTTTTGGAATCACAGCTTAAGATGTATTGATTGCTTCGACTCTCTATTTCCAATTCAAGGGTAAACTGATTCGAGATGACAATGGGTCTCACATTGAGGTTGTGCGGAGAGATGGGGGTAATGACAAAATTGCCACTTTCCGGCATAATAATAGGTCCGCCGCAACTCAATGAATAGGCTGTGGATCCGGTAGGTGTAGCGATAATTAGTCCATCTGCCCAGTATGAATTCAGTAGTTCGCCATTGATGCGTGCATTGACCGTAATCATGGCCGAGCTGTCGTAACGAAATACGGTAATGTCATTGAGCGCATAATGATTGCCTTCAAACAAGTTAAGCTGTTCAGATTCTACAGAGAGCAGCACGCGCTTCTGTATGGTAAAACGCTGGTTCAGTATATCCTCGATGGCATCCTCAAAATCATTTTTATTGATGGACGCTAAAAAGCCGAGGCGTCCAAAGTTTATTCCTGCAATTGGAATTCCGGAATCTTTAATCAGGGAAACAGCAGATAACATGGTTCCATCTCCGCCTAGACTCAACATGATGTCAATATGATCTTTTATTTCTTGATAGGTATTGTATGTTGAGAAGTTAAAGGCGCATTCAAATTGTGATTGCAGAAATTCATGAAATGGATTATATACCCAGATCTCAATATTTTTATCGACAAGATATTCAAATAAGTGTTTCACATGTGGTATAACAGAGGGTTGAAACTCTCTTCCATATATTGCGATTCTCATATTGTTTTCAATTTATGGGGCAAAGATGAGAAAAAACTAATCTTAATCAAATGTTAATATAATTCATAAGCTGCTGATAACGGTCGGCAGTGTCGTCAAATGCAGCTATGGTATTATGGGTTTCAAGAATTAAATAGTTGTGTCTTAGGAATGAATTCAGTAAGGCATTGATGTTTGACTTGTCGACTTTAAGGGTAACTTCAATGTTGTCACTTTCCAAATTTATTTTAGTTGCGCAATTGAGGATTCTGCAATTGTCACTTTCAACAAGGTGCGCAATCTGTGAAAGTGAAAAATCGTGTAGGCCAGTCGCCAACACAATAATAGCACCAGATTCATTTTGTGATTGAATTGAACTTATTGCCTTTAATATATCCAATTGTGTTGACACACCAATATATTTGTTGTCTTGATCTAAAATAGGAATGATTGTGCTATTATATACCGTTATCATCACCAGGGCATCATAGGGGTGTTGATTGAACTTCAGCTGTATGGGGGCCGTATTTATTTTTATGGAAGAAAGGGGAGCTTCTTCATCTTCCGCATCCAATAAGATGGTTTCATTAACCAGGCCAATATAGTCGTCACCATTTAAAACGACTAATTCTTTACAAAGCATATCTTGCAGCTTCTCTAGCGCTTGTTGTATTGAATCAGCATTTTGAATACTGAAATCAGCATTTGAAAGAAATTGACTTATTAGCATACTCAAACTTAATAAAAAAACTAGGTGAAAAGAAATTTTACAGGATCAGATTTATACTTAATTCGTTGATTGCTTGTAATACCTAAAACAGGAAGCACAGAGAACGAATACATTATTGCAAATAAGTACAATTTTAAAGTTTAAAATTGTACTTTTATTACCATTCTGTTATTATTTTTGTCAACGAATTGGGATACGCCTAAAAACTGGGCTTAAATGGAGGTGAAGTATTTTTAATTGGAACAGTAAGATTGATGATCACAAGCGAGAGTAAAAAGTTTATTGATATACGTGAAGTTATTCACAAAAAAAATGCGGGCCTTGCTAAATGGATTCCGTCTTTTTTACTTAATTATTTAAAAAGGACAATTCATGAAGACGAGATAAATGATATTATGACGCGCTTTGCGGATCTTCAGGGCCTGGACTTTGTTGATGCATTGATCAACGATCTGGATGTCAAGGTCAATTTGTATGGGGCAGAAAATATTCCAGTATCGGATCCGGTTATTTTTGCGTCCAATCACCCTTTGGGCGGATTGGATGGAATTGCATTTATGCACGCTATAGGTAAATATAGACGCGATGTGAAATTTTTGGTTAATGATATTCTTTTAAATATAGGTAATTTGAGGCCTTTGTTTGTCGGTGTCAATAAGTTGGGGGGGCAGGGGAAACAGGCTATTTCTGCGATCGAGGAGGCTTACGGAGCGGATGATGCGCTATTGGTATTCCCTGCTGGTTTGGTTTCCAGAAAACAAAACGATGGCCGTATAGAAGACCTAGAATGGAAGAAAAGTTTTATTAGCAAAGCAAAAAAATATAAAAAAGATATCATTCCGGTCCTGATTGACGGTAAAAACTCTAAGTTTTTTTATAATTTTGCAAGGCTTAGACAGAAATTGGGTCTCAAGGTAAACATTGAAATGTTATATTTACCTGATGAAATGTTTGCTCAACGCGGACATACCGTCAATATTATAGTAGGAGAAAGAATCCCTTATACAGCGTTTGATCAATCAAAAAACGAAAAAACTTGGGCTGAGGAAGTGAAAAGAAGGGTTTATGGATTGGCTCAAGAAAAATAGAATTTATGCAAGAAATTATACCTCCAGTTGATAGAGAATTATTGAAGACCGAATTGAATAAAGAAGTCTTCTTACGATATACCAACAATGGAAATAACGAGATATACCTAATCAACTATCATAATTCGCCAAATGTCATGCGTGAAATTGGGCGTTTGCGGGAGTTGACTTTTCGTGGCGCAGGGGGAGGTACAGGACTTTCAATTGATATCGATGAAAATGATACATGCGAAGATTGTTACGATCAGTTGATCGCATGGAATCCCGAAGATGAAGAGGTGGTTGCCGGTTATAGGGTAATCAAATGTGCCGAGGCTGGTGAAGTAAACGGCATACCCAATTTATCAACAGCACATTATTTTCAGTTTTCCGAATTATTTACGAATGAATATCTACCTTACACCATAGAGTTGGGACGGTCGTTTGTACAGCCTAAGTACCAACCAGCCATCGACAATAGAAAAGGAATTTTTTCATTGGACAATCTTTGGGACGGTTTAGGGGCTTTGGTGATGCTTAACCCTGAAATTAAATACCTCTTTGGTAAAGTGACCATGTATCCACATTATAATAAAGATGCACGGGATATGTTGCTTTATTTTATGGACTATTATTTTCCTGACCATGATAAATTGGTTCTTCCTCTTCCGGAATTGGAAATCAAAAATGATTACGATCGCTTTGTCGGCGTATTTGATGGGCTGGATTATAAAGAAGGATATAAGGTGTTAAATAGCCATGTGAGAGCATTGGGAGAGAATATTCCACCGTTGATCAATACCTATATGAACCTATCGCCTACGATGAAATCATTTGGCACTGCACGTAATGATGAGTTTGGTACGGTAGAAGAAAAAGGTATTTTGATTGTAATTGATGATGTGTATCCCGTGAAGAAGGAACGCCATATGAATACGTTTGATCGGGATCGTGAATACGGTCATAGAAAACCCAAGCGTGGATAATAAAATAAAAGGGATTCAATTTTTGAATCCCTTTTATTTTGTTCGTGCAGCTCGACCTTGATTAGGCCGGTTTTATACAGGTATACAGTGCAAAGGCTAAAATGGCGCCTAAGATCGGTCCTAGGATTGGAATCCAGGCATAAGACCAGTCGGAGCTACCTTTTCCTTTGATTGGCCAAAGTGCATGAAATAAGCGCGGGCCAAAATCCCGGGCAGGATTGATGGCATATCCCGTAGTTCCGCCTAGGGAGAGACCGATGGCCCACACGAGGAATGCAACGGGTATCGCACCAAGGGAGCCCATGCCAATGGGAGCTGTTTTTCCGTCAATGGTGACATCTTGACCTGTTATGAAGAAAATTACAAAAATCAACACAAAGGTTCCGATAATTTCACTTGCTAGATTTGTTGATGTATTTCGGATGTTGGGTATAGTAGCGAAAACACCAAGTTTGGTCGTTGGGTCTGCTGTTGCATCGAAATGGTCTTTGTGCATGATGTAGGTCAACATCGCGCCACAGAAACCACCGGCAATTTGTGCGAGAATATAGCCAGGTACTTCCATCCAAGGGAGGCCATGATTAAGGGCTACGGCAATGGTTACCACAGGATTGAGATGGGCTCCGGTATATGGGCCGGCAAAAACAACACCTACATAGACTGCAAGTGCCCATGCGGTCGTGATTACAATCCACCCTCCATTTTCTCCTTTTGTGCCTTTTAAGATAACGTTGGCCACAACCCCATTGCCTAAAAGAAGGAGAAGGGTGGTGCCGATAAATTCTGCTAAATAATGGTTCATGCTTGTTGGTTAGTTTTCGGTCCAGTATTGTAATGCTTTGACTCCCTTGGTCCAGAGCTTAATAATCTTTTTTGTTTGCTCTTCTTGCTCTGCTTCAGGTTCAAATATACGATCCTGTGCCCAAAACTTAGAAATCTCATCCTCATTTTTCCAGAATCCCACGGCCAGTCCGGCGAGGTATGCTGCCCCCAAAGCTGTAGTTTCTGTAATTTTGGGGCGTACAACTTTGCTGTTTAGTACATTGGCCTGAATCTGCATAAGTAGATTATTTGCTGTTGCACCGCCGTCTACACGCAATTCTTTGATCGGTATGCCGCTATCAGCTTCCATGGCTTGCAGCACATCACGAGTCTGCAGGGAAATTGCCTCTAGCGAGGCGCGTGCAATATGACCATTGGTTGTTGCACGCGTAAGGCCAAATAGTGTACCTTGTGCACGAGCGTTCCAGTATGGAGCCCCCAGTCCGGCGAATGTAGGGATAAATGTGACACCGCCATTATCTTTTTCTGTCAGCGCTAATTGCTCTATGTCTGCCGATTTGTAGATGATGTTGAGATTGTCGCGTAGCCATTGGACCAGTGCACCGCCGATAAATATGCTCCCCTCTAAGGCATATTCTGTTTTTCCGTTGATTTTCCAGGCGACAGTCGTTAAAAGGTTGTTCTTTGAACGGATTGGTTTATCCCCGATGTTCATTAACATAAAACATCCAGTGCCGTACGTGTTTTTGACCATTCCCTTTTCAATACATTGCTGTCCGAACAGTGCCGCCTGCTGGTCGCCAGCAATTCCAGCTATCTTGACTTTGTGTGCAAAAATGGTTGTCCGTGATTCCCCATATATTTCACTGCTTTCTTTTACTTCGGGCAGCATGGCGGCGGGGATGTCAAATAATTCGAGTAGCTCCTTATCCCATTCCATGCTATGAATATTAAAGAGTAAGGTGCGGGAAGCGTTTGTTACATCCGTAATGTGAGCATCGCCCCGGGTGAGGTTCCAGACGAGCCAAGTGTCAATAGTTCCACAGATTAATTCCCCGTTTTGTGCTTTTTCCCGGGCACCTTCCACGTTATCCAGAATCCATTTTATTTTGGTTGCAGAAAAGTAAGGATCTAATATTAGGCCTGTTTTTTCCTGGATCATCTCATGTTTTCCAGAGCTACGCAACTCGTCGCAATAATCTGCTGTGCGTTTATCTTGCCATACAATGGCATTGTAGATGGGTTTTCCTGTTTCTTTTTCCCAAACGACCACAGTTTCCCGTTGATTGGTAATGCCAATAGCGGCAATATTTTTGCCGTTTAACCCTGCTTTTGTGGTTGCTTCTGCAGTGACACCTGCCTGTGTTGACCAGATTTCATGTGGATCGTGTTCAACCCATCCTGGTTGTGGGAATATTTGCGTAAATTCCTTCTGGGCAATGGAGACTATATTTCTGTCTTTATCAAAAATGATAGCTCTGGAGCTGGTGGTACCTTGATCCATTGCCAAGATGTATTGTTGTTCCATAATTGAGTAATTGAGTATTGCTGGTTATTTTGTATTACTTTAAGATATAATTTTTTGCAACATTTTGAAAATGCGTTATTTGATCATTTTGCCAATCTTCATCTTTTTCCAGTTCCTGGGCGAGTATTTTTGCGACATCAGGTGCAGCTTCAATTGCAGCTTTCGCATCAAGAAATAGCATCCGTACCCGACGGGATAGCACATCTTCCACAGTCCTGGCAAGTTCATTGCGTGCTGCCCAAACAACTTCGGCCTTTTTGAACTCAAGATGTGGGATTAACTTTTCGTTCCATTCGGGATTTTCCTGAGCCAATGCATTGATCATTTCTTGGTCGGCACCGTAAATATACATATGATTGCTTCTGTCGGACGTTGGAATGGCGCTATAGATCTTTTGTGTGGCAGACCGGCTTTCTTTTTGAGGTAAACAACCAATTTTTATCGCTTTGTCTAGGGTATCTTGGCCCATTCGACGGAATGTTGTCCACTTTCCGCCAGTTAAAGTCAGTAATTTGGAGTCGCTAACAATAACCTTGTGGCTTCGTGAGATCTCTTTGGTTTTGTTTGAGTTACCTGTAGGGGCTGCCAGTGGACGGAGGCCGGCGAATACGGCCAATGCATCCGCTCTTGTTGGTTGTTTTGTCAAGTAACGTCCCGCCGTTTTCAGAATAAAATCGATCTCCTGCTCCAAAGCTACCGGTTCAAGGCTATGCTCGTCTATCGGTGTATCCGTTGTTCCCACAATGACTCGATTATGCCAAGGTACTAGAAAAAGGACCCGTCCATCATCCGTTTTTGGAATCATAATGGCATCGTCGCCCGGGAGAAACGACTTGTCAAATACAAGGTGAACACCCTGGCTGGGGCGTACCATTTGTTTCGCTTCAGGTCTATCCATTTTTAAGATATCATCGACAAATATTCCTGTAGCATTGATAACAGCTTTGCCTTGTATGGTGAAAACTTCACCAGTTTCGGTATCATTGGCGATGACACCGTTTATTCGTCCATCGCTGTCTTTGGTGAGGTTATTGACCCTTACATAATTTAGGGCGACTCCGCCCATTTGTATACAGGTCTGCGCAACGTTGAGCGCAAGCCTGGAGTCGTCAAATTGTCCGTCTTGATATACCACGCCACCATATAGCCCTTTAGGTCGTACAGTGCTTATGCGATTGAGCGTTTCTTCTTTATTGATATGAATGGATTTTCCCAAGCTTAATTTACCTGCCAGAAGGTCATATATTTTCATTCCAATGGTGTAAAATGGGCCATCGAACCAGCTGTAGTTTGGAATGATAAACGATTGGTTTTTAACAAGGTGTGGAGCATTTTTTTGGAGTAAACCTCTTTCATGAAGCGCTTCTTTAACCAATGAGATGTCGCCTTGAGCCAAGTAGCGTACACCACCGTGAACAAGCTTTGTTGCTTTGCTTGAAGTGCCTTTTGCAAAATCAACCTGCTCCAATAAAATTGTTTTGAACCCTCGGCTTAAGGCATCTAATGCAACACCTAATCCGCTGGCACCGCCGCCTATGACGATAACATCCCACGCGCTCGTATCCCTTATTTTTTCTATCAGTTTTGACCTGTTGAATTCTTGGTGTTTCATTTTGTTTCGTTTTGGATTTTTGTAGTGAATCTTCTGTGCTTCTTTTACTACTTCCTTTACACTAAGTTATGCTATATTTGTTAAATTTTAAAGGAAATTAAATATTATTTATGTTAAGGTCAGGTGTTTGTTTTTGTTTTGTTTTGTTTTTATTTTAGCAAAAGCAAGTCTTTTTGGTTTTTACGGGTGATAGGGTATAGCATATCAACAGGTTGCCTTTTTTACTTCTCCCCAATGGCGGTATTTTGAATGACACCCCCTATTCTGATCACCTAAGGTTATGTATATAGGGCTTAATCGCGTTTTTATGAATCCGCTGAAATACGGTCCGTTGTAGTCCTGGGTGTTTTTTTTCATGGTCAATAGCTATATCATGTTTAACGATTATGTGCTGCTTATGTTTTGGTTTGGGGAAATGATTTTGTAATTTTAGATTCGTATTTAATTTATTTATGATGAGAAATATAAGATTATTACTGTGTGGAGCTATTGTGTTTTTGGGGACGGTACTCGTACAGTCCAAAGCGTTCTCACAGCAGCTTGCTACAGCTCAGGATCTTTCGAAGCCTTACAATCCAGATGCCAATGCACAGAATGATATCGATCAGCTATTGGTTCAAGCAAAGAAAGAAAAGAAAAACATCGTCATTCAAGCCGGTGGGAATTGGTGTGTCTGGTGTTTAAGATTTAATGAATATATCCATAAAACGGCAAGTGTCGACAAGTTGTTAAAGAGTCATTTCCTCTATTATCACCTCAATTATTCAAAAGAAAATAAAAATGAAGCTGTGTTTCAAAAGTATGCCCCTGAAGGCAATAAACTAGGTTATCCATTTTTTATTATTTTGGATAGAAATGGAAAAACATTGCATGTACAGGAGAGTGGTAGTCTGGAAAAAGGAAAGGGCTATGATGAAGAAAAAGTGCTTAATTTCTTTAAAACTTGGGTTGCAAAATAGCAATTATCGACTTTGGGATTTCTAGTCGCGCTAAAGGAAAATACCCAGCAATCCTTTCCTAAACGACGATACATTCTGAAAGATCAATAGCTTTCCTTCGTACCTGCTTCGTATCTGCTTCGGATCATCAATAGATCTTGTACAGATGCTGTACAGATATTGTCCAGTCTCCAAACAGGAAAGGTCTGTACACTACTAGGTCAACAGTCGTAACGGAATTGGGCAGCTCCGAACGTGGTCCGAAGCAGGTACGAACACAATATGAATAAAAGCCAGCTGTCTTATACTGAAATAGGTTTACATCTACCGAACAGCTTACTATATAGATTTTACAATCTATTTTTTTCTACTGGATATGGTTCTCATTGTCTGTGATTTTGCCTTTAATTTACGCCCGATTGTAAATAATGGCGGATAGGCTGAAAATAAAAGGTCTCGTTCCTAGAAACGAGACCTTTTTATTTTGGCTTAAAATAGCTCTTTTTTACGAGGATATTGTTTTGATCCCCCAATGACGAGCGTGCTTACTCTTGGTAGAATATAATATCTTATTGGTAGCCTAACAATTTCATTACTTGTTTGGAGTTTTGCTCCTCACCGAACACCTCGTAGTTGAATGTTTCATCTCTATTGCGGCGTACAAGCACATGTTTGGGTGAAGGAAGTAAGCAGTGGTGGATGCCTCCATATCCGCTTAATACATCTTGATAGGCGCCTGTATGAAAGAAGCCCAGGTATTGAACCTTACGGGTCTTCGGCATAAATACCGAGTTCATATGCGCCTCCTGATTGTAATAATCCTGTCCATCGCATGTGATGCCACCTAAATTGACGCGTTCATATTCTGAATCCCAGTTATTGATCGGCAATAGAATGTATTTTTGATTCAATGCCCATACATCCGGCAAATTTGTAATGAATGAACCATCAATCATAAACCAACGTTCGCGATCGTTTTGTTGCTTGCGCCCCAAAACTTTATAGAGGATACCTGATGCTTCAGCAACAGTGTATTTGCCAAATTCAGTAATAATGTCTGGTTCCATCACTTCATGGTGAGCACAGATTTGTTTGATACGGTTGACGATCTCATTGACCATATATTCGTAATCAAAGTCGTGTACCAATGAATCCTTAAATGGCATGCCACCACCGATATCTAGGGTATCTAAATCCGGGTTTACTTTCTTGAATTTACAATATAAAGTAACGTATTTCTCTAATTCGTTCCAGTAATACGGGGTGTCCGAGATACCTGAATTAATGAAAAAATGGAGCAACTTTACTTTAAAGTTTGGATTGTCGGCGATCTTGTTGTTATAGAATTCAACGACGTCTTCCTGGCGAATCCCTAGGCGAGATGTATAGAATTGAGAATCTGGTTGCTCTTCGGAAGCAACGCGGATACCTAAAGCACAAGGCTCATCCAATTCGATTTCATCATCATAAAGGTTAAACTCCTCTTTGTTATCCAGCACCGGTATAATGTTTTTATATCCATCGTGGATCATATCAACAATATATTGTTTGTACTGGTAGGTTTTGAACCCATTACAGATCACTGTAATGTCTTTTGTTACTGTGCCCTGTCTTTCCAATGAATCGATCATCGGCATATCAAATGCAGATGAAGTTTCCAGGTGGATATCATTTTTCAAAGCTTCCTCTACGATGTGCTTGAAATGGGATGACTTGGTACAATAACAATATTTGTAAGATCCGCGATAGTTGTGTTTCAGAATTGCGGTCTGAAAGAGGATTTTCGCTTGCTGAATTTTTTTGCTGACGATAGGCAAATAGGTAAAACGTAACGGCGTACCGTACGTTTCTATCATTTCCATTAAATTCAAATCGTGGAAATACAATTCGTCGTCGATGATTTCGAATCCGTCTTGCGGAAAACCAACACTTAAGTCAAGAAATTCCTGATAGCTCTGCATTTTTTATTATTTTTGCAAAGATATACTTTAATGGTGAATACCTAAATAAGGAATGTTATTTATTTCCAATTCACTATCAGGAAGTTGTAAAAATTACAAAATCATTAAATGGCAAATTCTATTCAAAAGCGACTTATTGAAGTCACTGTACAGGCAGTAAAAGAGCTTTACAATGCAGATATTTTAGAAACTCAAATTGCTTTACAAGCTACCCGAAAGGAGTTTGAGGGACAAATTACAATCGTAACTTTTCCCGTAACGCGCTTTTCGAAATCTTCTCCGGAACAAACCGGAAAGGAAATTGGTGCTTATTTGCAACAGCATATCGCTGAAATATCAGATTTCAATGTGATAAAAGGCTTTTTGAATATTGTTCTTTCCGATGCTTACTGGATCACGTTGTTGAATCAGACCATAACGGCGAAGGACTTTGCTGTATTTCCTGCGAACGGGAAAAAATTGATGGTGGAATACTCTTCTCCAAATACCAATAAACCACTGCACTTGGGACATATCCGTAATAACTTATTAGGATATGCTGTTGCGGAAATCCTAAAAGCGTATGGTTATGATGTGATCAAAGCAAATTTGGTGAACGATCGTGGTATCCATATCTGTAAGTCCATGTTGGCCTGGCAGAAATTTGGTAACGGTGAAACACCCGAGTCTACTGGACTTAAAGGCGACCACCTTGTTGGAAAATATTACGTTGTCTTTGACAAAGAATATAAAAAGGAAATCGAGGCATTGAAAGCTGAGGGGCAAACCGAAGAGGAAGCAAAGAAAAATGCACCTTTGATGAAGGAGGCACAAGCGATGTTGCAACAATGGGAAGCCGGTAATGAAGAGGTGATCTCCCTTTGGAAAACCATGAACAGTTGGGTGTACGCGGGGTTTGAAAAGACCTACAAACAATTAGGCGTCGATTTTGATAAATACTATTATGAATCCAATACATACTTGTTGGGTAAAGATATTATCCAGGAAGGTTTAGATAAAGGGGTTTTCTTTAAAAAAGAGGATAACTCCGTATGGATTGATCTAACAGACGAAGGATTGGATCAGAAGCTTGTGCTTCGTGGCGACGGTACTTCGGTCTATATTACACAAGATTTGGGGACAGCACAATTGAAATATGATGAATTCAAAATGAATGATTCTATTTATGTTGTCGGTAACGAACAGGATTACCATTTCAAGGTATTGTTTTTAATCTTAAAAAAACTAGGTAAAGCCTGGGCTGACGGATTGTTCCATTTATCGTATGGGATGGTCGACCTTCCTTCAGGTAAAATGAAATCGCGGGAGGGAACAGTTGTTGATGCGGATGATTTAATGGCTGAAATGCTTAAAACTGCACAGGTACGTACTGAGGAGCTTGGCAAGACTGGCGGATTGGACGAGGAATCAAAAGCTGCTCTTTACGATACGATCGGAATGGGAGCATTGAAATATTTTCTATTGAAAGTGGATCCTAAAAAACGTCTTTTGTTTGATCCAAATGAGTCTGTCGATTTTCAAGGTCATACAGGGCCGTTTATTCAATACACGCATGCGCGTATCAAATCTGTTTTAAGTAAAGCTGAATTCGATTTTGACAGTGCTGTGTCTGTACCGGCGACGATTTCCTCTTACGAGCGAGATCTAATTCAGCAATTAGGTGCGTTTCCGGAGGCTATTGAGGCTTCTGCGCAAGAGTTCAGCCCGGCGCAATTGGCAAACTATATCTATGAAGTAGCCAAGTTCTACAATAAATTCTATCATGAAGAAACGATATTGAAAGCGGAAGATCCTGATGTAAAGAACTTTAGATTGCATCTTTCGGCTTCTGCGGCAAAGGTTATCGCCAAAGGGATGAACTTATTGGGTATTCATGTACCTGAAAGAATGTAATGCTATGAAGAAAATTCGCGTAGGACTTATTGGTTTTGGAATTTCAGGTCAGGTTTTTCACGCTCCCGTGATGCGTTCGATAGCTGAACTGGATCTTGTTAAAGTGACCGCCCGGAAAGCAGATCAGCAAAGTTTGCTAAAGGAACGCTATCCACAGGCAGCAATTGCTTTGTCGGCAGATGATATTTTTAATGATGCAACCATTGATTTAGTCGTGGTTGCGACTTCCAATGACATGCATTATCCTTTTGCAAAACGTGCTTTGGAAGCAGGAAAACACGTTATTGTCGAGAAACCATTTACGAACAATGTAGAGCAGGCCGATGAGCTTATCGCGCTGGCTAAGGAGAAAAATCTGATTTTGGCGCCTTATCACAATTTAAGATTCAACTCCGATTATCGAACGTTAAAGAAAGTAATTCAAAGTGGACGATTGGGAAGAATTGTAAATCTGGAAGTTAGGTTTGATCGTTTCCGCAATTACTTGAGACCAAATGCGTGGCGTGAAGAACATTTACCGGGTTCGGGGATATTCTACGATTTGGGCTCGCATCTTATCGATCAAACTTTACAATTGTTTGGAAGACCAGATGCTGTTTTTGCAGATTTAGCTATTCAACGGGATCATGCGAAAACCATTGACAATTTCGACTGCTTATTGTACTATGATGACTTACGGGTATCGCTGAAAGGGTCTATGCTTACAAAAGAACCTACACCTCGATATCGTGTCTTTGGCATGAACGGAAATTTTGTAAAATATGGTGTCGATCCACAGGAAGCTTTACTGCGCGATGGTAAATTTCCCGATGAAGATCCAACTTGGGGACAAGAAGATCCAAGTCTATACGGCAAGCTCAATATTGTTGAACAGGGGAATGATATTGAAGAAATGATTCCTTCTGAAATAGGTTCTTATCCTGATTTTTATCAGAACGTTGCGGATAGCATATTGGGAAAAACTACCTTGATCGCATCGGCGGAACAGGCGCGGGATGTCATTAAAATTATTGAATTGGGGTATCAGAGTCAATTGGAACGAAGAGTTGTTTCTGTTGAAAATACATTGATTGCTTATTAGAGTGTTGCTGTGAGTATACTATACGATGCCATCATTATTGGGGGGGGAGCCTGCGGATTGATGTGTGCAGCCCAAGCAGGGCTAATTGGGAAGAAGACCTTGGTCCTTGAAAGAAACGATAAGGTCGGTGCGAAGATCCTGATTTCCGGAGGTGGGCGCTGTAATTATACAAATATTGGTAGCAGTCCCGCTAATTTCATTTCTGAAAATCCAGATTTTTTGCACGGTATATTCAAACAATGGACCGTGGACGATACCATTACATTTTTTGAACAATATGGTATCGTGGGACATGAAAAAACACTGGGACAGTTGTTTCCAGAGACCAATAAAGCAAAAGATATCGTTGCTGTATTTTCTAAAATTTTATACGAGACAGGGCAGGATATAGCCTTGAATACCTTGGTCAAATCTGTAGAAAAAAACGATAATGGCTTTGTGGTAAAAGTAGAAAATGCAAAAGGTGAGTCCCGATACCATGCCCATAAAGTGGTTGTTTCTTCCGGTGGGCTTCCGGTGCAAAAGCTTGGGGCCTCAGACTTTGGAGTACGCTTAGCTAAACAATTTGGTTTGAATGTAGTCGGTACAGCGCCTGCATTAGTCCCTTTGACGATAACTGGAAAAGATGCGGATTGGTATAGTTCTTTGGCTGGAAATTCGGTGTTCTCGAAAGTGTCTGTTGCCGGAATGTCTTTTGAAGAGAATATTCTCTTTACACACTGGGGATTAAGCGGACCTGCAATTCTTCAAATATCAAGTTATTGGCGGCCTGGACAGGAGATTACGATTGATCTCTTGCCTAATTTTAATTTGGATAATCTGATTAAACAGGAGCGACAATACGGTGGGAAACGACTTGTTTCACAATTGCTAAACGATTATTTCAGCAGGAAATTGGTCGACGCCCTTGGGAAATTTTTGGCCTTGGATACCAAAATCGCCTCACTGAGTAAAGCTGATGCGAAGTTGATTGTCGGTACGATCCATCGCTTCAAGGTAAAACCTGCGGGAGATAAGGGGTATGATAAAGCTGAGGTCATGCGTGGAGGAGTTTCAACGGAAGAGCTTCACTCCAAAAGCTTAATGTCTAAAAAAGTTGAAGGCCTTTATTTCGGAGGGGAGACTGTTGATATTACAGGATGGCTTGGCGGCTATAATTTCCAATGGGCTTGGGCTAGTGGTTATGCCATCGCCCAAGACATTTAGGCGTGAAATATTATTCATTTCGTGAATTTAACGCCTTATCGACAGATTTCTCAGCATAGAGTTCTGTGGCAGCTGTCAAGCGCTGTTTTATTCTCGTTTGTAAATTTCTTGGCGAGAGTACTTTAATGGATTCGCCAAAACCTAAAATTTCTCTTTCCAGTTCAAAGTTAAGTACAACATCGATGCGAATTAAGATTGAGCCATCCTCCTTTTTGTCTAAAATCTGCTGTGAAGGATGTAAGGGTTTTGTTGCTACATAAGGTGCATTTTTTGCATTGACTTGCAATATCACCCGCTGGCCACGGTCTTTTTGTGTCTTCGTTACGCCTATGGTATCCGAAAAGTAACGTTCGAAATCGACCCCTCTATATTCCTTGTATGAATTTTTGCCCATTTCCTCGATGGTATTGATTCGATCAAGCGCCAGCGTCATTAATCCTTCATTCTTTTTATGCTGACCAATTAGAAACCATCGATTCCGATATTCTTTTAAGAGA
Organism: Sphingobacterium sp. UBA865; assembly: GCF_002295765.1. Taxonomy (NCBI): domain Bacteria; kingdom Pseudomonadati; phylum Bacteroidota; class Sphingobacteriia; order Sphingobacteriales; family Sphingobacteriaceae; genus Sphingobacterium; species Sphingobacterium sp. UBA865. Next base: position 305,951 of record NZ_DBGB01000042.1, on the reverse strand, counting down.
TAAGGTGAGAAGACCAGATCCTGCTGTTGTGTTGCTTTGAACGATTGGTAGCTGATCAGGAGTGGTGTTTTTTCACGAATGGCTTGATGCAGCGGGCTGATAAAAGAAAGGCCTTTTAGCAGGTTGTTACTTTCCATTTGTATAATGGAAGGTGAATTGTCCTTTTTGGTATGGATGCTATCTTCAAGCCGTGCAACAATATCGCTCATTTCATCAAAACTGGAGAAACCGCTCACATGCTTAAGTACCTCTACTGCTTCCTTCATTTTTTGCATGTCACCGACGGAAATCGGTGAATTGCTAATGCTATAGTTGGGATCTTCATAGGTGTAGAATTTTCGGTGCAACACAACAATAGGCGCATTGTAGCCAAGTTTATTGCTACGCATGAGTTGAATATCACCTTGTATGGTACGTTTACTTATCCCATTTTTGATTCCTTCAAATTCATAAAGTGCATCGGAAACCTTTTCCATGAGATCTTCCAAGGTCCATTTACGATGTCGCAAGCGAAGGCAATGGTCAATCGTTTTATAACGTATGAGGGCTAGTTTATTGAGTGCCATGTTTTTTTTGTTAGATTGAAAATACAAAAATTCTCTTTATCTACGCAAGGTAATTGCGTAGATTTTTGTGCCTGTGGTGCTAAATGAATGGTCTTTTCGAAATTGAAAAGAAATTCGGGTTTATCCGAGTAAAATAGCTACTTTTGCGCAGAAGCAAACTGGTTCTATCGCTGCTCTTTTTTAAGAGGAGAGGAAAGTCCGGGCAACATAGAGCAACACGCTTCCTAACGGGAAGGCTGTTATGAAAATAGCAGACAGAAAGTGCCACAGAAAATATACCGCTTTTCGGAGTAAGGGTGAAAACGTAAGGTAAGAGCTTACGGTCTTGTATGGTGACATATATTACGGTAAACCTCGTGTGTTGAAAGACCAAATAGGTTGCGAAATTCGAAGGCTGCTCGTCTTCTTTCAATGTATTGGAATTCGTAATGGGTAGGTTGATTGAGTTTGTCAGCGATGGCAAATCTAGATAAATGATAGAAATTCCACTTCGGTGGTCTACAGAACCCGGCTTACAAGGTTTGCTTCTTTTTGCTAATTGCCAAAAAAAACTTATATTGATTCCCGTAATTGAAAAAATAGCATAACTATCGATTTATGAGTACAATTTTAATAATTGATGATGAGCGCGCCATCAGAAGTTCGTTGCGTGATATCTTGGAATATGAAGATTATACGATTTTAGATGTCGACAATGGCCGGGATGGATTAGATATTTTAAAAAAGGAAAAAATAGATCTTGTTCTCTGCGATATCAAGATGAATACGATGGATGGGATGGAAGTTTTGGCGGAAGCACACCAAAGCAGCCCGGATATCCCTTTTATTATGATCTCAGGACATGGTACGATTGAAACAGCTGTTGAAGCGGCGAAAAAAGGAGCATTTGACTTTTTAGAAAAACCGCTGGACCTGAACAGATTATTGATCACCGTTCGGAATGCACTGGATAAAAGTTCCCTAGTCACCGAAACCAAAGTACTGAAACGAAAAGTTAGCAGTTCGAAAACTAAAGATATATTGGGTGAGTCTGGGGCAATCAAACGTATTAAAGAGACAATTGATCGCGTAGCACCGACAGAAGCGCGTGTATTGATAACTGGAGCAAATGGTTCGGGAAAGGAGCTTGTGGCACGTTGGCTGCATGAGAAATCGAATCGTGCGCAGGGACCGCTTATTGAAGTGAACTGTGCTGCGATACCTTCCGAATTAATCGAATCAGAATTATTTGGCCATGAAAAAGGATCCTTCACTTCAGCTATTAAACAGCGTATCGGAAAATTTGAACAAGCGAGTGGCGGAACATTGTTCTTGGATGAGATCGGAGACATGAGTCTATCCGCTCAAGCTAAAGTGTTAAGGGCGTTACAGGAACATAAAATCACCAGAGTGGGTGGCGATAAAGAAATTGACGTCAATGTCAGGGTAGTAGCCGCGACCAATAAAGATCTCTTGAAGGAAATTGAGGATGGCAATTTTAGAATGGACTTGTATCACCGCCTGTCGGTAATCTTGATTCATGTACCTGCTTTGATCGACCGTGTGGATGATATTCCCCTGCTTTCAACAAATTTTTGTGAAGAAATCTGTATGGAATATGGGATACCTGTGAAGGAAATTACGACTGCGGCCATGCGGGAATTGAGCCATCTTCCCTGGACAGGTAATATTCGGGAATTGCGCAATATGATTGAACGTTTAATTATTTTGAGTGATCGATCTATTACAGATAAAGATGTTGTCGCATTTGCTAATCCTTCTCGTGAACCGGTAAACGGTATAGCGCATGAAAAAGGCGCAACGAATTATGGTTTAGATATGGACTCCTTTGATTCGTTTCAAGATTATAAAGATCATGCGGAGAAAGAATTTATAAAATATAAATTGGAAAAAAATAATTGGAACGTCTCCAAGACGGCCGACGATTTAGATATTCAACGTAGCCATCTGTATAGTAAAATAGAGAAGTTTGGTCTAAAAAGAGATTAATCACTTCGTGAAAATTTAGTCTAGCAGCGGTGAACGAAAATTGCAGCTCGCTTGGGCAAACCGATAAAAAAAGAGATTCCTTAAGGAATCTCTTTTTTTATCGGTAGAGAGGAGACAGCTGAAGTCCTCGGGCTAAGTGTCGGCACACACTCAACCAAGTTATAATTCTTGTGTTTTTAAAATGGCCTTTACATTGGCAACAGATATTTCTGTATAATTATTTATATAATCATCACTTGCAGGCAATTCTTCTTTTTTATGGGTTGAAAGTACGGCAACAACTTTCATTTCGGCATTTTTCGCTGCGGTAATACCAGAAAAAGAATCTTCAAAAACAATACAGCGGTCAACAGGAATTTGCAGGTTTTCTGCAGATTTTAGGTAAACCTCAGGATGTGGCTTATGTAGTTTCACATCTTCGCTGCTCAGTGTGGACGAGAAGAGCTGGCGTATATTCAATTCGTCCAGAATTAAATCCATATTCTCTCGTGGAGCTGATGTCGCCACAGCAAGCTTAAAACCGTTATTCTTTAATTCTGTCAGAAATTCAATCAGGCCCTTAATAGGGGCAACGTGCTCTTTATAAATGACTCTAAAAAGCTGTTCTTTTTCAAATTCAAGGGTCCGCAGTTCCTCAGGGGATATCGGACGTTGAAAGAAATGTTGCATAATGTAACTATTATGCTTACCATACATATGCTGCTCAAATTCCTCTTCTGTCGCCTGTTGTACATTGTGGTTTTTAAAAAAAGCTCTAAAAGCTTCCGCATGGAAAGGGTTGGTGTGGCTGATAACACCGTCCATGTCAAATATCGCTGCGTATTCTGTCATTGAGCTAATATACAATAATTGCCTTATTTGATCGATTTTACTCCTTCATATTCTGGTAAATATTTTCTTCCGACTAGAGAAAGCTTAGATTAAAGCGTCCCTTGTCGCAGCTGCTTACCTCATTATGAAATTGGAAAAAGTCTTCATAAGTACTGGCAGGATAACTGCCTTCAAAAAGTTCCAGTTTTCTGTAGGTGAACAGTTTATTGTCTTTTATTTCTGACCTAAATTCATATTTTCCAAATGGTTTCTCAATAATTTTCTTCTCAGAAGTTATGTTTTTGAGCATGTTTTCTGGGAGGGCAATGCTAATGCTATCGATATCGGCGTAGCCTCTTTCAATGAAAATATCTTCCGTTCTATTTCTACTTTCGGCAATGCTGGAGTGTGTATTGAATAGATTAGGCTGGATCAAAAGTTTATTACCATTTTTCACCGCATAGTTTTTAATAAAAATATTCAGGTTCTCCTCGATAAATGGATTTTCCTCCTTATGTTCAATATAGTTTACCTGATTAAAATTGATATTGTCTATATTATAGTATTCCGTGAGGAGCTTATTCTTATCATTATTGCTGGCTAAAAGCACGTCCATATGGTTCTCATATTGGGCTCCGTAGAATTTGGTGTTTAAGGTACCCTGGATGCTTCCGTCTTCCGAAAGTTTTAGGTCGGCATAGCGCAATTGAAGGTTGGTGGAGTTAATGTATTTCGGTGTATGCATGATAACTCCGCCATTTTCGGTACAGGCAACGACATCTCTATCGTCGGTAAAGTCGCTAAGAAAACCAAATGGAAGGTTTTGGCTCGTGCATTCCAGCCAGGTCGTATCATTTTTGAATGGAATACATAGAATGACGTGATTACCGTCCTGGGCATTTGCAAAGGTTTTGTGGAAACTTTCTTTGCGTCTGCCTGCTTCGACAATACAGTAATAGGAAGGGATATTGACTGCCGACAACATGCTTCGCATGTAATTGGCCAGTGCTTTACAATCACCATAACCTAAGCGGTCAACCTCAGAAGCGGGAAAGGGCTCCAAGCCCCCGATACCGATTTGGATACTGATGTAACGTGTGTTTTTTTGTAAGTAATTGTATAGAATCTTTGCTTTGTCCTTATCTGAGCTTGCGTCTTTTGTTAATGCAATAAATTTTTGTTTAGACGCTTCCGTCAAATCGTCTTTTTTGTTCAATAGGCTGTTGGATACCCATTGGCCAAATTCTTTCCAGTCCCCGAAATTTCCTGTCTTACCATAATAAATAAAATTTTTGGGAACGATGAGTACGTTTGTTCTTTTCAGGCTAGGGTTGGGGCTATAAGATTCCTCTTTTTTTGCCGCGATCTGTTCAGCATTCCATGTTTTACTTTCCGTTTTGTCATTTTTCTCTTCTTTGATACTTCCTTTATAATTCGTTGTTTCAATTCGACATTCTGTGCCTATTGGTGCAATAAATTGAAAGCTGCTTTTTTCTACAGATACATTATTGGACACTTCAGGAGTCCAAGATGGAATGATCAAGTTTTGTTTACTCCTAACCTCGTATTGGTATTCGACGGTATAGGGATAGCTATGGTAGTCAGGTACAAATAGTTTTACCCGGGAATCGGCAAACATCGTACTATTGTCCACAGCGCTAATATCTTTGAAATCTTTCGTTGCAATTTTCTTTTGCAATATTCCCATTTCATTATAGATAGCCCCTTTAAGACTCTTGATCTCGGTAGATTTATTATAATATACTGGGAGCGTGGCATACCGGTCTCCATTTTTATTATACACTGTTATGGCACAGGTTATGGTGGTGATGACTTGTTCGGGAGATTTTATTTCTACCACCGTTTTATCATTGCGCACCGTAGCGACAGCCCTGCTCTTTAATGTACTTGGAATATTGGCGACGTCGTAGTTATCTTGCCCAATTGCGAGGATCGGAAGCAGGAAGTATAGTAAGTTGATGAATACGATTTTCATTTTTTACCGATTAATTTTATGTCTAGCTTTTGTTGTTGAATAATACGTGAATATAATTCTTTGAGCGAAAAATACTCATCGACTGAAAAGATGGGTTTGTTGAACGCGAGGCTCTGTAGTATTTCAAGTTGATTGCCATTGACCTGCGTTACATATCTATATTTTGCAGTTGACTCCGGGAGTGCTAACGATGCATTCTGAGGCTTCTCAGCAATTTCATAATGATCAGGAATGGTTAATTTAACGGAGTACAATGTTTTGGATTTAAAACCCATATCAACCGGATAAGTTCTTTCCTGTGCTTTAAAGGGGTTGTAGGAAATCCTGTCAATAATATTTGGAGCCAATACGAGTATGTCTTGTTCCATTTGTTTGGAGACATCTAGGATAACATCAAATTCTTCTATCAATAGTTGATCGATATCCTCCAGGTTTTGAATACTTGATTTTGTTAACGTGATATTGGGCATTTCTTCGTCTAGTTTTTCCCAGTATTCCTCCAAAGAGTTGAATTTGGCAATATGTTGCCGCTTTAGGAGTGCTTTGTTACCGCTACTGCTTATGGTCAGTTTTCCCTTGATTTTAAATTGGTCATTCAAAGCCCCTTCCAAGATATAGTTTACATCGGAAGATTCTTGAGCCGTAAGTGGAAACCAATCGGAACTTTTTTTGGAGTAGATGATTCTTCCCCGTTCATTTAAGCATTGTAAAGGCAGCTGTCCAAAAGGTAAATATAAATTGGAGGCATCGAGTTTATACTTTACACCGTCTATATCCACGCAAGCGATGACGTAATCAAAGTCCGATAATACCGGGAATAGGCCATTGGGTGTACCGTTTCGGCGTGTTGATAAAATAATAGGATAGGCTTCCAGATCTGCCGCCAATAAAGCAGTTACCAGTGCTAAATTGATGTCGCCAATATTCCCGGTTCGTTTTTCCAGTGCTTTTTCAATACCAGTTTCAGCATATTTACCTAAATAATTATTCCATTTTATTTGTTTGTTGATATAGTTATATATCTTTTTTGCTTTTTCTAATTTGGTGTCAGTGGGCGATAGAATTGTTGCTAAATTGGCTTTGAATAAGTCTGTTTTTTTTAATTGACCTCCAAAAGTCTTTTCATTCATGAGGTCTGTATCGACGTCCTTCCAGGTTTTGCTAAATGTCTTCTTACTGCCTGTGCTCGGATAAAAGATCGATTCAAGCTCATAATAGATCGCAGATTTGAAATTGGTTGGCGAAGTCATGTAATCCTCTTCCATAAATGCCGGAATGTTCTTCATGGTATAGGTCAATTTTGAACAATCCATTCGCAACCCATCCAGGAAAATAAATTCTTTCAGTGCTTCGGCTTTTTGATCGGTAAGCTTGTAGGGGCCGCGTAAAACTACATTGTAGGCGAAGGAAGCGGGAATAATTGCGATATATTGGCTTTGAATTTTGGGGATATCATCTTGGAATTCCCATGTCTTGAAATTAAATAAATCCTGCTCCAGCGTCCGATAAGACACTTCAATAATAGATCCTTCTTTAATATTCGGAAGGGTGAACTTATTAAGATCCAGATAGGCTGAGTAATTTTCCTTGAAAACTTTTTTATTTTCAAGCTCTGTTTTCTCGATCCTACCATTTTCTAAATTATACGTAACAGCCTTTAGTTCGTCAAAATAGTCACGGACGTAACTCCCGCGTTTATACGAAGGAATTTCAAAATTAGCTTTTTTAAACCCTTCTTTGTTATTGATCCGGATAATTACATGGTATTCATGTTGAAGTTTTACGCGATTATCATAATCATCAACAAAGACAGAGCTCCGTCCAAACTCATTGAGCACGATTGCATTGGCATTGCTATCCAGATCTGTTCGTGAAAAATCTGAAATAGAAACTTTACCAAAGTCAAAAGTCTGGGCTATACTATTTGTATAAATAGAAAATATTAAAAATAGCGTTAAAAACTGGCGCATAACTATAGGTGTAATAATTCACGAATATAAGTTTTTAGCCAAAATTAAACGATACTTCCGGATAATTATTTATCTAGTTGCAAAAGATTATTAATGATTTCGGTGATGTTATCGACCTCTTCACCATCTTCCAGCATAGAGAATGCAAGATAGGTGGCGTAGATTTCAGGACTGAATTTTACGTGCTTATCAGCGATAAACCGGTCGATCTGTTCTTCATTGCATTCAAAATGAATACTTTGTAATTCATTGAAAAGATTGGTTGAGATGGTCTGATGATTTTCACCACAGGCAAATCCTGCAATAATATGGAATAGAAACTTATCGGTTATTTCGTCATCTTCCTTTTTAAACATAGCACGAATATGCTTATAATCGAATTTAGTTTTTGCGCTATTCACAATAGTGTCCCAAATCTGATACTCTGCTTTAGTTTCCATAGCTCGCTTTAAATTTATATTGGTATAAGCAATATAGCAAAAATAATTTGATTTTTGGCAAGGATAATGAAACTTAGTGGTCTATTCAAATAACCGCAATTAGCGGTCTATCTGTAGGCATAAAATTCAGCAGATCCTCAGGTAAAGGAGGGGATATCGATTATGATGAAGAGCTTATGCCTGCAATAAGGTGTAAACTATTTCCCCTAAAAAGCAGCCTAATATCACACCAAATAGAATTGACAAAATCACCTTTAACCAGACTGGGCTTGTTTCTAAAATCAGTTTCATGGAGCAAAATTGCTTTAAAAATATACTTTAATAAAGACTTTTCTCTTTTTTAAGGCTAGCTGTGGCGATACGATGACATGAATTTTGGCCTTTATGGTATGATAATTGAAAATTAATAGTTGGATTCGATTTTTTTAGTAATTTAAGTCGGAAATTGAAATTGTTGAAATAGCCTGATTTATAATTATGATAACACGAATAGTATTGACAATTGTTCTATTCACTTTAACAAAAGTTGGGCTTGGCCAGCAGGTGAATATGGAGAAAATTCGAAAAGAATATGCGGAGGCCGTGAAGGACGAGGATCTGTGTGAACATAATTTGGAGGCATTGACCGAAGGGGCCAAATCGCCGACAGAGAAAGCCTATCTAGCCGCCTATCAAATACTGTTAGCGAAACATATCGGCAATCCATTTAAGAAAGTTGGGCAATTCAAAGAGGGGAAAAAGCATTTGGAAGAAGTGATTAAGGAAAATCCAAATCATATTGAAGCACGGTTTATACGTTGGAGCGTACAGGTGCATGCGCCTTCTTTTTTGGGCTACAACAATAATATCCTTGAGGATAAAAATTTCCTGGTTAAAAACCTTTATAAATTACCCAATGAAGAGGCTAAATCCATTATTTATAATTATCTCAAAGGCGCCAATCCTTATCTTAAAGGTGGGCAAGTATTTAGCGCTACAGAGTTGAAGGAGCTAGCCCAATAGGACGTTAAAGGTTGTTAATTTGACAAGACTGTGGGGTATTTTGGCTAGAATATTGCGTATCTTGCTATATGAATTAGTTCAACATCTACAAAAAGAGTATATCATGAAGAATTTAGTTTTTCCAATGACTGTATTAACGGCCAGTTTGTTTGTTGTCGGATGTGGTGTCAGCAAAAAGCAATATGCTGGTTTACAGTCCGACTATAGTAAATTGCAAACGGAGCACAGTCAATTGACCAAGCAATATCAGGATGGACAACTTCAATTAGCTGAAGGCCGGACGCGGATCAAGAGCTTAGAAGATCAGTTGGCTTCTGAACGTCAAAATAATGCGGACCTCCGATCTGCTTATGCTGCTTTGCAGAAATCGCTCGATAACAGTATTAATCAGAATTCACAGGGAAATATTAATATTTCTAAGCTGGTTGATGAAATTAACGCTTCAAATAAATACATTAAGCATCTCGTTGAGACGAAAAACAAATCCGATTCCTTGAATCTGGTATTGACCAATAATTTGACAAGATCACTTAGCCGTGAGGAACTGCAGGAAGTTGATGTACAGGTATTAAAAGGGGTCGTTTATATCTCACTTGCTGATAACATGCTTTACAAATCCGGTAGCTATGAAATTAATGATAGGGCCGATCAGACGTTAAGCAAAATTGCGAAAATTATCCAGGATTATAGAGATTATGAAGTTTTGATTGAAGGTAATACCGATACGGATCCAATTTCTAAACCTAATATTCGGAATAACTGGGATCTAAGTACCCTGAGAGCCTCTTCTGTGGTACAGGCTTTACAAAATAAATATGGTGTGGATCCGAAGCGCTTAACTGCGGGTGGTAGAGGAGAATATAATCCAATTGCAGATAATACGACCGCGCTAGGTAAGCAACGGAATAGAAGAACGCAGATTATCATCACACCTAAATTGGATCAATTTATGGAGTTGATTGATAAGGCTCCGGAAGCTACCGAGTTACCATCGGGACAATAGATTTTAATTGGGTAAATAAAAAAATCCTTTCCATTTTGGAAAGGATTTTTTTATTATCCAAAGAATTTAGTTGGGTCAAAACCGTGCTCTTTCAACACATCATCTGGTACACCATTCCAGACTCCAGGTTTATTTCCGGCATAGCCAATATCTTTTACACCCATTTCACTGGTGTAAAATCCTGAAGAAGTCAGGTTGCGCATCAATGAAAAGAAGGCGGCACCTTGTTTCATTTCCGGTCTTGCCAAATCAGGGTAGGCGATATCATCCACCAATGCAAGTTGATCTTTTGCGCTACATTTGATAAATACTGTTCCGTAACGCTTTTTGGACTGTAGGTCGAGCCAACGAAGTCCGCCGCGCATCGGGATTTTATTATCAGGCAAATCTTTTACGATAAATTCGATAAAATCGGGGACTCCCGCTTCCGAAGCGCTTCCTGAAATGTTATCCTTAGGAATAATAATGTCAGCCAAAACAGTGATTGTCGCCATTTCATGTTCGTCGAAAAACTTTTCGGCGTATAATTGTTCCGTGCGTTCGTATTCAAAATCCTGGACTCCAGGTAATTTTTTGCTATTGTCTGCTGCTGCATTTTTAGCATCTTTTGAATTGCAGGCTGCGGTTAAAAGACCAGATCCAGCTGCAATTAATCCTAATGCTCTTAAAGATTCTCTTCTATTCATGCTTTTAACCGTTTAATTTTTTCTTTTCTTGAAGTATATATTCTGCTGTTCGCATCGATAAAGCGAGTATTGTCCAGGTCAGGTTTTTGTCACCTTGTTGAACAAATGGTCCCGCATCGACGACATAGAGATTTTTACAATCGTGGGCTTGTCCCCATTTGTTCAATACGGAGGTTTTAGGGTCATTTCCCATTCTTGTGGTACCGCCTTCATGAATAATTTTTCCGGGAGCTTCTAGGCCGTACAATGTATCTGCTCCGGGTATTTTAGAAGTGATGACAGCGCCCATTTCGTGCATAATAGACTGAAATGTCTCTTGCATGTGCTTGGCTTGCGCGATTTCTTCATTGGCCCATTTGTAGTTGAAACGTAGTACAGGAATTCCGAATTTGTCGACTTTATCGGGGTCAATTTCACAATAATTGTCTTTTCTTGCCAATGCCGTTCCGCGTCCTGCCATGCCGACATTTGCACCATAATAGCTGCGGAAATCTTCTTTTAATGCAGTACCATAACCGCCTTTGGCCTTTGACTTTCCAGCTGAATTTTTTGCATGGTCATTTACTTTCGGTACCCAATTCAAAAATCCATAAGATGGCATATGTAAACCACCGCCGTATTCGATGTGGTAACCTCTAGGGAAGTTCAATTTGGCATTATCTTCCCACCATGGTGAATAAATATGGACACTTCCAACGCCATCTTCATTATAACGCTTCCGGTCGAGTAGCTGTGGTAAAAAGCCCGATAAGCTGGCTCCCGTAGAATCGTGGAGATATTTTCCGACTAAACCGCTGCTATTACCAACACCACCAGGATGTGATTTTGATTTGGAGTTTAACATGATCCGCGCACTTTCACAGGCACTAGCACCCAAAATAACGGTTTTCCCCTTAACGGTATATTCCTGCAAATCCTTGGTGTTAACATAAGAAACACCAACTGCAATTCCTTCATCATTTGTAATGACTTCTCTTACCATTGCATTGTCTATCACCTTCAGGTTACCCGTTTTCATCGCTGGAATAACCAGACAAGATGAAGAGGAAAAGTCTCCATAAACTTTACATGCACGACCACATTGCCCACAGTAGAAACAGGTACCTCGATCTTTAATATCTTTTGATACTTCGGTTAATACCGCCCCTCTTCCGGGAATCACTGGAACTCCAGCTTTTTTTGCACCTTTTGCAATATATAGTTCGTTTAAGCGTGGCTTAGGTGGTTTCATAAAAATACCATCGGGTTCGTTATGAATACCTTCTGCCGTGCCATATATTCCGATCATTCGATCTACACGGTCATAAAATGGCTTAACCTCTTCATAAGTAATAGGCCATTCATCCGTTACTCCATCCTTTGGCTTGAAATCGTCAGGTCCCATACGCAATGAAATTCGACCCCAGTGGTTGGTTCTGCCGCCCAGCATGCGTGCTCTAAACCATTCAAATTCAGTTCCCGCTACTTTGCTGTAGGGTTCGCCTTCGATTTGCCAACCACCAAAGGCTGCGTCAAAATCCCCGAATGGTCTTGTGGTACCCGCACCTCTTCTTGGGGATTCCCAAGGCCAGCGTAGTTGTAACGAATCTTTTGCTGGGTCATAAAAAGGACCTGCTTCCAGCATCAATACTTTAAGCCCCGCATGTGCAAGTATATAACCTGCCATACCACCACCTGCGCCGGAACCAACTACGATGGCGTCAAATAATTCGGGATTTTCTTTAATTTGATAATCTGACATAATTAAATGAAGTAATTAATTGAGAGGCCTGTGCGATACATTTGCCTGAAGGCTTACTATGTAAATGTGGAGGTTCAATTAATTTAATGGTTATTGTTTCATGTTTAAAATCATCGTGAATATATCGATAAAAATTTGTTTTTTTTAATTTAATTTATCGATTTAGCAGATTTTAAATAAAGAATATGGGATTGTTACAAAAAATACCCTGTTTTATTAAAATTTTATGGCGAGCGATACTTAAATATTCCGTGTATTTCGTTGCAGCGAAATACACGGCGTTATCTTTTAGAGGTTTTTTAATTTGATGACTTTGTTTATATGGATTTCTTGTAGAAACACTTCATCGTGTGAAATGACGAGTAGGGTACCTTTATAAAGCTGAATCGCTCTGGTTAGCATCAGTATATTTTGAAGATCTAAATTGTTTGTAGGCTCATCAAGGATAATCAAATCGGGAGACTGTTGCTGGATGGTGAGACAGCATACTATCAGACGCATTTTTTCACCGCCACTCAATAGTTGGCAGGGCTTGTCCCAATCGTCTTTTCCAAATAAGAACCGATTGAGTCTAATTTTGATTTCATGTTCAGGTAGCGCGGCGGTATTGAATTGCTGCGCTTGCTCATAAATACTTAAATGTGGAGATAAGATGGAATACGTCTGATCTAAATAGATTGCGCGAAATGATTGCCGCTCAATTTTTCCTTGTTCAGGCATTAGTTGGTTGAGAAGGAGTTTAACTAATGTTGTTTTCCCAGATCCGTTCGGGCCTTGGAGTGCGATACGATCCCCACTGAATAATTGAACGTTTATATTATCTTTCCAAAGCTGTTTTGCGCCATAGCTGAAATTGATGTTTTCGGCCTTGATCATACTTTTTCCTGTTGGAAAATTACTGTTTCCCAAATCTATTTTAATTTCATCCAATGCGGATTGTGAACCACGAAGTTCTTGTAGATCCGATCTGATATCTCCAATTTTGTCCTGGTGTACATTTTTAATTTTGGCGGTACTCTTTTCAGCATTATTACGTAGCGTATTCATCATTATGCGAGCTACACCTGCCTTCTCCTGCTTTTTTTGACCACGGTTGTTTAGTCTGTTTTGGCGCTCGATTGTTTCTCTTTCTTTCTCTTTTGCGATTTTGATCGCTCTTTCCTTGTGGTGGATATCGTGTTGCAACGCATGGCGTTCGATCTCCTTTTGAGCCTCGTAAAAGGTATAATTACCCCCATATCGCTTGATGCCATTTGGGGCCATTTCAGCCATGTCATCCAGTAAATTAAGCAGGGTTCTATCGTGGCTGACAACGACTATAGTGTTTTTGCTTGATTGAATCCAATCGTATAGTTGTGTTCTGCTGTCCATATCCAAATGGTTGCTCGGTTCATCAAGAAGAATAAGCTCGGATCGATGAATCTGGATTCCGGACAATAAAACTTTCGTTTTTTGTCCACCACTAAGGGAAGACATTTGCTGAGCCAATTGTATGTTGGGCAGATCCCATTGTTTGAAAGCCTCTTGGCAACGTTCTTCCAAAGCCCAGTCATCTTGAAGTCTATTGAAATTTTCCTCAGACGCATCACCGGCCAATATGGCATAAAGAGCATTCAATTTTTTATCGATTCTAAGTGCTTCAGCCACCGTCTTATGCTCGAATTGTCCAACAACCTGAGGGACATAATAGGTGCTAGCGCTATTATGTATGCTCCCACTGGTCGGCGATAATTCTTTGGCAATCAGTTGTAGTGCCGTTGATTTTCCAACGCCGTTATGACCGATCAGTGCGATTTTCTCTTGCGCGTTTATGTGCAGATTTATGTTCTCAAACAATAAATCTTTATTTGGATGTATATAGGAAAGTTGTTGTAATGAAAGCATGTTGAAATTCTTTAAATGTTAGAAAAGACCATTTGTACGGGTATCGTCAATGGATGGTATTTATTTCGTTCTAAAGAATTTTAATCTTACATGCAGTTTTAACGATGTTGAGCGCTACAAATATAGCGTTTTTATTTTGATGTCGGGAAATTTTTTGAGGAATAGTCAAATTGTTTATTTTTCTACTATTTGCTTGGGACAAATTGTACTTTTGAAAAAACGAATATTGTGAATAGAGTTCTACTTATAGATGACGAAGAGAAGCTTCGGAAATTGCTGGCCAAAATTATTAGCCTGGAAGGTTTTGATGTGATCGAGGCTGCTGACATTAAATCGGGGTTAAAAAAGCTTGAAGTCAGTGATGTAGATGTTGTACTTTGTGATGTGAAGCTACCTGATGGTAATGGAGTTGAAACGGCTAAATTAATTAAAGAGCGGTATCCAATTGTAGAGATTATCTTATTGACGGCATACGGGAATATTCCGGATGGCGTTCGGGCGATAAAAAATGGTGCTTTTGAATACATTACGAAAGGAGATGACAATAATCGCATTATACCGTTGCTTTATAAAGCCTGTGAAAAGGTTGCATTAGCTAGAAGGGTGGAGCAGTTAGAAAAACGATTAGGCGACCGACTTTCTTTTGATAAGATTATTGGGAAATCCAGTGCAATAAAAGCGGCCATCGGCATGGCACAAAAAGTTGCTGTTACAAATACAACGGTCTTGCTAACGGGCGAGACCGGCACAGGTAAGGAGGTTTTTGCACAGGCAATCCATCAGGCGAGTTCAAGAAGAGATCGTAGTTTTGTGGCGATTAATTGTGCCGCATTTACAAAAGATTTGCTGGAAAATGAGTTGTTTGGCCATAAATCCGGTGCTTTCACTGGTGCGACTAAGGATCAACGTGGTTTGTTTGAAGAAGCGCATTTGGGGACTATTTTTCTGGATGAAGTCGGGGAGATGGCTTTGGAACTTCAAGCTAAAATTCTTCGTGTTTTGGAAACTGGCGAGTTTTTAAAAGTTGGGGACTCCAAACCAACGAAAGTGGATGTGCGCATCATAGCAGCAACCAACAGAAATCTCGAAACCGAAATTGCATCAGACCATTTCAGGAGTGATCTATTTTATAGGCTTTCTGTTTTCACGATTGAATTACCGCCATTGCGCGAGCGCATTGAAGATATAGCGACATTGGCGCAATACTACGCTGATATCTTTGCTTTAAAATCCAACTTGAAACCGTTGCAGATGACCCCTGAGTTTGTGCAGGCTTTGGAAGGCAACTTATGGCGGGGAAATATCCGTGAACTGAAAAATGTGATTGAACGCAGTGTGATTTTGAGTGAGGGTGGCGTATTAGGTGTGGAGAGCCTTCCTTTTGGTGAACGTGAGTATAGGGAAGGGGCAAACGTCTTGTCAAACTTTGCAATGTCCAACATGGAGAGGCAGCATATACAACGTGTATTAAAACATACGAATGGAAATAAAGCTGAAGCAGCTCGATTGTTAGAAATCGGCATCGCTACTTTGTATCGAAAAATTGAAGAATATCGAATCCAATGAAACTTAAAGCAAAGCTGACATTCGGGGTAGGATTTTTATTTTCTATGATCTTGCTGCTTGCGATAGTGAGTGGGTATTATGTTTATCGATTAAAAAAAGATACCAATAATATTTTAGTCGACAATTATAATACGCTGCATTATTCCAGAAATATGTTGCTGGCTTTGGAAGACCTTCATACGAATGGGAAGAGCATGGCGCTATTTGAAGATAATTTAAGACTCCAGAAGCGCAATGTAACCGAGCCTGGAGAACGGGCGGTGACCGAACGTATAGATCAACACTTTTTGAGTTTAAAGAAACAGGTGAAAGATGCAACAATTGCTGCTGACCTGCACAAAGATATATTTCAGTTAATGTATCTTAATATGCAGGCGATTGAACACAAAAATAATATTGCCAATGCAACAGCTGAAAAAGCAATTTTGGCCATCTCCATTGTAGGTGCGCTTTGTTTTATGATGGCATTTGTATTGCTTGTGAACCTCCCTCTAGCCATTGCTGGCCCAATTGTACAATTAACTGATAGTATTAAACAAATTGCTGCTGGGAACTATAAAAGGAGACTTCACTTTAAGCGAAAGGATGAATTTGGAGAAGTGGCGCATTCGTTCAATACAATGGCTCAAAAGCTCGAGGAATATACAGAAAGTAAATTGGGTAAGATCTTGCAGCATAAAAAGAGAATTGAAGCGCTTATTGATAATATGCATGATGCCGTTATAGGGATAGATGAGGAAAAAAGAGTGCTTTTTGCAAATGAACCCGCTTGTTTGCTCTCGGGGTTAAAACACGCAGAATTTGAAGGGCAAAAATTAGCGGAAATAGCATCTTCCAATGATTTACTTAATAAGCTTCTCGATAAGATTGACTCTTTAAATCAGAAATCTGAGCGTCTGGATTTAGTTCAGATCTTTGCCTATGGAAAAGATAACTACTTTGAACTGGAGGTTATCGACATTAATGTTGTACCAACGGGAGAGGAGAGTTCGCAGTTTATTGGACAATTTATTTTGTTGAAGAACGTGACAAGTTTTAAGGAACGTGATGTCGCAAAAACAAATTTTATTGGAACGGTATCTCATGAACTGAAGACTCCAATCGCATCAATACGCATGGGGATCCAATTGCTCGAGAATAAGCGGATTGGAGCGTTGAATGAAGAACAAAAAGACTTGCTTGAAGGAATTGCTGATGATACAGAGCGACTTCTGAAAATTACGGGAGAACTTTTGGATATTGCACAAGTGGAGAGTGGTACCATTCAGATGAAGCTGAATCCGGCGACAATCGGACCGATTATAGATTATGCCCTGTTAGCCAATCGTTCAATGCTTGACCAAAAGAAAATTCGACTACAGGTTGAACTGGAAGAGGAACTGCCGATGGTTTTTATTGATAACGAGAAGACCGCATGGGTATTGACGAATCTACTGTCCAATGCAATTCGTTATTCCGATGAAGGGGGGGCGATTTGTCTTGCTGTCAAAAGAATGGGCGCCAGGGTGCTTTTGCGTGTTGAAGATCAGGGGCAAGGAATCCCGGTACAATATTTAGCGAAGATTTTTGATCGGTATTTCCGTGTTCCGGGGGGTACAAAGGAAGGAACAGGCTTGGGGTTAAGCATAAGCAAGGAATTTATCGAAAGCATGGGGGGAGAGATTGATGTGCAAAGTGTTTTTGGTACTGGAAGTGCATTTTTCGTTTACCTTCCTATTGCACCGCTTAAACAATCCACTTAAAAAAAGGAAGAGCTCCATGAGAAGCTCTTCCTTTTTTGCTTTACGAGAGATTGAAAGATCCTGCAGCTTGCTACGCAGAGGCTGCAGGATCGGCACCCGCTAAAGTTTTATTTCATTGTCATCGATAAGTTTTGCATCACGTGTATTTTTTTGTACTGCGATAGCTGAAAAAATACTCAATGAGAAGGACATGGCATAGAATCCTTTTTCACTTAACAGCAGATCCGCGTTCCATAGGCCTACAGTTAATAGCACGACCGCAGCAATTGTTGCAAACCAGCTTAAACCATAGTACAATTCGGTAACAGCTAGTCCTTCTGCTTTATCTCTTACACTTTTTTGAACGGAGATAACCGCAAATAGCGCAAATAGTAAAATTGTAAAATAATACCCTTTTTCATTTAATGCCATTGTTGCATTCCATAAACCTACACAATAGCCAACGGTACCAACCAATAATGCAGTCCAGGAGGCTCCGATAAATGCTCCTGTTGGTTTAAATGGGTTTCTTTTGTCTAAATTTCTTTCAGCCTTTTTTTCTTCAATCATGTTTTTTAGCGGTTCCATAATTTTCTTGTTTTAGTTTTAATTTGTTGTTGTTTTATGATTCAAATATCGATAGGAACTAATTATTTTAAAACTTGAATTTATAAGAATACTGACGATATAATTTTGTTTAATATATTTGTTTAATTCTAAATTTTAGCTATGGCGGACGCGATATCGGATCTCCTATTATTATTGAATAAAGATGATATTAGGGATTTTAAAACCTTTTTGAAACAAAAGAATAAGCGAAATGATGTGAAAAATATCAAGTTACTTGATATTATAGAAACTGATGATATAAATAAGCTAAAAAAGTTATATGATCCCATTAAAAACCGGGATGCTTATCACGCATTGAGGAAAAGACTTCATGATAGTCTTTTGTTTTTTCTTTCAAATAAGGTTTTTGAACGAGACAACAGTGAAGCCCACGAAGCGTTGAGATTATTTGTTGTGGGCCGTTTTCTATTGGAAAGTCAGTTCATTAAGATTGGATTCAAATGCCTTCAACGGGCTGAGGACAAGGCTCTTGTTCTGGAGCAGTTTAGTTTGCTGAACGAAATCTTGCAAATCAGACTACAATATGCACATTTAGATTTGAATGTCAATTTGGAATTGCTTATCGATCGTTTTACCGAAAATCAGCAAAAACTGCAGCAAGAAGCAAAATTTCAGATTGCTTATGCGCTATTGCGTTCAGCATTGCAGGATATTCATTTGAAAGCAAAAATAATTGATATCAATAAGTTGATTTTGAGTGTACTGAGTAAATACAGTATTTCTTTGGATGATCTCTTATCATTTAAATCACTCTATCAACTTCTGTATATTGCAAATGAGTATGCCGCAATACATCAAAACTATACACTGGTTCATTCTTTTTTAAAAACAGCAGATAATTTTTTGATGAAGTACGATGAACCATCGGCGCATCAGCTATTTTACTATCTTCATATTTTGTATTATCTGGCCAATTTTAATTTGAGGAACGGATTCTTTAACGAGAGCATCGGGTATTTAGAACGCTTGAATGAAGTTTTATCTCAAGGAAATACGGTTTTTCGAGTCCAGTTTCAGCTGCGGTGCCATTTGTTGATGGCATTGAATTTCCATTACCTTGGCGATGGAGTAAAAGGTCTTTCCGTGTTAAGGGCGGGGATTAAGCAAGCCTCACCAAAATCAAGTGAGGTTGATCTTGCGGATTTACAGTTGTGTTTAGTGATGTTTTTAACGCAATTTGAAGATAAAACAGCATTGATTGAGCTTCGGCAGTTGATTCGAACAGATGCTTGGTACGAGAAGAAAATGGGCATGTTGTGGACGATTCGGAAGAGTCTGCTTGAAATTCTGATCCATATTCAATTCGATCACATCGATTTGGCAACCTTGAAATTAAAAAGCTTTGTCGGTAGGTATAAAAAATACTTGCTGAATGTCAAGGAAAACAGAGTGATTGATTTTGCCAAATTGGTAGAGAAATATCTTTTAAATCCAGCAGTTATTCAAGGGAAATCCTTTCGGGCAGCTGTTCAAACTATGGCGGAGGACAAAGAAAATAAAGATTTATTTATTATGGGATTTATTGCTTGGTTGAAAGCTCTTATTGTATCTCAAAGTCCGTATCAGGTTTTATTGAATTTGATCAAAGAGGATAGCCGGTGATCAATAATAAATATGTAAGACGATTTGTTTCTTTGAGGAGTCAATCAGGTTCTGTAGTCTTTTGTAGAATTCGACGTTTACCATAGGACAGCCTTCACTGAGACATATTGGATCTACTTGTTCATCGTAAGGCATGCGGTCATATTTGTGTAGAACGATGTTTCTAGCATATGCATTGCTATTGGAGCTATCTAAGCCATATAATTTATATGCTTTTCCAAATTTACCGTTATACGAGCTGCCGATAGCATAACTACCTAGCGATGTCGCATGAGAGTTATCCGTATTACTAAATTGCAAAAGATTCTTTTTTCCGGTTTCGGAGCCGGATCCATGTGCCACTAGCCCTTGATCTAGAATCCGATCTGTTTTTAGATCGACGACAAAAAAACGATTTCTTCCCGAGGGTCTTTTCATATCCAAGAGAAAGGATATGTCACTATTATACTTTTTGTTGTTTATGATGCGTTTTTTTACGTTCGTTATTGCCATCGTATAGCGAAAGGCGTCTGAAGGAGCATTTTCTTCCTTATCAACAACGGCTAAAAGCGTGTTTTTTTGAATGGTTTTGTATGTGATAAGGCCAATTCCAAGGATAATAACCAAAAGAATGATTTTATTCATGTAAATAAAGCATAATTCATCAAGTACTTTTAGTAGAACTTATGGCAGTTGTACGGGAGACCTATTCTATTTGTTTATAAAATCGTTCGAAGGTTTTCCAGTATTTATCTTTGTAGATGCTATAATCAATTTGAAGAATTTCCCTGTATTGTTCAATTAATCGATCGATCACTTGTGAGGCTTTTCGGAATTCTGTACAAGCCAGGTAAATTTCCCTTAGGCTATCGGCAGTTTCTCGACCGATATTAAGAAATCCAATATCATTTGGAAGACTATTCATTAATTCTTCTTCATATTTATCCATTAAATCGTAGGTCTCCTGATCGGGCATACCATTGGTTGTTGTTCCGTCATAACTAATCTTTAATGTAACTATCCAGGGATGAGAAGCTTTTCCATCCCAGTCCAACAAGGTCGTATTTATGATGGCAAAGATGGGTAAGTCATTCTCCAGGGTGCCCTCAAAAGCGGTGTATGTATCATCTGCAGTTAGGTGTCTAACGTCGGTATATTTTTCCACAAATTCCTTTTCCCGCCAGATCAAATAGTCTTTTAATTTAAGTAGTGGAATCAGCTCTTCTGCTGCAAGCTCTTTTGAGGTTACATTTAGGTTGTCTATGGCTATGATCGAGTTCAATTCACCAATGTAATTGTCGAGAAATATTTCTATACCATGGGAAATATTGGCTTTATGCTCTTCCGTATAATCGGGGTGAACAATAACAATATCAACTTCATCCGGATGGTATTTATGTTGAATGGGGTAAAAAAACATATCCTTGATGTCAAAAGTGAAGCCATACATCGTGATTTTGAATTTTTCCATATCCGCAATAGCGGGTTTTAATGCGGTAAATTTCCAATGCGATAATGCTGGAGCAGAAGCGATCAGATGTTCTACGAACGCAATGTTTTTGATGACACCGTCAGGGGTGATTACAAGTTCTGCGGTGTTATCATCGTACATTCCCGTTAAAAAATACAGCTCCTTGCGAAGAGCATCGATCTTCGGCGAAAGTTTGCTGAAAAAATGCTGATCAATTTGTTCTCCAGCCTTGACGATTTGAAAAAATGCCTGTTCGTTTTTTTTAAACCAATCCCAAAACTCCGTTATACTGTCCTTTTTATTTTCTTTTTTAAAAAAAATAGTGTTCAAAAATCCCATAATTAATAGCTGTTTGATTGAATAATCAACGTGCGTATCTGTTACTCAAAGCGTTTTTTATAACCGTAGCGGAGAAAATGATCCGAATGAAACCATCATGAATACCTCTGCTCCTAAATTTAATTATATAATTACGATCAGGCAAGGGAATTTAAGTTTAAAAAAAAATGAACAAACAATTGTGTAGGGAGTTTGTTAGGATTATTGTTGGAATTAATAAATTAAAATTGGTCTTATGAAATTGAGCAAATTAACATTTTGTCTATTGGCAACTACGGTTGTACTTTCCTTCACGGCATGCAAATCAGGTTTGTCTGATGATAAGTTGGAAGAAAAGATCGAAAATGCACTCACGGGGCGTAAAACAGTCGACGTTGAAGTTGAAAAAGGGAAAGTTATCTTAAGTGGTACAGTTGCTTCCGAAGAAGAAAAGCAACAAGTGGAATCGATTGCTAAAACAGCAGGTGATAAAGACGTCAAGTCTATTCAAAACAATATTATCGTTAGCGCACCAGTGTCTTCAACGCCAGCTCCTATTGAGGTATCCAATAATGATGCGGTACTTGGCGCAGCAGTGAATACGCTTATGAAGGATTTTCCTACAGTACAGGCCAGTGTAAAGGACGGTGTGATCGCAGTTACAGGTACTTTGGAGCAAGCTAAGATAATTACTTTAAAACAAGGTTTGGATAACTTAAATCCCAAAAAAGTAGATTTAAGCGGTATTGTTGTCAAAAAATAAACTAGTGAAATTATGTCATTGCAGGAAAAATATAAGGTTCTTTTAGATACGGCACAGTCTTCAGGTGTAAATGACTTGAACTATGCCGAAATGGATGGCGTATTACAAATTCGTGGTACCGCACCAACAGCAGATGTGAAAAATAAGCTCTGGGAAATCTACGGTAATATAGATCCTAATTTCCAAACCGGAGATGTGGTCTTAAATGTAGATGTGGCTACAGAAGTGCCCGGAAGCCAGG
This sequence comes from Sphingobacterium sp. UBA865, assembly GCF_002295765.1. Taxonomy (NCBI): domain Bacteria; kingdom Pseudomonadati; phylum Bacteroidota; class Sphingobacteriia; order Sphingobacteriales; family Sphingobacteriaceae; genus Sphingobacterium; species Sphingobacterium sp. UBA865. Next base: position 283,573 of record NZ_DBGB01000042.1, on the reverse strand, counting down.
TGAAAGTTATAACAGAAAATAGCAATTTGAACATTCGAAAAGGTCCCGGTACAGACCAGCCTATCGTGGGAAAAGCTGCTAAAGGAGAAATCATCACATTGATTAGTAAGGCTAATGATCAATGGTGGTTGGTCAGAACCAAAGATAATGAAGAAGGGTATTGTTATGCACAATATTTAGAGTCTGTTTAGTTCTCGAATGTTATTCATACGATGGGTACCAGTACCAATTGGCTTTGAAAAAAGGGGAGTTATTGATAAATAACTCCCCTTTTTTCATTTCACGATTAAGCTTGTCTGTTCTGCAATATGAGGGTACTACAGCATCTATCGTATTGGGGAATTGTTTGGAAAATCAACTGTACTTTAATTTTTGGTGTAATAATTGTATTACTATGATTGCAACAATTTTATTACATTATGTCGAAATCACGTTTTATCCTATTATTATGCTTGTGTTTAGCTGTTCAGTTGGGAGTTGCGCAAGAGTATGTTCGCTTGGACAAAGATCGTTATCAATTGCATTTGTCGGAATATCCAAAGGATACCATCCGGATACTAGAAAAAGGTAAGGAGACGAAATTGAAACAGGGTAAATATATTCTGCAGAAGAATCAATTTATGGGACTTTCCAATGCATTTATTACGATTAATCAGGATGGCATCGTCGATCGTGATTTTAAAATTGAAAAAGATGGGCGTACCGGTGATGTTATCGTAAGACATGGTGTATTGCAGCAAATGAATGTGAGATCTGCTGCCTTGCCAGACTTTCAATATATGATAACGGATAGTTCAAGTGTGCAGCGTAATTTTAAGAATGGGAAAATCAGTCAGGAAAAGACGGTATTCTACCGAGCTGCCAATAGGGGTAAAAAAGTGACAAAAGTCTTTTTTGATAATTATTACACGGTTGAAAATGATTTTGACCATACCAGAGCCGACTATCGATTAGACAATACGTTGATGTACAGTGCCAAATTGAATTGTGGTGGTCAGGTACAGGAATCAAAGTCATTTGATGCCAATGGTCAATTACTAAAACATACCTATCGGAAAGCTAAAATTGAATACACGGATCTATATCAGAATAATAATCTTGTTGAGCGGAAATATAGCGTTAATAACTGCTTTTACCATGAGTATTTTAAGAATTCATTGTTAGTGCAAAAGGTCGTGGAGAAAAAGGATAAAGGGAATACAGAAAAGTATGTTTATAATGGAGCGGGAAAATTGATGGATAAAAATACGGGTGGATAATTTAAAAATGCATATCCAAGCAAGTGTGGATGCGAATATTTTTGAATTTAAAAAATATAGCGCTACCTTTGTCAAACAATGAAGAAAATGAACAACATATTACGTCTTCCATTTTTCTTTAATTATTATCTCCCGATAATCGTTCGGGACCCCTATGCCTATTAAATTAAGAAATTCAATTATTATTTATAGCTAAGCCCGAACATAACGTTCGGGCTTTTTTTATTTTATATCACACCATGTTAAAAGAGTTAGCAGAAAATATCGAGATTATTTTACCGAAGGAGGGACTTGCATCGAAGTTGAAGGAGGCTGAAGAAAAGAACCGACCACTGATTATAAAACTTGGTTTTGATCCAACAGCTCCGGATCTTCATTTAGGGCACGCTGTTGTGTTAAAGAAACTACGGCAGTTTCAGGAACTGGGGCACGAAATCGTGATCCTCGTTGGTAGTTTTACAGCCCGTATCGGCGATCCTACAGGAAAAAATAAAGCCCGTAAGCCTTTGCGCCAGGATGCGATCGCTCACAATGCGGCAACCTACATTGCGCAACTGTCTAAAATTATTGATGTTTCAAAAGCGAAAATTGTTTTTAATGGAGACTGGTTGGATCAATTAAATTTTGCAGCTGTTATCCAGCTGGTATCGAAAGTCACTGTTGCACAGTTGATGCAACGACATGATTTTAATAAGCGTTTTAACGAAAACCAATCAATAGCCATGCATGAATTGCTTTACCCGATATTGCAGGGCTTTGACTCCGTACATGTCAATAGCGATATCGAAATGGGGGGAACGGACCAGCTATTCAATTGCGCGATGGGCCGGCAGCTGCAGGAATCATTTGGACAGGATCCGCAAATCGTGCTGTGTATGCCGTTATTGCGCGGGCTGGATGGAAAAGAAAAAATGAGTAAATCATTAAACAACACGATTGGTCTTTTGGATGAACCGAATGAAATGTTTGGTAAAACCATGTCTATTCCTGATCATTTAATTCCGGAATATATTGACTTGACTACTGATTTCAATCAGGAAACCAAACTTAGCATGAAAACCCGTATTGAAATGGGGGAAAATCCAATGGAAATTAAGAAACTTATTGCACAGAATCTAGTTGCTCAATACCATGGCGACGAGTTTGCGACCAGTGCTGTTGATTATTTTGTCAGGCAATTTCAGCGCAAGAAATTGGAAGAAAAGGTCTTTGAGGAGGTATCGGGTCAACTATTGCGCGACCAGTTTGGTGAACAAGTTAAGCTGGTCGATCTATGTCATTTCCTAAAGGGGGGAACAAAGTCAGCTATGCGAAGATTGATTATGGGCGGTGCGGTGCAGATTGATACGATAAAACAGCTGAATGCAGAGCTAATGGTTGACTTGAATGTGTGTTTTAAAATTAAATTAGGAAAAAGAACTTATTTTAAAGTTATTTAGTAAGGTTTGTGAGGGTATACTTTTGTAATATTTTGCTAAAAGCCGTAAATTAACGTAAAGATTCTTTCTTAAACCATAAATAATTTCTACCTTCATATAGGAGTCTCATACTTTATTTTCATACCAATTATAGATGGAAACATATAATAATATTGTTTTGGAGCGGTTGCCCAAACATTTGAAACGCTATGTAGTAGCCCAACGATATGAACGTTACACCGCGCTGGATCAAGCATTGTGGCGTTATGTCATGCGTCAGAATTATTCTTTTTTAAAAGATGTAGCCTATTACCCCTATATTCCTGGATTGAAGAAAGCGGGATTATCCATTGCGACCATCCCGAACCTACAGGACATGAACGATAGTCTAAAATTAATTGGCTGGGGGGCAGTGACAGTGGATGGATTTATTCCGCCGGCTGCTTTTATGGAATTTCAGGCACATCGCGTACTTGTTATTGCTGCAGACATACGTCAATTGGAACATATCGAATATACACCGGCACCAGACATTATCCACGAATCTTCGGGACATGCACCTATAATCGGTGAGCCAGATTATGCGACATATTTGCAGTATTTTGGGGAGGTTGGCACGAAAGCACTTTCTTCGGGCAAAGATTTTGAACTCTACGAAGCTATTCGTCACCTATCTATTTTAAAAGAACACGCTACAACAACGGCGGCTGAGTTGGCGGAAGCAGAGAAAAATTTGCAGATCATTCAAGATAATATGGGCGAGCCTTCGGAGATGGCATTGTTGAGCAGGTTGCATTGGTGGACTGTGGAATACGGACTTATTGGAGATCTTCATAACCCCAAAATTTATGGAGCTGGTTTACTGTCTTCCATTGGAGAAAGCGCAAGCTGCATGCAGAAAGATGTGCCTAAGTTGGCGTATGGTTTAAATGCAATCGAATATCCTTATGATATTACCAAACCACAACCACAGCTATTTGTTACACCGGATTTTGAACACCTAAAGCTCGTATTGGATAAATTTGCTGATACCATGGCTTTTCGCGTAGGGGGCAAACAGAGCCTTGACAAGGCAATAGACTGTAAAGCTGTTTGCACTGTGGAATATAGTTCCGGTTTGCAGGTGTCGGGCGTTTTTAAGTTGGCCAACGCGGATAAAAATCTCTCTTATATTCAAACACAAGGACCTACAGCTTTGGCTGTAGCGGGTAAACAACTTGAAGGCCATAGTATAAATTATCATAGTGAAGGGTTTGGCTCTCCGGTGGGACACTTGCTAGGTGCCGATCGTAACTTAGCCGATTTTGATGAAACAACATTGATTCAATATGGTATAGCGGAAGGGCGGCAGTGTTCGTTAAACTTTGCTTCTGGGATTATTGTATCAGGAATTGTTCAAGGAGTTGTACGTCATTTGAGTAAGATTGTTTTGATTTCATTTACCGGATGTGAGGTATACCGTAGCAATGGGGAAGAGGTGTATTTTAAACCTGAATGGGGAACATACGATATGGCTGTCGGAGCAGAAATTGTATCTGTATTTGCGGGCGCTGCAGATAAAGATGCCTATGATTTGGTTGAGGAGCATTTGGATCAGGCTCTATCTTCAGTACCTACCGAAACGGAAGATGTTAAACTAGTGAAGTGTCATGCTGCGATACGGAATTTGCGGGACAACGGATTTAATCAAAAGATCTGGCTGGAAATTTTCAGTCAATTGGGGCCGGAAAATGCAGATCATTGGTTAGGTTTGGTTGAATTATTTGAAATTGCCTGGGCTAATGATGAAGCGCAATTATCTACTCAGGCCGAACAGAGGCTCTTGGAATTTATTACCCTATATCCAAATTTGAAAAAACTGATTCGCGATGGACTGCGTGTTGCTAAAGAGGAGGCTTTAAATAATCACTAAAATATCAGCTGAGCAATAGGAAAACTAATTGGCCTTTAGCATTGAGTTCTAGAAAATAGGACGGTCTAAGAGTTTGAACGTACTATTTTCTGAAACTTAATTATACTAGCCCCTTAATAAAATTTGCCACGCTTCATGAAGTTTGCCCGCATCTAATAGTTGGGCAGCGTATTCATGAACTTTTTGCGTGAATTTTGATGGGCTATCTTCGAAATTTAGCTTCAGATAGTTGAAGTATTTATCTTCTTGCTGTGGGTCTTTTATTGTTGGTTGTGTTTCAACATTAGCCAGCAAGCCCAGGTGATTTCCGGTCAATACAGTCGAAAATCTAATTTTTTCTGGAAGTTGAGCGGTAATTCAAGGTTGGGGTAATGTTGCTGCCGCAGCGGCATTTTATCTGTCTAAACTTGGTGTAAAAATAGTTGGTATAATTGATCGCGTCGGCGGACTTATCAATCCGGAAGGATTTGGAGAGGAAGAGATTACCCTTTTGCTTTTAGAACGCAAAGGCAATGAGCTTTGTTCTCCGGATTTGATTTCTTTCGATCAGATACAGAAAGAAATATGGAGTCTGGAAACGGATATTTTTGTGCCTGCTGCGGCCTCCCGTTTAGTGTCAAAAGATCAGATCCAACAGCTGATAAATCATGGGCTTGAGGTGATCGCGTCAGGTGCCAATGTACCATTTGCAGATCAGGAGATATTTTATGGTCCTGTGATGGAATTCGCAGATCAGCATGTTGCGGTTATACCAGACTTTATTGCCAATTGTGGTATGGCGAGAGTATTTGCTTATTTAATGCAACGGAATATCGAAATCAGTGATGATGCAATTTTTTCGGATGTTTCCAGCGTAATTTTTGAAGCACTAAAGAAAATTAGGTCGGTTTCTTCTAAAAAGACTCATATTTCATCGAGAGCATACGAAATTGCATTAAAACAGTTGGTAGAAGCCGGAAATTAACCGTAAGAGGCTAAATTCTAATTTGCTTTTGCCGCAACATTATAAAAAAAACACTTGAAGCGGGGAACTTCAAGTGTTTTAACTAACCAATTATTAACCTAAATTTATGAATGCTTAAAACATTGCAATACCTATGCCAAAACTTATTTTCTTAGCATGAACATATTGTCATTTTTTTGTTATTAAAATTTTCTGCCTGAAATTCGATTTTTTTGAAGTTTAGTTGAGAGATCAAAACAGCGTAGACTAAAAAAAACTCGTTGTACAGTTTTCAAAAACTGATGCTCTGAATGATTTTTTTTGTTTTGTATTTGTCTTAACGTGTTGATAAACAAAAACTCCTGAAGCGGGGAGCAACAGGAGTCTTCCTAACCAATTATTAACCTAAATTTATGAAAAGTACCTATATAACGTAGTAAGTTCAAAAAATGTTTCAGCTGATTGTGTATTTTTTTAATTTTTAACATTTTTTGACTATTTACTGTTGAATTTCAATAAAGTGTACTACTATTTATTTTGTTTTCTTTTTAGGGGAAATAAAAAACCTGTTAGCGGGGACTAACAGGTTTTTTATAAACTAACTAAATTATTAACCTAAATTTATGAAACTATTGAACAATATTCAAGAAAGATGCCAATGTGCTGGATCCGTTGGCTGTTTAACGATTTTTAACAGCTGCTTTTCCGACAAGAAGGGGAGCCTCTAATTCTGCAGGACAATCCATTTAATTTTCAAACCTTTTATTGCTCATAAGCGTTTATCTAAGCAAAAGGGGCAGCAATCCATGCTGTCTATTTGACACAAACTGTTTAAAAAAAAAGGTACATGTCTTTAACATATCGCTATCAATTTGAAAATGACGATAGCCCATTTTGGGCTTTTGCCATTCATGATGGCCATCAGGTCGATGCGCATTTGATGCCCTACATGAATATTGCAGAAGAGGAACGATTACGCGAAGAGGATCCTTATACAGCTATTTTGGCGGAATTACCTTGTAATCGATTTGTATCTGGAACTTCCAGGTTTCAATTGGATCTTAATCGAAAACGAGAAGATGCTATTTATCTTTTGCCTGAGCAATCTTGGGGGATACAGGTATGGCGAAGAGATCTACCCAATGAACTAAAAGATCAGCTGTATGCTGCCTATGATAGCATGTATGAGGAAATAAGCCAAGCGATTCAGCGTACGATTGATCGTTATGGTTATTTTATCGTGTATGATATTCATAGTTATAATATGCGTCGCGGGGGACCTCAAACTAGTGTGAATAATGCCGCCGACCCTCAAATCAACATTGGGACACAACATAATCACGAAAAATGGCGAATGCTGACTGATCAGGTACTGGAAGTACTACAGACTGGAAAAGATGGACAAGTTTACGACGTACGCGAGAATGTGAAATTTAAAGGCGGATTCCTTTCTGCGTATTTGAATGATAAGTTTGGCGATAAGGGCTGTATTTTTTCTATCGAATTTCGGAAAGACTTCATGGACGAATGGACCGGAGAAGTATTTCCGCAAAAGCTTCAGGAGTATAAGCAACTTCTCTTGCACAGCATTGGAACACTGGAAAATTATTTTGCCTATGAAAGATAATGCGAAACAACTTGCTGGCATTTTAAAAATGATCAAAAATAAGGAGGTTTTCCACGTACAGATTCCCCCAAAAAACAAACTGGTCTTTAATCAAGTTGTTCCTTATCTGTTTTTATACAGACAGTTTTTCAGTCAAGACCCTATGCTGGCAGAGTTGGTTAAATCAGAACCAGCTTATTTTAGGGTAAGAGATCCGCAGATGAATGTTTCTGAATGGATCGCTCCAATCCTCAATCAACTTGTCGAAGAGTTTGGTGCTTGTTTGATTATTGAAGCTTGGGCCGCAGATCCGGCACAGGAGGAAGATATCCAAATTCATATTGCGCGGAAAAATGTACAGGCTATCGCTCAGTATCTAGGCAAGCAACTGCTCACAGAAGAATCGATTTCCAACGTGGAAATACTGACAGATTCCAAAACAAATGCAACGCAAAGTTTATCTCCTTCGAGCGTACAGTTGGATAACCTGAACACCAATATATTTTATATGGGGCTGGAGATAAAACCGAAATACCTTTTAGGGATAAATCAGCAAATTTTACCGATTGATCTGCGTCATTTCCGTGAGGCCATATCCAGGAGTCTGTCGAAAACATTCTTTGAATTCATTCGCATACATACCTTATCTAAACCTACAGCATTTAAAATAAGCCAGCCTAAAAAGATGCTTCCTTTAGCTTGGGAGATTGATCAGAAATTAGCACGGGAAAGCCAACGATTTGATTTTTTATTATTGGTTACGCCAACAAATTCGTATGATGCCTGGCAGCAATTCAAGAAAGGAAATTACCGAAAAACCCCTGTTTTTCGATATAGACCCATGCCCATTGATCCAGATATTATCAAGAGAAACCTCTATAACTTGCATATCGAAGATTTATTTGATCCTTCCATTGCTTATTTGTTTCGTGATAAACGCAAGGAGCTTGATCAGATGATGACCATGCTGAGTGAGCGGGGAAAAGAAGGATTTTTGTTGGGCAGCATGCAGGTCTTTGGTACTGTCAATGAAAAATTACTAGAAAAGGCACAAGCAATTTTGACAATTACAACAACGGATCGAGAAGTGAGAACGAAAGAAGAGGACATTGTCTATGCCGAGGAATTTGCCAAGCTTGCCCAGGAAGAATTCGATTATCTGAAAAACCAAGATCCAAGCTTTGGCACCACAGTGAGGCTACGGGATGATATTTATGGTGTGATGGTCAATCAAGGTGTACTCAATATAAGTAAGCAGTATAGTTTGCCGCGGAATAGGGTCAAGGCACTGATTCAACATGAGGTCGGTACACATATCGTTACGTACTATAACGGCAAGCAACAGCCGTTCAGTCTCTTTCGATTAGGAGTTCCCGGTTATGAAAAACTTCAGGAAGGCCTCGCCGTACTTGCTGAATATTTGGTAGGGGGCCTGACAAATAATAGACTACGTATTCTGGCAGGCCGAGTTATCGCTGTCCATCAGATGCAGCAAGGCGGTTCATTTATTGATACATTTTCCGTCTTGGTAGACAAGTATCAATTTTTGCCAGAAACAGCTTTTCAAATGACAATGAGGGTCTATCGAAGTGGTGGGCTTACCAAAGATGCATTATACTTGAGTGGTTTAATCGAATTGACCAATTATATCAAGAGTGGACGAGATCTATCCCTATTGACGATGGGTAAAATCCGCGAAGATTATATACCAATCGTAGAAGAACTTATGTTAAAGGGGGTATTGAAAGCCCCGACCCTAATCCCAAGGTATCTAATGGATCCATACAAGGATGCCTTGTTACACCTCAAAAAAAGTAATGGAATATTTCAAATGATTCAGTAATCAGATATTTTATATGAAGATAGCATTCATGATCAACCAAACCCATAAAGAAACTGCTCGTTTCACGACAACCCTTTTGGCGTTGAAGGCCCATCAAATGGGGCATGAAATTTATTATATTGGCTTGGCCGATTTCTACTATGAGTCAGCCTATATTGCCGCCCATGTACGAAAAGTACTTCCTGATCAGATGCTTACTTCTACTAATCAACTCATGGAGGTATTGCGCACAACGGAAAAAACTAAAATGATTTTGGAAGATATGGATGTGGTTTGGCTACGGTTTGATCCAGTCCTCGATATGGTTAGCCGACCTTGGGCTGCCGCTTCAGCCCTACAATTTGCCGCTCTCCTAAAAGAAAAAGGTGTATTGGTTATCAATGATCCCGATAGCCTTAGTCGGGCTAGTAATAAGTTGTATCTCGAGGGATTTGATGAATCTATTCGACCTAAAACAATTGTAACCCGAAACTATGCCGATGTCATTGAATTTTTTGAACAACAGAATAAGCTTATTATTTTGAAACCCTTGAAGGGGTCCGGCGGTAAAAACGTGTTTTTAATCAATAAGGATAATCAGCAAAACCTCAAGCAAACTGTAGAGGCTATTGCCCGAGATGGTTATGTGATTGGCCAGGAATATCTTCCGGAAGCTGCCCGCGGTGATATTAGATTCTTTTTACTAAATGGAGAGCCTATTTCGATCAATGGCAAGTATGCTGCTGTTCATCGCGTGCAACAGGGGGATGAGATTCGGAGCAATGTGCATCAAGGTGCAAAGACGCAAGAAGCTATTATTTCACCGGAGTTATTGCTTATGGTTGATAAGATCCGGAATAAATTAGTTCAAGACGGAATGTATTTTGTTGGTTTGGATGTGGTAGGAGATCGTATTATGGAAATCAATGTATTTAGTCCGGGGGCATTATGCCAGACGGAAGAAATTGTAAAAGAAGATTTTTCGGCGCTTATTATTGAAAAATTAGCGGAGAAGGTTGCTTTCAGAGAACGAGGTTGATGACAATTGTATCGATGAAAATTGATGTTGTTGAAATCGCTGCGGGAGTGCTAAGTTAATGATTTGCGGTAATTATGAATTTGAAATGAATTACAGGAATTAAATTCTTGTTATTTTTGAAAAAAGAAAAATATGCTGATTATCGATTCTCCATCCCGCAACGCCTATTTTAACATCGCTTCAGAGGAGTATTTATTTGGTAAATTTCCTGAAGAGGATATTTTTTTACTCTATGTAAATGACCCTTCAATTATCGTGGGTAAATTTCAGAATACCTTGTCCGAAATCAATCTTGATTATGTCAACGAGCATCAGATTAAGGTTGTGCGACGAATGTCTGGCGGTGGTGCTGTTTATCATGATGCTGGAAACTTAAATTTTTCTTTTCATGCCTTATTGGGAAATCATGATTTTATGGATTTTTCGACCTTTACCCAGCCGATTGTACATATTTTGAACAAATTGGATATCCCTGCAAAATTAGAAGGAAGAAATGACCTCCTGGTAGATGGGAAGAAGTTTAGTGGAAATGCCAAGCTTGCAAAAAATGGGAAGATGATTCAACATGGTACGATATTGATTGATTCGCAGATGCAGGTATTAAGCGATGCCTTAAAGGTCAATCCATTGAAGTTTGTAGATAAGGCGGTAAAATCGAATCGCGCACGTGTCACAAATTTAATTGAATATCTACCTGCTGGTTTTACGACTGGAGTTTTTAAGGAATTGCTGATTGAAGAAATAAAACGTGAGAATCCAGCAGCCAAAATGATTGAGTTTACCGCTTCGGATATTGAAAATATAGAAAAATTGGTCGAAGAGAAGTATGAAACATGGGATTGGAACTTCGGTTTTTCACCAAATTATAACTTTAAAAAAGCAATTAAGATCCCAGCAGGATTCATCGAGTTGCATTTGGATGTACATAAAGGATACATTGAAAGGGCTAAAATTTTCGGTGATTTTTTTGCATCCCGATCAATTCATGAACTTGAAAATTTATTGATTGGTGAAAAGCATGAAGTAGGAGAAATTGATAGCTTACTGAAATCAATTGATTTGACGGCGTATTTTGGTAAAGTTGAACCCGCAGAAATTCTTACCTTGTTTAAATAGAAAATGTAGTATTGCCCGATACGGGTGTTAATTAATAAATATATGCCTTGGAATCCAGTTGTATACAATCAATTTAAAGATATCCGTTTTAAACCGTTTTATGATTTATCTGAGCTAATTACTGCCGATAAAATGGAGCATGCAGTCGATTTAGGTTGCGGTACAGGTGAACAGACAGCTATCTTAAGCGAACAATTTTCTCAAGCGACCTTTCTTGGGGTAGATTCTTCTGCGGAAATGCTTTCTAAAAGTCATAAGTTGGAAACGGAACGTCTAAAATTTAGGCAAAGTTCCGTTGAGAACTTCATTGCAGAGCCAAAAACATGGGATCTTATATTCAGTAATGCTGCTTTACAATGGCTGGAAGATCATCAGGTTCTTTTCCCTCAAATTATTTCTAAGCTTAATGTTGGCGGGCAATTGGCGATACAAATGCCTTATCAGCCCGAAAATATACTCAATAAAATTTTATTCGAATTGGCGACGGAAGAACCCTATCGATCCTATTTAAGGGGCTGGAATAGGCCTTCTTCGGTATTGGATATTGATACTTATGCGCAATTGTTATTTGATAATGGCCTGGATCAATTAAACCTTTCTCTTCGTGTATATCCGCTCATTGCTGCTGATGCAGATATGCTTTACAATTTTATCGCTGGGTCTGCTTTGATTCCTTACATGGAACAATTGGAGGAAGATAAGAAGCCTATGTTTGTAACTGAATTTAAAACACGCATCAAAAAACATTTTACTAAATTTCCAGCGATCTATTCTTTCAAGCGCATTTTATTATATGGGCGTAAAGGGTAATTCACATATCGATCAGATCGGACCAATGGGCAGCTGTGATCGTAGCCAAGTCTGTTGGGGCTAAAATAATCTGAAGCCCCCTTTTTCCTGCGCTTACCGAAATCGCTGTCTCCAATTGTGCGGCCTCTTCAATAAAGGTTGGGAACTGTTTTTTCATGCCAATAGGTGAACAGCCACCACGAATATAGCCGGTCACCGTTAAAAGGTCTTTCATCGGGAGCATTTCGCAGTTTTTATTCCCAGAGGCCCTCGCTATTTTTTTTAGGTCGAGTTGTGCATTTCCGGGAACTACGGCGACAATGTATGGATCTTTGTTACCTTTTAATACCAAGGTTTTATAAAGGGTCTCGGGCGACAAACCTAGGGTTTCGGCGACATGCGCAGCGCTGACGTCCTGTTCGTCAACCTCATATGCTCTGAGTTCATACGTTATTTTTGCTGTGTCCAACAGGCGAACAGCATTTGTTTTACTCGACATTCCCTAGCCTTCTTATTTCTTATTAAAATAGTTCGTTATAGCATCTAGCGCGTATGCATTCAAACAGTTACTTGCTTGCAGACCACCCTTTTGCGCCACCAATACACCATATTGCATATCGTGTAATCCCTCGGTACGATGGGCATCGGGATTGATGGAAAGTAAAACTCCTTTTTCCACTGCATAACGGTGCCATCTCCAATCCAGATCTAATCGTAAAGGATTTGCATTTATCTCAATGACAACGCCATTTGCCGCACAAGCATCGATTACCCGTTTAAAATCTAAGGGATATCCGGCTCTACTTAATAATAGTCTTCCTGTTGGATGGCCTAAGATTGTTGTATACGGATTTTCGATCGCTTTGATTAGTCTTGTTGTGGCTTTGTCTTCGTCCATTTTCAGATTGGAGTGTACGGAGGCGACAACGAAGTCAAACTTAGCCAATACCTCATCGGGATAGTCTAATGAACCGTCACCTAGAATATCAGATTCAATTCCCCTGAAAATCTTGAATGGAGCCAATTTTTCGTTTAAGGTAGCAATCTCATTCCATTGTTGTTCCAATCGCTCAATGGAAAGGCCGTTGGCATAGACTGCAGTTCGCGAGTGATCGCATATACCCAAATATTCTAGCCCCAGGACATCTTTACAATGCACTGCCATTTGCTCGAGGCTATGTACGCCGTCACTATAGGTGGAGTGATTGTGGAGTGTTCCCCTGAGATCTTTGTATTGAATCAGCTTTGGCAGTGTATGAGTTTGGGCCTGCACTATTTCATTCAAGCCCTCTCGTAATTCGGGTTCAATATAATCTAAACCCAAGTTACGGTAAATGGCCTCTTCACTGGAAAGTGAAGGTAGATCCGGTAGAATATTAAATAGAAGATCGAGATGTGCAGTGGATCCGGTACTAAGAATCAGGTCGCGATAAAAATCATTGATATTACTACTGAATACTTTGAAAGTAAAACCCAATTCATCGGTCAGTTCTATGGAGTTTTCTGTTTTTTCCACTAAAGTAAATCCATCGAGGAATTTTTCGACGTTGTCTATACTTTCCGATATTAAAAGATCTACGGTACTCAAAACCTCGCATTTTCTTCTGAAATCTCCTGTAAATGACAGCAGCGAAGAAGGGAAATGCAATTTCAATTCGTTGAAAAATTTTTCTGCCAGTGGAAGTACTTTCGCATATAAAAACCATCCTTTGTTGGAAATAGAAAACTCAATGGATTTTTTGATGTCTTCCTGCGTTTTAAGACCAAACCCTTTTGCTTCTACGAGACGGTTTTCATTACAGGCGTAAAGTAATTCGCCGACACTTTCAATCTCGAGTTCTTTCCAGATAATTTGAATCTTTTTAGGGCCAAGGCCCTTAATATTTAACATTTCAATAATACCGGACGGTGTGTTTTCAATAAGATCCTCAAGCTCTTTGAAAGTTCCCGTAGCAGCGACTTCTTTGGCTTTTTCAGCAGTGCTTTTTCCTATTCCAGGTTGTGCACTCAATTCTTCAAGACTGGCCTCTTCAATACGGAAAGGTAGCTTGTCCAACTTAAAAGATGCACTTGCAATGGATTTTGTTCGAAAAGGATTTTCGTTGTGAAGCTCCATCAATTGGCTACATAATTTGAAAATTTTTGAGATCGCTTTATTGTCCATCGTATTTGAATTGTTAAGCTACAAATATCTTAAATTTTAGGTCAAAATAACAATTCAAACGCGGATATTATAGCGTTAAATAATGTAAAAAAGCGACTTTGAATGCCTGTTTTTCTCTATTTCTTGAAATTAACAACAAAGTGACAAATGCATGTGCGCTTAACCAAACATTTTGGCTATGTTTGCCGTTTTTGGGTGTTAAAATTGGAGTTATTTTGTGACTATCCTTTAAAAAACATCCCTATTCAATAGTAAATTAACATGATAGCAGACATTAGTGACAAAGAAATCAGTGGACTTTATAAAACAGGTATTATTCAACAAACGGCTTATTGGTCTGCAGTAAAAAAAATGCAAGGTATACAATCGAAGGCATTTAATTTTAAATCCAAACAATCCGATCTGTATGTCGGAGTCGACGACGATACCTATTTTATCGGTGATCTATTAATTATTATACAAGCCATAGATCAGGAACATAGCATAGCCTATGTACCTTATGGACCTGAGATTGAACCTTCAGATGAAAACCAGGGCTATTTTTTAGAACAGTTGTCGGAAAGTTTACGTTCCCATCTGCCACCAAATTGTATAATGATACGCTATGATTTATCTTGGGAATCACATTGGGCTAAAGAGGATGATTGTTACGATCTTCATGGTAACTGGCTAGGGGTGCCGGAGAAACGGATTCAGGAAATGCGCTTTAATTTTAACACAGAAAACTGGAACTTTCATAAAGCCAATACGGACATACTTCCTTCAAACACGATTTTTATGGATCTTAGAAAAGGGGAGGACATCTTGCTTGGAAATATGAAATCTAAGACACGGTATAATATCAATTTAGCAGAACGAAAAGGCGTACGTGTGCGTTCGCTGGGGCTTGAAAGTTTGGCGGTTTGGTATGAGCTTTATCGGCAGACAGCTCTTCGAAATAACTTTTTCTTACATGATATAAGCTATTTTAAGATCGTTCTTTCTGCAAGGGCAAGTGATACATTATCTCCCGCAGATGTCTATCTTTTAGTGGCTGAAGTGGATAACCAGCCTTTGGCCGCTATGTTTTTGGTGATTGCGGCAAATCGGGGGACTTATCTATATGGAGCTTCTGCTTCCGAAAATCGTAATTATATGGCGACCTATGCTTTGCAATGGCGTGCTATGCAGCTTGCGAAAGAAAAAGGTTGTACAGAATATGATTTTTTTGGGGTATCGCCACAGGCAGATCCTTCACATCCTTTATATGGGCTTTATCGTTTCAAAACAGGATTTGGTGGTGAAATCTACCACCGTATGGGCTGTTGGGATTATCCCTTGGACAATAGGAAATATCAGTATTATGCTTCAATGGAGTTTAAAAATCAGCGCTATCATTTGAGTTAGTAATTAAAATACCTCACCCAAGGTGAGTCTAACACCGCGGTGGTTCTTACTGATACCATAGTCGATGCCGATGTTGGTGCCCGAGTTTTTATTAAACTTAATTCGCGCACCTGCACCAGTGCCGACGTTCCAGTCCTCGAACATGGAATTCTTTGGTCCATTTAATGTCGTAAAATTCATAAATGCTACGAATCCAAATAAGCCGTTTTGAGTGATATCACGACGATATTCCGTTTCTAAGTAATAAAGTGATTTGCCACGAAAACGGCTGACTGGAAAGCCTCTTCCCGAACTATTGTATGGATCCCATCCCAAATTAGGAAGATCGAGATAGGGTGCTTTACTATTAAATACGGTCCAGAAGAAACTCCTTATGGCAATCATATTTTGTCGGTTTCGGTCTTGGGTGAGCCTATGGTATCGTCTAACTTCAAGAAATAGCGATTTCCAATTCTGATCACTACCTAAAAATGTCGGATTTATACGGAACTGTAAATTGGCATAGTTACCCGACCAAGTATTGATCGAATTGGCCCGTGTATCGTAAATTAAATTGAAGCTTACTCCCGAAGACATGGTATTGTCTTTTAAATCTGTTCCATAAGGGTAGGACGTGTAGTCTTCGAGCTTGGTGTTGCTCGTAGACTTAATATTCATTCTATAATCTAAATCATAACCGATTCCCATAAAAAGTCCCCCATGAATTCTTTTTAATGCGTGTTGGTATAAACGAAAGTAGGTGTAGTCTAAATTAATCTGCTGATCGCCATAATGCTCTTTGCCAATTCCCCAAGTTTCGTGCGGGTATTTTAGTAGTCGGATATCGCCATCGATCACCCATGTATTCTCTTTTAACCAGATGTAAGAACGTATTGGCAGACCAAATCGTTTACCAAAATTTGTGTAAGGGGTAAATGTCATCTTGGACATATAGGTATCGGAACGATCTCCTAAATAAAATCCTGCTGTGGTACTTGTAATTAAGGCGTGTCCTCCTCCGGGAACATTTGTCGAAAACGGTAAAAAGGAAAAATAGATTTTCTTTCCTGTACTATCGACTGTTTGGGGTGGCTTGATATGTAATATTTCTTTTCCAATATCAATCAGGTCCCGTTGTCTACTTGTATCGGCGAGATGTTTGGTGGTTTCTATTTCATTGACAGGACGTTGTGCATATACAGTGTCGCCAAGTACAAGTAAAACCATCAAAATAGAACATTTAATATAAAAAAAATATACGCTATCGTAGTGTGTCATGAAAGAATGCAATCTAGCAGGAAATAGACAGAATAACAATATTCAAACCAATAATTTATTTATTCTGTCACGTTTTGGCTATACAGCGAATTGATTGGAAATTTCATTCGCCTAGAAAAAAATAGCATTTACCGATTTTAATGTAATGTTAATCTAAATGTAATGAAATCAATATATGAGTTGTCTTAACTTTGAATCAGAAAATAAATAAAAAAAGTACGCAACAAATTTATAGAGTAAGCGACAGTAAAATAAGAAAATATACTAATACATTATAAAATTGAAAAAGATATGAAAACTTTAGTAAAAACATTTGTAGCAGCGGCAATGATTGCAATCTCTACTTGCTCGATGGCTTCAGTTAAGCCAGAAGAACGCAATTTAATTACTGCTGATTTAGCCATCGATGAATACGTTGGTGCAATGACCGAAGGTCAAGTAGCTAATTTAGACAAGCTTTTTACAGCTGATTTTGATCAAAAGGTTTGTGGTAAACAAGATTTGAAACATAGCCGTCATGAGATGATTGAATTTTTGAAAAAACAAAAAGGAATTAAGATGAACTGCAGAACAACAACACAGATCGTTGAAGAATTACCTGATTATGCCATTGCGAAAGTTACGATGCAATTTGATGGTTTTGCTAAAACAGATCTGATCACACTGGTTAAAGAAAACGGAACCTGGAAAATTTCTAAATCTGTAAACTCTTATAAATAAGAATTTGCTGTCAAAATTGGTCGATTAAAAATAAGAAAAGGGTACTTAAGTACCCTTTTTTTGTGGAGCATATCAGATTCGAACTGATCACCTCTTCACTGCCAGCGAAGCGCTCTAGCCAAATGAGCTAATGCCCCTGCTTTATTTGGTGTCGCTAAGATAGTACTTTTTTGGATAAACAAAGCCTCTTTTTTATTTTTCTACTGTTTTTTGTAGGTCTGTTATCTAGTTGCTTCTTTTTTGACGACCTAAATGCATTATAATCAATGGTTTTATCTATTTGGTTCCTTACAGATATTTTTATCCTATTGAAAAACAAGAGAGTTTACCGGCATCCTTGGGGATAAAAGAAATGTATTAGTGTCCTTCAGTAAGCAGAGCTTCGGTTCGCTTTATCTGACCTTTATCTTTCCAGGCATCATGTCCAGGAATAACCATATTAATTTCGGGATATTTTGCCAATAACCTCGCTAGGGATGGCTTCCAGGATTTTATATCCCCATCTGCCGTAAATCCTAGATCTTGGGCTTCGGAGCTTTTTATAAAACAACCACCGTCTAGAATCTTATATTCAGGAAACCAGACAACAACATTGTCCATGGAGTGTCCGGCACCAAAAAAGTTCAGAACAAAAGATTGTCCGCCGACGCTGTAGGTTTTATTGGTGGAAACAAGATGAGTGGCCTGGGCTTTGTGATTTGCCTTTAGTAGGTCGTTCGTCATTTTCGTTGCGTAGGTTGGAATTCCAATACGGTTGTAATACGCAAAACCACCCGCACGGTCTTCGTGCCAGTGTGTTGCGTACACCGCAATGACGGGTAAATTATGTTTCTGTTTGATACTGTCCAATAAGGGTTGATATTGTGTGGAATCCCATGGTGTATCAAATAGAATAACGCCTTTTTTTGTTATTAAATAGACCGCATTAGCAGCATATTTGGTGCCTTCAAAATTATTAAAGGTGGTATAGAGGTATAGTTGCGAATTTATCTTCTCTATTAAAAGAGGTTTTTCTTGCGCTTGTAGAGATGGGGAAAGACCGAGTAAACCAATGCTCAGGCATACACCAGCAAATGTTGCGCGCATATGAGGAGAAAGAAGTGAGATCATATTTTTGAATGTTATTGCATTAACGTTAGAACAAAATGATTATTATTTTTTCAAGACCTTATCAATGCATTTTTACGTATACTGAACAAAGTCTTCGCGATAAGGAGTGAATGAATCGATCAGTTCACCCTCCTCGAGACATTCACATCCATGAACCAATTGCGAATAGATGATACAAGAGTCTCCTGCAGTTAGGATGCGATCAACACCGTCAATATGGTATCTGAATGTTCCAGCACTAACATAAGAAATCTGTGTATGGGGGTGTTGATGAAGTGCACCGATGGCCCCTTTTTTAAAACGAACTTTCATGAGCATGAGTTCATCATTAAAAACAAGTATTTTTCGCATCACACCTTCGCCCAAGTCTGTCCATTGCTGTTCGCTGTCGTGTAAGAATATTTCGCTCATCTAATTGTTGATTTATGGATGTTTCGATTGGAAAACGCTCTGTTTTTCAATTATAACAAAAAAAAATGAATTTACGGCTACATCCATTGCTTCCTTAGAAGGATATCGATTTGCTTTACAAAATTTGGCAAAGGATGAGATGAAATTAAAAACCAAATGGTCCTAATACGTGAAAAAACAGTTATTTTGTGCCTGAGCAATATATATATGACACGATGAATTATTTCGACGAGCTTATTACTTTATTACAAGAAGAGCAGCAATTTGATAAATTACAACATGAAAATTTGTTGTTGAAAAGTAGTTTGAATGAACGAAGAATGCAAGGTGTCACCTGGTTTCCGATTCAGATAACGGATATGGAGCTTGGAAGAGGAGACTATTTGTCCGTTAACTTAAACCGAACAAATCATTATGAGGTCGAACATAAGTTTCGCTTTGGTATGCCAGTTTGTCTGTTTTCAAATCACGATCCCGACCGAGATCGAATAGAGGGCATCATATCTTCGATCAATAGGGATGGGATGCGAATTTCATTTCGTGTCGATGAACTTCCAGAATGGAGCAGAAGAGGGAAGCTTGGTGTTGATTTGTTATTTGATGAGTATTCCTATCGGGAGATGTTTAATGCATTGGAGAAAGGAAAGGAATTGAGCCGTGATGCAAAGCAGGGTAGTTTAGTGAGAAGATTAATCGGTGAAGAGGTCATTCCGATTGCTTCTATTGGAGAATTCTTTGAGCATCCCAGCTTAAATATGGGGCAAAATAAAGCGATCCAACAGCTATTGGAAGCAAGTACCGTGGCTCTTTTGCATGGGCCGCCGGGGACAGGGAAAACAACAACATTGGTTCAGGCCGTGCAGGCACTCCTAAAACAATACAACAAGCAAGTATTGGTTGTTGCCCCGAGCAATACGGCCGTTGATCTGCTAACCGAACGTTTAGACGCTGCTGGCATTACAGTAACAAGAATAGGTAATCCTGTTAAGGTTTCGGAACATCTTCAAGAATTGACACTCGATGCAAAGATTGATCGACATCCCGCAAATAAGGATATTAAAACACTTCAAAAACAAGTGCGGACGTATACAGAGATGGCTCAAAAATATAAACGTAATTTTGGAAAGGCTGAGCGGGAGCAAAGAAAAGCATTGTTTGATGAGGCCCATCGAATCAGAAAAGATGTCGATAAAATTCAAGATTTTATCAGTGCAGATGTTTTGGATAAATCGCAGGTAATCACTGCAACTTTGGTTGGATCAAATCATGAGGTTATCCGCAATCGTAGCTATGAAACAGTCATTATTGATGAGGCCGCACAAGCATTAGAGCCTGCTTGCTGGATACCGATATTAAAGGCACATCGGCTTATTTTGGCCGGTGATCATAATCAATTACCTCCAACAGTAAAATCGAGTAAGGGATCTAACCATGGCCTGAGTCATACATTATTTGAAAAATTGGTAGACCGTAATCCACAATTAGTTTCTTTGCTAGATGTGCAGTATCGCATGAATGAACAAATTATGCATTACCCATCTGTAGCCTTATATAATGGTTCGTTAAGAGCAGATAGTACCGTGGCACAGTGGAGCTTAGCAGTGGATACTGAACCGGTGTTATTTATTGATACAGCAGGAGCGGGATTTGAAGAAACGGAAAGTGACGGCGCAATCTTCAATATGGGCGAAGCTCATTTTATTAAAGCTCATCTAAACGACCATATTGGGGCTTGGAAAGCTTCCTCGACCCTAAATGAAAGCCTGAGCATCGGGGTGATTGCACCTTATCGGAAACAGGCTACTTTCCTGAAGGAAGTATTGGAAGGGGAAGACGAGCTGCGACCTTTTAATGACTTGATTAAAATACAGACAATAGACAGTTTTCAGGGACAAGAGAAGGATGTTATTTATATCAGTTTGACCAGAAGTAACGCTGAACAGCAGATTGGTTTTTTGTCTGATGTCCGCCGGATGAATGTGGCAATGACTAGGGCTAAGAAGAAATTGGTTGTTATTGGAGATAGTGCTACAATAGGTTCACATCCGTTTTACCGAGAATTTATTGCCTATACCGAGTCGATAGGGCACTATCATAGTGTTTGGGAATGGGATATTTCAGCAATATAACGCAGGAGGCCACTTCATAGGAAGTGGCCTCTTGCGTTTATTGAAACTTACTGACTAGTTTGATTCCTGTAATCTCTCCTGATTAAGAAGTGAACTTCATCCAATCCGTGTTCTCGTCATAGTTCATAAGTGGTTCGGCATTATTGTTATTTGATAATTGGCCTACCAACATATAAATATCCATACTTACGTGTTGACGTGTTATTTCAGTCATCTTATCATTGAACCCGGCATTGTTAATTTCTAAAACATACTGAAAACAAATGACGCGGGCGATTACCTTTCCAAGTGTAACCAGTTCACGTTGTTTCGGCTGTAGCGGAAAGTCAAAATTCAAGATTGATGAGAAAAATGGTGCTGCAAATTCAGTTGAGCTATATTTTTTTAAGAAAGATAATAAGTTGCTTTCTTTGGTTTTGCGCATAAGTTTACCGATCGCTTCAGCAACTTGAGAATATAGCATTTCATTTGATCCCTCAAAGATTTGAAAAGGTCTACTGTCTATGAGGCCACGACCGGCAACATGGTCTAACCTGTAGCCATTTGCACCGGATAATTGCACACATATTTGCGCGGCTTCATGCATTAAGTCTGTCACAAATGCTTTCACACTATTGGCATCTACACCATAGGCTGAAAGGTCATTATGGATAGAGCTGATCGAGACACTGTATGAACACATTGCAGAACACAAGGTAAATGCAGCCTGTATGCGCGACAACTGAAATTTAACAGCGTCTAATTCAGTTAAACTAATACCTGCTACACGGCGTTCGGAACAATGTGTCATGGCCTCATCCAACATTCGTTTTATAAAACCCATGCCCATTCCTGGGAACTGTAATCTGCTGCGGTGGAGGGTATCTAACATCAATTTAATTCCTGTACTTTCCGGATTTAGTTTATGATCCGCGGGAACATTGATATCAATGTTGTTGACACCATAAGGAATTGCATAGAGACCGAGGCTATTGTATTTCTTTGTTACAACAATCTTTTGTTCTTCGACGGCGTTCTCTGTGACAAAGAAATCTATATCCCGCACCAGTTCTCCATTTTCATTTTTCTTGCGTGCCGTCACGAGCCAAAAGTCTGCAGCTCCAGTAAGACCTTGCCAGTGTTTTTCACCTTTTATATAGTACTTATCGTCCCTTTGTTCGTAAGATGTTCGCATATTGAGTGCGTCACTGCCGTAAGCCTGTTCGGTAATCATTAGTCCTCCCATTGCCTGATTTTCCAAAAATTGATGGAATACCCTCTCTTGAAGTAAGGTGTTGCCGTATTTGGCAAAAGGTTCCAAAAATAGTGCAATATTAATCCCGAAGATTAGCGATAACGATAGTGATTCATAAGAAGCTGCCGCCAGTACACCCAAACATTCTTTTACATGAAGACCACGACCACCGTGATGTTCGGGGATAGCAACCGACAATGGTTGCATTTTCATGATCTCTTTTAAAAACTCAGGCGGAAGCCCACGCGTTAAACTGAGCGAGTTGTAATCGTATTCCTTATTAAATAAGCTTGACAGCCTAGTTTTAAAATCTGCAATAAACAAATCGAAATCCTGGGTTATATTGTTGTCTTCTGAAACCTTAAGCATCTTTAAATATGTAATTAAATGATGGAACAATGTAAATTGAAACATCGAGAATAAAGAGTGCTACCGAACTGAAATTCTCTTTTGCTTCAATGACTTACACAAAAATAACTGCAATCAATTTGATTTTCTTGTGTACTTCAGTATAAAAGATAGGACAAATCGTGCATGTTGAAAATTTAAGTTGCTCTGTTTCGATAAGAAGTAGGAGAGACGCCAACTATTTTTTTGAAAAGTCGTGAGAAGTAAGACGGGTCAGAAAAATCCAATTCATAACAGATATCTGCAATGCTTTTAGTGGATTCAAACAGCAGAAATTGACTGTGCATAATCAGTACTTCTAGAATAAGTTCTTTGGAAGATTTTTTAAATACTGAAAATACACAGCGATTAAGGTAGTTTGTAGATACTGCAAGTTTGTCGGCGTAGAATGAAATATTTTTTTGCTTTTTGAAGTTTTTGTGCACAAGCTGTTTGAACATCATTGCAATTTCCTGCCGACGATTGAGGGCTTGATTGGAGGACGAAAGTTTGATGATTTTTAAAATTGCCGATTTTAACAAATTTTCAAACAGTTCTCGATAAGGGAATTCCGAAAGTAGTTCATTATAAAGTAATCTAAAAAGCTCCTGAAGATCACTACTATCTTGTGCAGTTAAGTTAAGTAAGGGCGAGATGTTAAAGATATTCAAAATCTCCTGTTCCCTGAATATGGACGTCATCGCATTGTCGTTGATCAAGACGCAATGCCCTTTCGAAGATTTATCGACAGACTTTATTGTTGAAATATTACCATAATTGCTGATAAGAATTGCTGGAGCCTGAACGACATATTCTTTGGCACCGATCTGATGTTTAAAATAACCTTCAGTTATATGGACGAGGAGGTTATAGCCCAAGAAAATAGGCGGAGTAGGGAATTTAATGTAAGGGGCGATTTCACTGAGCTGAAATATCTTGATCGGCGATTGCTGGTAGCGAAGGTGCTCCAAACTACCTGTCATAAAACGATCTACAAATTCGCCCGCATTTACCTGCTTTTCCATTATCAATTATTAGTATAAAATTTAGTATGCCACAGCTTCTGAATGTCATCTATTGTTTCATGTGCAAATCACGCTCCCAATAATATTCCAAAGGTAGCTGGATAAAACTTGTTTATCAATTTTAACAAATGATTTGCTAAAATAAAGCTTTATCCTTAGTTTAGTTTTTGCAATCGGATAAATAGCTTGATGCTCAGGGGCTATATTTTAATAGTATAAACCAAATGAATATGAAACCAGTGCTTATTTCTATCTTGATTCTATTCCTATTCAGAAATGCAACTGCACAGATCTCGTTGAATTATTGTAATGATCGTATACAAACTGGAGCAGAACAAACCGAGCGTTACCTTCCTTATTTAATGAATAAACGCATTGCGATATTGGGCAATCCATCTACGGTTATTAAAGGGCGGCACCTTGTTGATAGTCTGCTTGCGCGCGGGGTTCAGATTGTGAGAATCTTTGGGCCTGAGCATGGATTTCGAGGGAATGCAAGTAATGGAACTGAAGTGGGGGATGAAGTCGATCCGACAACTAAAATTCCTATTGTCTCTTTATACGGGAATAAGAAAAAGCCAACAGCGAAGGATCTAAAAGATATCGATCTGTTTATTTATGATGTGCAGGATATGGGGGTGAGGTTTTATACCAACATTAATACCCTTCGGGATATTATGGAAGCTTGCGCCGAAAATGATAAGGAGCTCTTGATCTTAGATAGGCCCAATCCCAATGCTTATCTAATTGACGGTCCTATTTTGGAGGAAGAATATAAGTCGGGTATTGGGCAATTCCCTGTTCCTATTGCGCATGGGATGACTACTGCTGAATTTGCCCAGATGATCAACGGAGAAGGTTGGATGAATACTAAAAAGAAGTGTAAATTGAAGATTATTCCTGTAGCAGATTATGATCATAGTATGCTTTATAAGCTGCCAGTCAATCCTTCGCCCAATTTAAATACGGAACAAAGCATACTCATATATCCAAGTACCTGTCTTTTTGAAGGTGTAAAAGTAAATCATGGTAGAGGCACCGATTATCCCTTTGTTGTGATCGGTAGCCCAATCTATAAGGGTACATATGATTTCTCATTTGTCCCCGTCAGTAAAAAAGGGATGAGTGAATCGCCTCTCTTTATGAATGAAGAATGTTATGGAATAGACCTGCGTAAATATGATCTGCAGCAGCTTGTCGATAGCAAAAAAATAAACCTATCCTGGATGATAGCGCTTTATCGGAATTCTCCGGAAAAAGATAAGTTTTTTGATCAATCATTTTCGAAACAGATTGGCAGTATCGAAAAGCTCGTCGGCGTAGGTTTATTTCGGAAGCAAATTGAAGCCGGTGTTTCGGAAGAAGAAATCCGAAAAAGCTGGGAGCCGGGCCTAAGTAATTATAGAAAAACTAGGGAAAAATACCTTATCTATCAATAATATAACCTGAATAGAAGTACAGCGATGTTTGGACTAAAATATGATTGGCGCCCAATTATTATCCTATTTATTGCAGTGGGATGTTTTTGTCAATTACGGGCGCAGCATCTGGCTAGAGACCTAGATCGCCAAAATTATACAGCACAATCCAATATTAGGTTAAATCCCGCGTTGAAATGGAAATTCAAAACAGAGGGAAGGCTGTTTTCTTCGCCCGTCGTTTGGAAGGATATCGTTTTTGTCGGGTCTTGCGACAGTAATCTTTACGCATTGAATAAAACGAGCGGTAATATACTTTGGAAGTATAAAACTACCGGCGAAATTCGGTCGACGGTTGCTCTTGATGGCGGAAAAGTGTATTTTTTAAGCACTGATGGCTACTTGTATGCCCTGGATGCCCAAACAGGTCGAAAATTATGGCAGTTTTCAACCGATGGTGAAAAGAGTTATGATATATGGGACTATTTCCTCTCATCTCCTGCGGTTGCAGATGGTGTAGTTTATTTTGGATCTGGGGATCATCATGTCTATGCCGTAGATGCTAAATCGGGAAAACTTGTTTGGAAATTCCTGACTGGGGGCATTGTGCATGCAGCCCCAACGCTGACACAAGAACGTGTTTTCATTGGTAGTTTTGATGGTTATTTTTATTGTTTGAAAAAAGATGGTACCCTACATTGGAAGTTTAAAACGGTTGGTGAACGTTATTTTCCAAAAGGCGAGATTCAGTTCCATGCAGCAGTCGCCGACAGTACAGTCTATTTTGGTGCTCGTGACTTTAATGTATATGCGCTTAATGCCGCGAATGGAAGTGGCTTTTGGGTATATCATCAACCAGGGAGCTGGACGAGTGTTCCTAGTATTTTTGACGATAAGCTTGTCGTAACCATGTCGGATTCCTATAGTATACTTGTTTTAAATAGAATGGACGGCGTGAAAATAGTTGAACCTAAAGTGCCTTTAAATACATTTAGCAGTGCCACTATCGTAAGTAATGAGGCCTTTTTTGGAACGCTGGATGGTGTAATTTATAGATTGGATATAAAAAACGGAGGGGTTGTGCCTATTTTTCAAACGGAGTCAAGTAAAAAGAATAGGCAATTGTTTATAAATGATGAAAATGTGCTGCGAGCCGATCTGCAACAAAATATGAGGATGATATTACAAGACTGTTTGCAGACTACCTGCAGATGGGAAGTATCTTTTCAACAATATGGATCGATGAAAATCGGCTTTATTTTAGCTCCGCAGATGGTGCCATCTATGCATTGGAATAGTAAGTACGCGCTATTTACGAATCGTAGCAGAGTTTACTTTCTCAAAATTTTTTCCATGGGTTTCCCTTTGGCCAGTTCATCAATTAATTTATCGAGATAGCGAACTTTCTGAACCAGCGGATCTTCAATATCTTCAATGCGATAGCCACAGATTACACCCGTGATCTTCGAAACATTCGGGTTTAAACTTGGTGCTTGTTTAAAGAAATGTTCAAAGTCAGTTTTATTTTCAACTACTTGCTGTAGCGATATGGGACTATAGCCGGTAAGCCAGAAAATGATTTCGTCAACCTCTTCTTTTGTACGTCCTTTTCTTTCGGCTTTTTGTATATAAAGCGGGTATACACCAGCAAATGACATGCGATATATTCTTGTATTATCCATTTTTACACGTTGATTTTATTAAAGGTATTCATTTTGAATCAAAATAAAAACAAAAGATAGGTGGCTAAATTAAGCAAAATCGCCGCTAATTTGTACTACGCAACTATGAAATTTACTTAGCAATTTCTTTAATAATAATATAAATTATAATTCTATCTTTATGTGATACAAAATTATTGAGAGATTATATATGGATTTGAGGTATATTCGAAATAACATACATATTAAAGAAGAGGATCAACAACATATCAAAGACTTTCCGGTGTTAATAGGAGGTTGTGGAATAGGAAGTTACATTGCCGAGTGCTTATTGCGTATGGGTTTCGAAAATTTGACAATTGCCGATGGAGATGTTGTCGAATTGACAAATTTAAACAGACAAAATTATACAAACAAGGATATTGGTATTAAGAAAGTATTTGCTTTGCAGGAACGTTTGCATTCAATTAACCCGCAAGCCAAAATAACAGTGTTTTCTGAATTTATTAACCAAGATAATTTATATAATATCGATATTAATCATAAGGTTGCCATTAATGCGTTGGATTTTTCTTCTGATATTCCTTTTGTCTTTGACCAGTATATGGCAAAACGAAATATACCGGTAGTACATCCTTATAATTTGGGCTGGGCAGGATTTTTAACGGTTCTTCCTCCTGAAGGCCTTAATCTTCATTCATTGGAAAAGGCCCACAAGACATTTGAATTAAATGTCGGTAAATTTATTGTTGACAGTTTAAAAACAAAAGGAATGGAAACGAAATGGTTTGAGGAATTTTTGGCAGAATATGGTAAAATCGCGCTGACGTCTTCTCCTCCGCAATTATCATTAGGTTTGTATTTATTATCGGGTATGGTTAGTCATATTGTATTTAATTTAGCGACATCTAAACCTGTAAAATTCTTTCCAGATTCCTATTATTTATCAATGATTGGTTGAACTTAATATAGTTGAAAAAAACATCCGTTTCATTACACTTTTGTGTAGTAAATTTGTCTCTGTGGGAATTTAAACGAAAAGTCTTTATTTTTATAATTGCATATCGAATAACATTTGCATGAACTGGACGCCTGAAAACCATTATTTTACCAAGCTTAATAAAAACGAACTTCCTGAACTTATTCATTTTTATTTAGTAACGACTCAGCAGCATTACAAACTGGATAGTTATTCCGAAGAGGAATATGCGTTTGACTTTGAGTCATTGATAGGAGAGGATCAGATTTTTTTTGATCGTTCCATTTATTATGTGCTTCGAAGTAAGCTTGATAACTGTATTCAGGCATCCATTAGAATTACATTTTGGGATAAGGAAACGAGTTTGCCGATTCAAAAATTATTTGATATCGAGACAGAAAGTTTGTTAATTCCAGATGTAAAGAATTTTTGGCACATTGGACGTTTCGTAATTTCTGGAAAGATAATAGGTAATCGCATTAATATTCTGAAAAAGATGCTTTTTGACGCATTCTATGGTCCGTACAGCCTTGGTAGTGGATTGGTTATAGCTGAATGTGATCGAAAAGTGGTCAATACGCTTCGAAAATTGGAGATAGAATCTTTTCAACTTGGTGATCCAATCATCTACCTCTATTCTGAGACATTACCGATCTATATTAAATCGGAATGGCTGGAGACTTTTATTGAAAAAAATAAATATTCCCAGTTTAGTATAGGAAATCATGCCGATATTCAAAAATTTGTTGAGATGTCAAAACTAATGCTATTATGTTCAAAAAATAATGAATAAGATTAAAAAAGAGATAGTTC
Source organism: Sphingobacterium sp. UBA865 (assembly GCF_002295765.1). Lineage (NCBI taxonomy): Bacteria > Pseudomonadati > Bacteroidota > Sphingobacteriia > Sphingobacteriales > Sphingobacteriaceae > Sphingobacterium > Sphingobacterium sp. UBA865. Next base: position 254,975 of record NZ_DBGB01000042.1, on the reverse strand, counting down.
AATGGCTAATGCTGTAGCCTCTGTAATACTTTTGACTTTCAGTTTTGAAAATATCTGTTTTTTATGAAACTTTACCGTATCAATCGATACATAAAGTCGATCTGCTATTTGATCCATAGTAAGACCCTGTGCGGAAAAAAGAAGAATGTCCTTTTCACGGGGTTTCAATTTAATTCGCGGAGTTTCTACCCAAATATCTTTATCCAAGTCATATTCAAACTGTTTTCCATCCTCATCAGATTTAAATCTAATGTTTCCTGAGTTAGCATGTGAGGACATGGAAACTAAGCATAGGGCGATCCAGGGGTTAGAAAATTTATCCAGGAGCAGAGGTTTTAGTTTATGGTTTACTAACAGTGGCTTATTTCCCGGTTGTTTTAAATGAAAATCATAAGATATGGAGTATTTTAAGCGATCTTCGGCATCTAAATTTCCAAAAAAGTCAAAACCAACGTCATTGATCTTTTTTAATAAATGTAAATCACTCTCAGGTACATTATTAACATAGTGATAATACCCTTCTCGCATGACTTCCCCAGGCGTGCTTCCACACAGAAAGATTGGATTATCAGACACAAATAGAAAGCTTTTCTTTGAATAGTCAATTAAATATATACTCTGATAGGTTAATCTGCTTAAGGACTTGGCAAAATTTATAAAGGCTTCGACAATCTCATAATCATCTTTGCTAAAGTCGTCTTTAACTTGTACCGGCTTGAAAAAATCTTCAATCTTAATTTTCATAGTGTAAAATACAAAGATGATCCGCAATCGCTTTTGAATACCACGTAAAATCGATGTTGTCCTGGCGTGCAAGTTACAAAAATAAGGACGTAATCTCAATTTATACGCTAATAATAGACTTTTTTTACCTTCCTATCCTTACCTCGTAATCATTGTCAACGTTTATAGTTGAACTTGTTCAAACATTGCATCTCTATCCAGCAATGAAATAAGTTTCTACACAAATGGGTAGAATATCGTTTATAATGATAATACAAAAGATAATACTCTTATCTTTAAGGTTTCAAAGCAAATAATTGTATAAATATAACTTATTAGATCCAAATAGCCAATAGTAATTATTGCTTTACTTGAGTTTTGACAAAGTTTTAATCCTAAAATAATGGACTCTAGGCAAATATTGCAATGAGAAAACTTCTATTAAGTTTTTTTATCATAAATAATCTGTAGAAACACTTTTCTAAGTAAAGGCAATTTTTCCCCGAAAACTGGAAAATGCGGTGGATATTGCGCAAACTACAAATTGATATAACTTTCCTCTCTAAGAATCAAAACCTTTCATTTTCGCTAACTTGTGTCAATAAATTCATTTTGTTTCTTTCTTTTTATATGTATATACATTTTGCTGTTTTTCATTTGATATTTGTTTTTTTTGTAGTAATATTGTGCATAAAGTTTTGCTTTTAAACGTTTTTGTAAGTTATTAATGTATGTACAATGTAATGTGTTTTGTGAATTGTTTTGTGCAGTTTATGAGGAAAGCAACTGATGTAATTAAAAATTATAAAATCTGATACTTATGAAATTACGTTTCTCACTTTCTTTTGTCGCCGGTCTGTTGTTCATGTGTGCTCAGTCTGTTGTTGGCCAGGAGCACACAATATGGCAATTGGGAAATTCAGACGGTTCAAGCAGCGAATTTGCCTTGTCCCCGAATGGATATAAGAAATTTTTGGAACATGATTTCGGTTATGAAGACAATGCGTTTATTATCGGCCAATCTTCTTTAACAAGGGATTTACCCTATGTATTGCCCGGTCCGGCCAATGAATGGGGCGGGACTGGAGGAACCTCTGGTCTGAGAACACATTTTTTGAATTTATACTATGTGTTAAACAATAGTATAAAAAATGGTCAGTGTACACTTCAGGTTAAATTGGCCAATAGTGACCCTAAAAATAAACCTACACTACAGATCGTAATCAATGGCAAGCCCTATAATTTTGAGGTGGAGGGGGGAGCAGGAAATGGTGAGCCGTTAGAGAATCCTTTAAAATCTGGAAATTCTACGATAAATATACCATTACCAGCTGATCTCATTAAGAAAGGCGGAAATCAGATTACAATGACTGTCATAAAGGGAGGTTGGGTAGAATTTGATTCCTTTAAACTGCTGGGGCCACAGCAAGTAAAGCTAATAGCCAATCGTTCTGTAATTGTTAAAAATGTACAGCAAGCTGAATTTGAGATCTTAAATGCAGGGAAACCCGTCCAAAATATGCTGGTTGATCTCTTGAAATTGAAAGATGATGAACAATTGAAAGTAGTCTTAGATGGAAAGAAAATTTATGAGAAAACACTTGAAAAAGGTGCAGCGAAATTGGAAATACCAATGCCTTATGTCGCTAAGGATATATGGAGTAAGTATGAAATTTATAGTAATGGGCAATTAATACAGTCTTCAACAATCAAGCGGGGCCCAAAAAGACTAGGTGGAGTTTCAGATTATGTGAACACGATGATGGGGGCAGCACATTCCAGATGGATGATAGCCCCGGGACCATGGATGCCTTTTGGCATGGTAAAGATAAGTCCAGATAACCAAAATATTGGCTGGCAGGCAGGTTATGAACCTTCTATCGAATCTATTGGTACTTTTAGCCATATCCATGAATGGACAATGGCTGGATTGGGTACATTTCCGACAGCAGGTCAATTGAAGACTCGGGTCGGAGATCAGTACAGTAAAAATTCAGGATATCGATCAGCGATAGATAAAACCAGTGAAAAGGCACCATTGGGATATTATGCTGTTCATCTGCTTAATCACGATATCGATGTGAAATTGACGGCTGGTACACGTTCCAGTTTTCAACAATATACCTACCATAAGTCGGACACAGGACGTATTATGATTGATCTTAAGGTTAACGGAGAATATGATTATAAAATTAAAGTCTTCTCGCTAAAAAAGGTTTCTGACTATAAGGTCGTAGGATATAGTAATCAATTATCTGAAAACGTTTGGTCCACGGATGCAAAACAGGATTATGTCGTATACTTTGTGATGGAGTTTGACAAACCTATCATAAACTATGGCACATGGCATAACGATCGGTTGACTGAACGGGCTGATTTGGTTGCTGATAGCGCTCAATTTGCGGGAATGTACGTGGAATTTGATGTGCATAAAGATAAGGCTGTACAACTGCGCACAGGGATTTCTTATGTGAGCTTAGCCAATGCGGAGGAGAATCTAAAAACGGAACTGTCGGAGCCATTCGGATGGTCGATTGATCGGGTCGTGGAAAACCAACATAAAGTTTGGGATGAACTTTTAAGTAGATTGGCGATAAAGTCTTCAGACTATTTTGAAAAAGAGAAATTCTATACAAATATGTATCGCACTTTGGCAAGCCGAAACACATTTAGTGATGTGAATGGTCAATGGAGATCTTCGGATGAAGTGATACGAACTTTAGCCCATAAAGGGGATCTCGCTTTAGGCTGTGATGCTTTCTGGAATACCTTTTGGAATTTAAATCAGTTTTGGAACTTGGTTACGCCGGAATGGTCCAATAAATGGGTCAGATCGCAACTTGCGATGTATGACGCAAATGGCTGGTTGGCGAAAGGACCGGCTGGAATGGAGTATATTCCCGTCATGGTTGCAGAACATGAAATACCGTTAATTGTTGGGGCATACCAGATGGGGATTAGAGACTACGATACTGAAAAGGCATTTGAAGCTGTTAAAAAAATGCAGACAACAAGTCCATTGAAATTTGAAGGTGGTTTTGCAGGTAATCGTGATTTGGATGTCTATTTAAAATATAAGTACGTTCCTTATGATTTGGGCCGGTTTTCCAATTCAATGGAATATAGTTTTGACGACTGGACAGTTGGGCAGTTCGCAAAATCGTTAGGAAAGGAGCAGGAGTACAACTATTTCAATGATCGCGGAAAATGGTGGAGAAACGCGATAGATGTCAGTAGTGGCTATGCCCGGATGAAGGATTCAAAAGGAGAATGGTATAAAGATTTTGATCCTTTTAAATCGGGAGCTAACCATCATTATGTAGAAGGAAATGCATGGCAACTGACCTTTTTTGTGCCACAGGATATTCCTGGGTTAGCTAAAATGATCGGACAGGATGTGTTTTTAAAACGATTGGAATGGGGATTTCCGGAAAGTGAGAAATGGCGCTACAATGGTCCCAATGATCAATATTGGGATTATCCTGTTGTTCAGGGAAATCAGCAATCGATGCATTTTGCCTATATTTTTAATTGGTTGAATAAGCCTTGGTTGACGCAAAAATGGAGTCGCTCCATAGGTGAACGCTATTATGGCCAAGGGGTTTCAAATGCTTATTTGGGAGATGAAGACCAAGGGCAAATGAGTGCTTGGTATATTATGAATGCTATTGGTTTATTTCAGATAGATGGCGGGACAAGAGTCAAGCCAATTTATGAAATTGGAAGCCCTCTCTTTGAGGAAGTGAAGATTAAATTGGGCGGTAAATACGGTAGAGGTGAACAATTTATTATCATAGCGAAAAATGCAAATAAGAAAAATATGTATATACAACGTGCTACATTAAATGGAAAACCGCTTAATACGTTTTATTTTGATGCTTCGGAACTTCTGAAAGGAGGTGAGCTTGTTTTAGAAATGGGCGCTACACCGAATAAGCAATGGGGACTGTATCAATAAAATATATTTATTGCTGGACCAAACCTGATGCGCATTGAATGATAACAACGATTTGTTAAAATTTGGTTAAACCATTCGGCCTAACATAAGAAACTCGTTTTTGATGACGTTATATCAGTAGTTTCATAATTTAGGTTAATAATTGGTTAGTTAGTAAAAGCCTGAAGTTCCCCACTTCAGGCTTTTGTTGTTATTGACCATCATAAATCTCTTTGCTTAATATGTATAGTTTTGCTAAATCCTATTAACAAACGTAAAATCATCGATATAACGACAAGTACGATTTGTAAATCTTTGCGATTATCTGTAGTATTGTAGGTACACGCTAAAATGCGCGGCCTATGGTGTTTGCTTGAATGAAAGCAATTAACAATGTCGTCTATCAAGATTATATGATCAAATCTATTCGTTTTTTACTTTTAGGATTATTTCTTTGGGAGAACGTTTCTGCCCAAAAGCTTCCTACAGACTATGTCAACCCGTTTATTGGTACCAGTAATTATGGAACAACTAATCCGGGTGCTCAGGTTCCCAACGGCTTGATGAATGTTTCTCCGTTTAATGTAATGGGATCATCACTTAATGCATTTGATAAGGATGCAAGATGGTGGTCTACTCCCTATGAACATAGCAATAGTTATTTTACAGGTTTTTCTCATGTTAATTTAAGTGGGGTAGGATGTCCAGATATGGGAAGTCTGTTGTTGATGCCAACTTCGGGGAAATTGGAGGTTGATTATCATCAATATGGGAGTACCTATACACAAGAGGTTGCCCATCCGGGATATTATAGCAATATATTAAAGAAATACGGTATCAAGACAGAAGTTTCAGCGACAACCCGTGTAGGTGTGTCGAAATTTACTTTTCCAAAAGGACAGGCAAATATCCTACTTAATCTAGGCGAAGGGTTAACAAATGAAACGGGAGCAACAGTTCGTTATGTAAGTGACACCGAAATAGAAGGATCTAAATTGTTGGGCTCTTTCTGTTACACGAACAATCAGGCTGTTTATCCCATCTTATTTGTTATGCGTGTCAATAAAAAACCGTCAAAAAGAGGATATTGGAAATTCCAGCGTGCCGGAGAAAAATGGGAAAACGATTGGAATAAAGATGCCGGAAAATATAAAATTTTTACGGACTATACCGATCAGCTTTCAGGCGATGATCTTGGTGCGTATTTTAGTTTTGACGTCAAAGAAAATGAAAGCTTAGAAGTACAGCTGGCCGTATCATTTGTGAGTGTTGAAAATGCGCGTAAAAATCTAGACGCTGAGCAAGCAGACTTTAGCTTTGAAAAAACGCAAAAGCACGCAGCTTCACTTTGGAATAATGCATTGTCAAAGATACAGGTCGAAGGTGGTACAGAGGACCAAAAAACAGTGTTCTATACGGCATTATATCATGCTATGATTCATCCAAATATCTTGCAGGATGTAAATGGAGAATATCCGGCAATGGAAACCCGGAAGACGCTCGTTGCAGATCACAATCGTTACACCGTGTTTTCGCTATGGGATACGTACCGAAATGTTCAGCCTCTAATGTCACTGGTTTATCCTGATAAGCAGGTGGGTATGATACGTTCCATGATCGATATTTATAAGGAAAGCGGTTGGATGCCCAAATGGGAGTTGTATAGTCGAGAAAGCTATACCATGGATGGCGATCCGGCAGTTCCAGTGATCGTTGATGCATGGATGAAAGGCATTCGGGATTTTGACGTTAATACAGCTTACAAAGCGTTTCTGAAATCGGCTACGACTACGGATTCGACAAATAAAATTAGACCAGACAATGCGGACTATGTGAAGTATGGGTATGTTCCACTGCGCGATTCATTCGATAATTCGGTATCTCATGCCATTGAATATTATGTTGCCGATTGGAACCTAGCCCAACTGGCCGCCTCATTGGGGAAAACTAAAGATGCTCAGCTTTTTGCTAAGCGAGCACAGGGGTATAAACACTATTATTCTTCGGAGTATGGGACTTTCAGGCCTATTCTTCCTAACGGCGAGTTTTTAAGTCCATTTAGCCCATTGATGGGCGCCAATTTTGAACCAAATCATGGTTTCCATGAAGGTAACGCTTGGAACTATAGCTTTGCCATACCATTTGATATACCTGGTTTGGTGAAGTTGATGGGCGGAAAGCAAAAATTTGTGGATAGACTGCAGGCAACGTTTGATAAAGGGTATTTTGATGTTACCAACGAACCAGATATGCTGTATCCACATGTGTTTTCGGAAATCAAAGGAGAAGAATGGCGTACCCAAAAGCTGGTTAAGGAAATTTTAGAAAAACATTTTACGAATAGCCCTGGGGGTATACCGGGAAATGACGATACGGGAACAATGTCCACATGGGCTTTAATGAACATGATCGGCATCTATCCTTTTTGTCCAGGTAGACCAGATTATACTGTTGTAACACCTGTTTTCGACAAAGTGACCATTCAACTCGTTAAAAATATTATCCAAATGGCGACAAAGTGACAATAAGACGTCAAAAAGAGGGTGCCGGAGATTATATAAAAAAGATCTTTATCGATGGAAAACCATTCAATGGATTTAAAATCAACCATCAGACTTTGGTCAATAGCAAGGATATTCTAATCGTTACTGGAAATAGATAATTAGGCAAACTAAATTGAAAAACTGATCTACACGATGAAATATATTAATTACGCGGTCTGTGCAGGCCTTTTGTCCTTAATGGGTTGCGCTTCACTAAAAAACTCCGATGAGACTTCTTATGCTGGGTATGTAAATCCTTTTATCGGAACGGATTTTATGGGGAATACATATCCTGGAGCACAGTCACCTTTTGGAATGGTACAGCTTAGCCCAGATAATGGACTGCCTGGCTGGGACCGTATTTCCGGATACTTTTATCCTGACAGTACGATTGCTGGTTTTAGCCATACACATTTAAGTGGAACCGGAGCCGGCGACTTGTACGACATATCTTATATGCCGGTTACCTTACCTTATCATGAAGCCCCGGCTCCCTTAGGTATACATTCCAAATTTTCGCATAAAGACGAAAAGGCTCACGCCGGATACTATCAGGTAAAACTTACTGATTACGATATAAATGTAGAGCTGACAGCAACGGCACGCTGCGGTATTCAACGTTATACGTTTCCAAAAGCCGAGTCTGCAGTATTTTTAGACTTAAAGAAAGCAATGAATTGGGATGCTACAACAGATTCACACATCGAAGTGGTTGATTCTGTTACTATCCGTGGTTACCGTTTTTCGGAGGGCTGGGCAAGAGGCCAACGCGTTTATTTTGAAACTCGGTTTTCTAAGCCTTTTATGGCCGTTCATATCGATAGTTCAGCAATATTATCCAGTGCTGATACAACGGCAAAAAGTGCAAAACGTATTGGTACAGCATTCAAAGCACGTTTTGATTTCAAGACAGCAGCTGGAGAACAAGTGACTTTAAGTACGGCCCTTTCGGGAGTAAGTATGGAAGGCGCTTCAAAGAACTTAAAAGCAGAAGTTCCAAATGATGATTTTGATTATTATTTAAAAGAGGCCGAACAAAATTGGAACCATGAATTGGGGAGGGTAGCAATCGAGACCAAAGACAAAGAGGAACAGGTTAAATTCTATACAGCACTATACCATTCGATGTTGGCACCGACAATTTTCAGTGATGTTGATGGTGCTTACATGGGGGCGGACCGGAAGGTACATCAGGCTGAAGGTTGGACCAATTATAGCACGTTCTCACTTTGGGACACCTATAGAGCTTCGCATCCATTATTTACCTATATAGACCCTAGTCGAGTAAATGATATGATTAAGTCCTTCATTGCCTTTTATGAACAGCATGGCCGACTACCGGTATGGAATATTTATGGGAGTGAAACGGATATGATGATTGGCAATCATGCCATTCCTGTCATTGTAGATGCATATTTAAAAGGAATTGGTGATTTTGATGCAATAAAAGCGTTAGAAGCCTGTGTTGCCACAGCTAATATTGATAATTACCGGGGTATAGGTCTTTATAAAAAATTAGGCTATGTGCCCTATGACGTAAAAGATGAATACAATGCCGAAAACTGGTCCTTATCACGAACACTTGAATATGCCTATGACGATCATTGTATCGCAATGATGGCCGATAAGATGGAAAGGAAAGATATTGCAGGAGCGTTTTTTGCGAGAGCTCAAAATTATAAAAATGTGTATAATCCGGCTACTTCATTTATGCAACCTCGAGATAGCCATGGTAAATTTATTACCCCGTTTGATGCGGAGGAATATAGTGCACATATCTGTGAAAGTAATGCATGGCAATATTTTTGGTCTGTACAACATGATATTCCTGGATTGATTAAACTTGTTGGTGGGCAAGAGCGCTTTGGACAGAAGCTAGATAGCATGTTTACATTTCATCCTTCCGACACCAGCAAGCTGCCAATTTTTAGTACAGGAATGATTGGGCAGTATGCACATGGTAACGAGCCGAGCCATCATGCACTCTATTTATTTAATGCGGTTGGACAGCCTTGGAAAACGCAGCAATATGCAGCCGAGGTAATGAACAAACTTTACTTGAATACACCTTCGGGATTAAGTGGAAATGATGACTGCGGGCAGATGTCGGCTTGGTATGTATTCAGCGCATTGGGATTTTATCCTGTAGATCCCATAAGTGGAAAATACGAAATCGGTACACCTTTATTTGAAAAAGCTGAATTGAAGTTGTCCAATGGAAAGAAATTTACCGTGAAAGCTAACCATGTCAGTAAAGCCAATATTTATATCCAAGCCATTACGATTGATGGTAAGCCTCTTGAAACAAGTTATATCACACACGAACAAATTATGTCCGGAGCGACATTGGTGTTAGAAATGGGCGAAAAACCGGGACCGATATGGTACAAAAATAAATAGGATCTATAAGTATATGGAGATTCATATGTGAAGCTCCCAAATAATTAAGAGAAGCCTCCAAATGAATATTAATCGATTTGGGGGCTTTTATTTTGTTGGCAGAATTAAGTTTTTGTAGAAATATGTCGTGCTACACAATGTTCCATTCGGGAAGAGCGCATAATTTGGGATATCGCCGACTTTCGTCCAGCCACATTTTTGATACATAATATAAGCCGGGCTATCGGTTACAGTATCTAGTACCAATAGTGTCTTATTTAGATCAATAGCTATATTTTCAATGTGTTGAAGTAAATTTTGTGCAATGCCCATTCTTCGAAAGTCAGTATGGACTAACATTTTGGCTACATCTGCACGATGTATTTGATTTGAGGGGAGGTCGATTTGGAGTTGAACGGTTCCTGCGATTCGATGCGTAGAAGCATCTTTTGCAATAATCAATATTGTTTTTTGCTGCTTGACCTTGTTCAGTACTTCAGTCCAAAATCTTTTTGCCTGCTCAACTGTTAGATCTTCCATAAAGCCTACAGAGGCACCTCCTTGGACAATATTAAAAGTCAGGTCTACTAATTCAGAAATTAAGGTAATGCTGGATTCGTTGACTTCTTCAACGACAAAATCTGTATTGGAAATAGGTGAGGAACTCATGTGTTTGATTGCGGATGAGATATAGAAAAGGAATTGATCGCTGTGTTATGTAAGAAAAGACATTCTGCTAATGATCGGCTTGGCTCTTCTGGTGAGAATTATAGTTAAAAATCGTTACTCGTTGCGGGTGAATGCATAATAGATGACGTATAACCAACCGAGTATCCCATGAATTAAAGCCCATAGTATGGATTTGTTGCGATCCCATGAGGTGACAACGGCAATGACAGAACCCAGCCCAATACCCGATTGGGTGATCGTCTGTGTCGTTGATTTACTTATCTCTTGGCCAAATACAATATCCGAGATGAAAAGAAAGAATATGAATAATGCGAGGTGTTTCATGATGGGTTTATTGAGCTCCTCTTATTTTGAGTTCTTCATTGATTTCTTTTATTCTTTTAAAATTGAGAATAACAATAGGAGATAAGGCGAAGGGAATCGCCATTAGTGCGCTGAATCCTTTGTTAATTGAAGTATAGATCCCCATGCCTAATAGAATAAAGAGCATGGTGGTGAGCATCCATGTAATTACCAGCGCATTTTTTTTGTTGGTTTGAAGCTCTTCGTCAGTCATTCCGTTTAAAGGTCTGTTATTCATATTTCGGTGGTTTATAGTCTCTAAGTTCCGTAATTTTTTTTAAGAAACAAAGAATTTTGCCTTAAATGATGTGTGATTCTTAAATAAATATAGCTTTTTTTTCTGATTTTTTAAAAAATGATTAATTAAATGGCTAATATAGTAGGTTTCGAAGGACCTTTTTTACAATAATGCAGTATAAGGTGATTTTTATGGATTCCCTGTTTAGAAGAGTAGGCTTTTCATCTCTCAAAGAAATAAATAGTTTGTGCAAAGTAAGGATAAGCGTATTGCTTTTTAGCGAGCAGGTTGTACGGAAAATAACGAATCTTAAAACAACGACCACGAATATTAAACGAGACGGATAGGCTGGTTTAAAAAACTGTTATTTGTAAAAAAAATTAAGAAATGAGAATGCTAGCTTTAATCTTTATGCTATTTACCATGTGTTCCTGTAGGGGTAATTTGGATTTGGGGTACAATGAGAAAATGGCTAAGCTCTTTCATAGCTGTCGAGAAAAAATGGATGAGAGCTATGGAAAATTGCTAGAAGGGGAATATGATGTCGATAAATCAGACTATTCCTATCACATGAAATTGAATGAGGCACGCGCTTTGAGTAGTTACATCAAAGGATTAAAATGCGAAGCCTCTCAACTGAAATACAGTAAAACTGCCGAAAGTTTTCACATCGCTTCAGTTGGTTACATGACAGAGATCGTTGATGGATATGGTATTTTATTAATTAAATATATTGATGAACAGAAAAAAGGGACTCGGAAAAGTCTGTTGCGGGAGATTACTGATGAAAAAGAGAAAATTGAAGCCTTAGCTGAGTCGTGTTTAGGACATCAAATAGCCTTCATGAATCAAGCTGGAATAAAAGTAGATAGTCAAACAGGAAAGTAGTTGAAATATATTTTAATTTTATAACCATGTTAATACGAAAAAATATGTGGTATTTGCTTATCATTTTACCTATGATGGCATTGTCCTGTAAGAGCAAAATAGCAGCGCATCAGTCAATACCCCCGTATTCATTAGCTGATACTGTGAAACCCGATTGGTATCGTGAATACTATGGTCGGGTTGTAATGATCGACAATGATTTTGTAACGCAGAAAGATGGCAATTATTTAGTAGATCTTCCTTTGCAGATCGTTCCGGATTCCACTTACGTTTTCTTTTTGAGTACTAAAATTCCAGTGGAGTTACTAAAAAAATCCAATGAATTCTATCCCGATCTTCAACATTTTGTACTGATTGTTCCCGATTGGAAGTTTTATGGTGAAGTCGCCGAAGAAGCTTCGAAAAATGGGATGTGTATAGAACCTGCGACAACCAATTTTTATTATTCCATAAAAAGAGAGGACGGTATGGTTAAAGTCGACAGTCTCCGGCTTTCTGGTCTTGATAACCCTAGATTAGATTTTGTTAAACCAATTTCAGCTAAAGGCATGCTTACAATTTATCGAAGAGACAGTTACGGATCGGTTTGTTGCCCGCGTGACCCGAAATGGGATAATGCAGACAAGGATGAGCTTTTCCTACGTGATTTTGAACACCGCAGTCACCTGAAAGTAACTAAAGGGCGGTATGTGCAGATGGAAGGTAAAGAAGGCGAAAAAAGTATCTATTATACCTTACCGGGATTATCTTCAGCACAGCGATTGGAATTTTTAGCAAATAAATATGCGCAATGGATTGCCAATAAGGATACGGGGACAAGGACGATTATACCACAGTTATTTGCACCACAAATTATACCGATGGTAACTGAGGGCTTTAACAAAATGAAAGAATTACCATAAAGTCAAAAATAGTGCGATTTGGTTCTTTCCGGAACAGCATGTTGTTTTTTTTGATGGAGATAAAGCTATTCTGTTAGCTTTATCTCGAACATTTTATCCCAGTTTTTACCGGTAACAAAGAAGGTGTTTGATCTTTTATTGTAAGCGATACCATTTAATACATCTAAATCCACATGCTGTGTTACATGCTCACGTAATTTGGATAGATCGACTAAAGCCTCCACTGTACCTGTTTTAGGGTCTATTCGTCCAATGACATCCTCCATAAAGAAATTTGCATAGATTTTCCCTTTTACCCATTCCATTTCATTGATTTGATCCACGATGGCCGTGTTCGTTGCTGCACGGATATAATCCACTTTTGAGAAATCATTTGGATTAAGTGTATAGATATAATCAGAACCATTCGACATGAATAAGTTTTTACCGTCAGAAGTTAAGCCCCAACCTTCCATTGGCTGAAAGTAAGGAAGTGTCTTAATAACAGAAAGACTGTTTATATCGTAGAGGTAGGCTAGATTGTTTTTATAGGTTAATTGATATAATTTTCCATTTAGGACGGTAGCACCTTCGCCAAAAATTGAATCATCCAATTCATTTTTTTTGATGGGCTGACCCGTTTTAGGATTAACAATACGGATACTCGATTTCCCCTTATTTCCACTTGGACCAACCCCATTCCCAGTACTTTCGATCAAATTATCACCGTAAAACTCCAGTCCTTGTGTGAAAGCTTTGGCATCATGTGGATAAATATTCACAATGCTATAACTTAGCAAAAGCGGAGGGTTAGAGGCGAATAGATCGATGTTGACCGAATTTTCTTCTCGCTTTCCATTACTAAATACGACAGCTTTAATAATTTGCTTACCAAATTTCTCCTGTTTTAATGAATAATTGAAGGGCTCATTTCCGACGACCTGGCCAATCTTTTTATCGTTTATAGCGTAAATAACAGAGTCTATTTTGGATGTGTTTTTGCTATACATCTTTAATATCAGATCCTCACCCCGCGTATAGTGCTGTTTAATATTGTCAAAGGTAAATGTCGGATTTTCATCAGCATGTTCGGACTGGGAACTTAAAGTTGTATTGGTATTGTTGCTTTTATTTCCGGTACAACTGCCCAAAATGGCGCCAATAATGAAACAAATGAGGTACGATTTTTTTTGCATTGATATAGTGTGCTTGATTAATTATCCACTAATAAACTAGAAAACAAGTTGCTTAAAAATAGCTGTTGCTGTACTACTTGTTTCTCAAACTTAGATAAATTGTTTTTTATATGCAATTCAATTGCAGACCAATACAAAGGATAATTCGTCTATGAAAGAAAAAATGAACCATTGCATGCTGCTCGATTGTTATAAGGGTATGGAAAAATCATATTTTACTGGAACGAGCGGTATCCTTTTACCTTACAAGAATAAAAGTTATTATCCTGAGGAGTTACAGGATAAAAGTCGATTGGCTGTATACAGTTTACTATTTAACTCATTGGAAGTAAACAGTTCTTTTTATAAAATTCCCAGAGAAGAAACAGTCAGAAGATGGTCCGAAGAGACGACCGATGATTTTCGTTTCACCTTTAAACTATGGAAGGGAATTACGCATCAAAAAGAACTTAAGTTTGATCCACAGGATGTCGCTAGATTTCTATCTGTTATTGACGCTATCGGCCAAAAGAAAGGGTGCTTGCTCATACAATTACCACCATCTTTTAAATTTGCTTCTATTGGAATGCTTGTTGAACTGCTGGATTGTATTGCCCAGGATAAGAGAAGTGAAAAATGGCAGGTATGTGTAGAATTTAGGGACCTTTCCTGGTATAGAGAAGAAACTTTCGAACTTTTAAAATCCTATGAAATGCATCTGGTTATTCATGATAAGGATATGCAAGGTATGCGTCTTCAATATGCGGATGCAAAGATAATCTATATGCGCTTTCATGGCCCAAATGGTGACTATAAGGGAAGCTATTCGGACAGCCTATTGTTGGAATACAGTACCTATATTAACGAATGGATTGCAGCGGGAAAAGAAGTCTATACTTATTTTAATAATACAATAGGAGCGGCACTTCCTAATCTAAAGACATTAGCCTCGTATATCACTGCGAACAAAATATTTCCTGCTTAAAAGGTGTCTTTTTTTAAAGTACACTGCCACGGATATATTCATTTCCCATATAGCCGTCCCAGCCTTCATGTTCACGCATAATCCGCTGATAAGCATTGGTCAATGCTTGAGTTTTCGTAAATAAGGGAATACCTCTCCGGATGCAGTCGTGATCAGCGTAAGTCCCAGCATTATCGTGCCATTGTAGCCAAGCAAGTAATTCTTGTCTTTTCATCAGCATTAATCTATCGAATAGTGTCTTATCTTTTAAGTTCATGAGCTGATAATGCCAATCTGTGCGATGCGATTCCATAGCTAGAATTTTTGGAAGCTGATGCGCTATGATCTGTTTAATAAAAGACTCCATAATCTGAAATTTTAGTTGTTAAAGATGAGTTGTGCGTGTGTATTCGAAAAGGCATTGTATCTTCTTTTCATGTGGATGCGCAGGATTTCTTTATGGATATACGCGACAGCCTTTAATTTGGAAAGCTGCTGCACGCCATTTTCAATACATTTACGATCGGTATAGTTTCCTTTTGGATCATGCCATTGTAGCCAATCAAGGAGTATTTCTCTTTCTAGATTCTCGAGTCTCTGATGTAAGCCGATTAATTCACTTTCCCGGAGTTGTTCTCGCCAGTCAGACCAGATCGGACCTGACACCATCCCTCGCTTCTCTTTGAATTTATTTTCCATATTTTACGTCGAATTTGAAGATCTAAAATTTGTTAGATGACTAGCTTACTGATAATAGTATTGCCAAGTTTACTTTTCATAAATAACTCAATTTGTTTCAGCAATTCTGGACTTACTTCGGGGACTCTTTCTAAATCTCGTATAAACCACTTCTGAATGACAGGTGTTTGTTTGGAACGTTGGTCAAATTTAACCACTTCAGCCCGTGATGATTTTCCAGCCGGATCGTAGTATGACCATAGTACAATGAAAATCGTATTTGGATCCTCATCGGGATGGGGGGTATGAAAGCGAACGATGTCACCTACGTGTAAATCCTTATTGTCATATGCTGCGCTGTGTTCCATAAAAGCATTGTCTAAAACTGATATTCAAATATACTAAAAATATTAGTATAAAAAAGTTTTTGCTAAAAATTTTATACTTCATCTAACAGGCTGTTGTTTTTTTATAGTTGGAGGCATGTCTTAGTGATTTGTGCTTTTACTTCGATTTTATTGTTTTTATGAATCTGAATTTCAGTTCCTTTTCTTGTGGGTAGAAAAGATGGACAAATATAAAGGGGAACTATTCGAAGGGAATTTTGTGAAGGCTGCGCATAGAATAATAGCTAGGTGAAAAGTAGATGTGTCAGCGCGAGTTTTATGCTTAAGAATTTCACTTGTTGTAACATTTTTTTCAAAATTTCGGTAATTTGACCTTAAAGACATAATATGGCAACTCTACCTTATCAGCTCCCTTATTCCATTGCGGGTCTTTAAAGAGCTGTGCACAAGAGAAATAGAGGTATCCATCTCCGCTGATACCCATAGAATCGGGCCATAGTATTCGGGAGTCCCTTACCAGGGTATTCACATTTCCCTCAGGATTTAAATATTTAATACTATAATCTATTGACGATGTGAGATAAATATTTCCATCAATGTCTGCTAGTAAGCCATGCGTGATTCCGACTTCTCCTTTGTCTTCCACTTTTGCCTCCAATTCTTGATCCGTCAGCCCTGCGTCGGCTAAAAATTCTGTTGCAATACAGTACAAATGGGTCTGATTGATGGCTTTGAAATATAAATATTTAAAGTCGTGACTCAATGCTATGCCATTCACGTTGGAAGAAAAAGGCTTTCCATTTTCACTACGCATTTCAATACCATTATAGCTTAATAATACATCAGGATCAGCCAGCGTAAAACGGCTTCCAGTTAAAGCCTTTCTAGTCAGTCCAGTTTTAAGGTCTAAAATAATGATGGCCGCTTGGCCGGGATCGGAGAGATAGGCTAAATTTCGCTTGTGATCAATACGCATATCATTTAGACCTGATTTGGTTTTATCAAGGTCGTCGAAACGATAAATATGTTCAATTTGATTTGTATTTGTATTGATTTTTAATAATTTAAACTGGCCTTGATTTGATTTTTCATCTTTGCCAAAAATTGATCCAGCAGCAGATGGTTTAGAATCCAATACCCAGAGATTGTCCTCGGTATCGACAAATATATCCTGAACATTTACAAAGTGGGAATTCTCTTTTCCTTCTAAATTCCATTCTTCATTTGGATAAGGAACAGGTTTTCCATTGATGATTTCAGTAAGTGCATACTGATAATTTTTAGCTTGTTTTGGGAAGGAAACAAATAATCGATTGTTGGAGCTAGCGCTAACACCGATCGGACGGTACGGGCCTAAAGCTGCTGCGACCTCCAATTTCGGGGCTGTAGTATCATTAACTTGTGCCAGCATAGTGAGAAAAAAGATGTGACAGAATAAAAAACTTAATATGAGCCGTGTTCGCATATTCTTGTTATAATTTAACCTTACTATATTACTTTGGACTGGTCCCATTAAGCAATAAACAGCGATTTTTTAGTTACGTAAAGAGACCGCGCTCTCATAGAAGAACCTTCTATTCTCAATTATTGTTTGTCCTTTTCTTCAAATAATACTTTTTTACACTGCTCAGCATATCGTGTGTTTCATGTCGATACGAATCCGCTTGGATTTAATTTTCTGAGCGACTAGAAAAGTTGGGATTGGTCTCGGTGATTAAAAGGAGGTGATTTACAAGCAGATTTCTTGCAAGAGCTTTTCAACCTCCTGGGCATGGGTGACTGTCATAAAATGTCCCGCACCCCTAATGATAAAGTTGGGCTTTACATTTTTGATGGGGATAATATGATCTCTACTACCATGTATATGAATTAAATTGTCCGGAACCGAATTGTTTTTCCATTGGAGAGTTTGATGTATTGCCCAGTTCATAAAGATGGGGTCTGTATCGTATAAAATCTGTTTTAGCAAGCGGGAATCTTCTTTGTTACGTATGCCAAAAAAGTAATCTGATAGAAAACAATGGAACTTTAGTAACGGACTAGGAACCAGTTTGTTGATTTTGAGTCTGCCTGCTAAGCGATACAGTTTGGGTAATTCATGCCGTCCTTTGGCTGAAGCAAGCAGGATAATTTGTTTTGTTTCGATAATCTTGGCAATTTCTATTGCAAGCATTCCTCCAAAGGAAAGCCCAACGAGGATGGGGTTCTTTGCAGTAATTTTAGTCGATATTCTTTTTGCATAAATAGACAGTGGTTCATTGGGGCTTGGTGTAATCCAATCTAGATAGGTTAGATCAAGCGAGCCAAAGTCTATTTTGCTGAATACACGTTGATCTACACCCAATCCGCTGATGACATATATTTTGGTTGCGGTGATTTTCATTTAATCAAGTGTCTGTATCCATTTGCGGAGACAAGGTACTGAATTATCGTTACAAAACAGGGCAAAAATTGCTTCGAAAGTGAATTTTTGCCCCTGTTTATACTATTGAATAACGTAAATATTAAATAACGTAAATATTAAATAACGTAATTTTAATCCACCTAATCGCTCGAGCTTACTAAGATAAGCTCGCCAAACTCTTCGCTTCAAAAATCGATAATTCGTTGTATTTTTCGGCTTGCACTTTTTTCACCCAATTCGGATCTTGCAAGATCGCCCTGCCTACAGCTACAAGGTCAAAATCGCCACGTTCGTAACGACGAACCAGTTCATCCAGTGAAGCGGGAGAGGACTTGAACTCCGAATTTGTAAATACATCGCCAAAATCTTTGTCAAGACCTACGGATCCAACCGTGATTGTGGGTTGTCCTGAAATTTTTTTGAGCCATCCAGCGAAATTTAAGTCGCTACCTTCAAATTCCGGCTCCCAATAACGACGTTGGCTTCCATGAAAAATGTCGACACCGGCATCTGTCAATGGTAGGATCCAGTCTTCCATCGCTGCGGGGGTGGGAGCAAGCTTGGCTGTGTAGTCTTGCTGCTTCCATTGTGATAGACGTAGAATGATTACAAAATCAGGTCCAACCGCTTTTCGCATTGCTTTGACTACCTCAACCGCAAATTTAGAGCGCTCCTTAATTGTTTTTCCACCAAATTCGTCTGTTCTGTGGTTCATTCCTTCCCAGAAAAATTGGTCGATCAGATAGCCATGGGCGCCATGGATTTCAAAAGCATCAAAACCGAGGTCTTTTGCAGATTTAGCAGCGTCAGCGTAAGCTTGTATCGTGGCCTCTATATCCGCTAATGTCATTGTATCTGGGCTTTCAAACGCAGCGGGCGGAGTCCATTGCATAGGAGTATAACCAACATGCCATAGTTGAGGGGCTATTTTTCCGCCTTTTTCGTGCACTGCATCCACGATATTTTTCCAGCCGGCCAGTGCTTGGTCACCGTAAAAGTTTGGGATATCCTTTAAATTCTTTGATGAAGGTCGTTCGATAACGGTACCTTCCGTCAAAATTAAACCGACATCTCCCGCGGCACGACGCTCGTAATATCCCGCTACAGCGCTGTCGGGAATTCCATCCGTCGAAAATGCTCTCGTCATTGGTGCCATTACAAAGCGGTTTTTGAGTGTTAGATTTTTGTACTCAAATGGATTAAAAAGTGTTTGTATGCTCATTTTTCTCGTTTTAAATCGTGAATCTTCACAAATATATTTTAAATAGTATATATTTGTAACTATTATTAGTATAAACTAGTTACCTTCGCGTAACTATTTTGAATATATTCAAATGAAAAGGACTGAATTTAAAAGTTGTTCCTGTGCCATGCAGCGTTCCATGGCAATTTTAGGTACCCGGTGGAAGCCTGTGATTATCTATACTTTGCGCGATCGAAAAGCCCGATTTGGTCAATTGGATGCGCTCATCGAACATATTTCTCGAAAGGTTTTGACCAGTTCATTAAAAGAATTGGAAGAGGATGGCGTTATTTTGAGAGAAGAGTACAAGGAGCTCCCACCACGCGTAGAGTACTCTTTGACAGAAAAGGGCAAGGCTTTAATACCTATTATGTGCCAATTGGCAAAATGGAATGAAGCCTACTATGAAGAGTCTGTATCACCAGAATTGATCGTGTAGAAATTATAATCTAAATACATCGATCTTGCTTCGCTTTTACGCTATCGCTGCCGAATGGAATAGTATTGTGTCAACCGGTTTGGCCTGTCCGTTTTCTATTGCTTGCCAGCGCGGGACTGTTGATCACAATAAATGAAATTTTCATATTTATTTAAAATTTAAGTAATATTGAATTGTGAAAAACAAGGTAAACCAAGAATTTAGCAAGCAAGATTTTTTAAAATCTTTTCGGGAGGGCAGAAGGGATGGTTTACAGTTTCTGTACAAAACTTTCTATAGTCCAATGTGCTATTTTTTAGAAAAGATGAATCTTGATAAAGGTACCATCGAAGAAATCGTGCAGGATGTATTCTTAAAGCTTTGGGAGCGCCGGATAGATTTTGATCATGTTGAATCAATCCGAGGTTTTCTCTACACAAGTTGTAGAAACGCCGCTTTAAACAGGATCCAACAAGAAAATAGAATTCAACAAAAAACCAATTTTTATACGTCACAGGTCGATCTGGTCGATTTACCGATCAGCCATCAAATGATCTATTTGGAGACGCTTCGAACGATCCATGATGCCATTGATACCCTGCCTGAGCAATGTAAGCAAGTGATGCGTAAGTTGATTGTTGAAGATTTAAGCCCACAGGAAGCAGCGATCTCCTTAGGACTAACCACTAGTACGATTTACAATCAAAAGAAAAGGGGAATTGAACTTTTGAGATTAAGACTCAAGCCTGACCGGTTTTTTTGCCTACTTTTGCTTTTACTCTATTATTAGAAAATTTATACTTCTGATACATAGGTTTTTGTGAAAATATCTACCACCTCTTTAGAGAAACGAAATCAAAATATTGTTTTAAGTATATAGAGCAATATGGAGCAAATACCCCAACATATCATTTATTTACTGAGCAAATCCAAGCTGGAAGGATTGCGCGATGACGAAAAATTAAAGTTGGACTTATGGCGGTCCGAAACTGATGCAAATAAGGGGCTATGTGATCTGATTGACAACAAAGATCAAATGCAAGCGGATTTAGACGGGATAGCCCGTTATGATTGGGAGGAATCATTTGCCCTCTTTGAACAAGATTACCTCAATACCTCATACACTTAACCTTTTTATAAACGTATGTTGTCCTATGGTATCGCCGCGGCGTTGATTGGATTACTCGTGTTGTTTTTTATACATAATCTTTCGGATACGGTCTATCAGGAGACTCCGGATAAAGATATTCAACCCGCTCAAATGACAGGGGTAGTACGTCTAGGAAATGGAAATTCAATTTCGATGGCTCCAGGAGATACTTTATTATCGTTTGTATCACCCGTTAAAAATAAAGCGGCACGAGTGAATAATTTATTCGCTGCGACACCCAAGGGTGGGAAAATGACCATGCTATTACCTGATGGAACCAAAGTATGGATGAATGCCAAAACGCAGTTGGATTATTATGAAGTAGATAGTATGCGGGAGGTTCGTTTGGTGGGGGAGGCTTATTTTGAAGTTGCCAAAAAATATTTACCATGGGAAGGTGAGGTTCCAAAACTGAAACCTTTCGTGGTACAAGCAGGGAAGATCAATATCTCCGTATTGGGGACACATTTTTATGTGAAATCAACCAAGAATATAGAAGACTTTAAAACGACATTATACGAAGGTAAAGTTAGGGTTCGACAGGGCGACAGGCAGATTATACTGTTGCCAGGGGAAGAATCGTATATCAAACTCGGTCAAATTGAACGACGAATAATTGATCTTGACGCGCGCAATGCATTGAAAGACGGATATTTCGTGTTCAATTCGGAGACTTTAGGGGGTATTATGGATGAGTTAGCGTCTTGGTATAATGTAGATGTCGTCTATCTCGATAACCAAATAAAATCGGAAAAATTTGAAGCGATGTTGTCTCGTAACAGCAGTCTGAAAGATATCATCAACGTACTGGAGAGTACCGGGAAAATTAAGTTTAAATTTAAAGGAAAGACCATTTATGTAGACAAAACAACCTAAATGAAAAGACGAAACCCTAAACGCTTGCAACATTTAGGGCTTCAGATCAAGTAATTCTAACTGTAACAGAATTTTAATTCTTAACCTAAAACAAAACTATAAAAATTATGCACAACTTGGTCGTGCCCTATACGATCAAACGCAACAAATGAAAAACAGCGATCGCCCAGATATTTGGGGTAGGCCGCAATGGAGGGGAAACATTATGCGCATATCGCTTACAAAACCATACTAATGTCTTGTTGTCTGCTTCATGTTGGAGCTAAAACGTATGGACAGGACGTATCGATACAGGAGAAATCAGTGTCGTTGAGAAAGGTTTTTTCAGAGATCAATAAGCAGACTGGCTATTCTTATGTATGGGCGGCCACAACTATTGATCCAGATACAAAGGTTAACTTAACCGTTAAAAAAGAATCGTTGGGAAATGCTCTTGGGAAGTTATTGGACGATTTGGATCTCGATTTTGAGATCAAGGGGAAGATTATTGTCGTACACGAAAAATCTCAACAGACTCAACGATCGATCACTAATCAGTTAATGACGGTAAAAGGTTTTATTGTCGATTATAACAACAGACCACTTCAAGGTGCAACGATTCGTGTAAAAGGTGTTCCAAAAGGAACCGTTACAGATCAGCATGGTCATTTTGAAATTAATGGCGTTAGTTTAAATAGCTTTTTGGACATTACCATGGTCGGATTTGCTCCACTTACGATTGCAGCTAAGTCCGATTTGGGTACGATTACCTTAAGAGCCTTGGATGAGCAATTGCAGGAAGTGAACATTACAGTCAATACAGGATACCAAAAAATAAGCAAAGAAAGAGTAGCAGGCTCAATTGCTCAGGTGACAGCCAAAGACATGGAAGGACGGCTTCAACCTAATTTATTGGACCGGATCGATGGATTGTTGCCCGGGCTAAATTTGGTGCGAAATACTTCAAGTCCACAGAATTCGAAAAATAACCTGGGTATCGAGGTTCGTGGACGCTCCACCATCAACGCACAGGCTGCTCCGCTAATCGTTGTTGACGGTATGCCTTTTGAAGGTGACTTAACAGCTATTAATCCCAATGATATTGCTTCCATAACCGTTTTGAAAGATGCTTCGGCAGCCTCCATTTATGGCGTTCGTTCCTCTAACGGTGTTATTGTTATTGCGACAAAAATAGGCTCCGCAGGCAAAACAAAGATTGATTATAGCAATACGCTTTCTTTTAGAGGACTTCCAAGCCGTAGCTACCTCAATCAGATGAGTAGCGCTGAACTGGTCAACTTTCAAAAGGAAATGTTTAATTACCGTTCGGGAGATTATGCAGTTATTGACCCGAGAAAAGCGATGAACGACGTTTATCGAATTTTGTACGATCGCAAAGGTGGAGTAATTTCGGAAGAAGAGATGGAAAAGCGGCTGGATGTATATCGAAATCGTGATCGCTTTAGTCAAATGGATAAATTTCTGAATACGACCCGATTCGATCAGCAGCATAATCTCGCTATTTCGGGAGGATCCGATCGTTATACATACCATTATTCCCTCAATTATACGCAGCCGGGAGATTACAATAAGGGACGGGCGACAAACAAGGAGCTGGGATTTAGTCTGAAAAATAATTTTAAGTTTACCGACTGGTTTAGTTTACGCGCAAATGTATTGGGGAAAAACCAAAATAGAGAGGGTGATATTGGCTTCAATTTCTACGATAACTATATGGGAGGCAAAGCATCCTATTATCTGCTTGAAAATGAGGATGGTTCTCCAGCGCAATGGTATAGTTCAAAATCTCAGTTTGAGATTGATCGCTTGAATGCGCTGGGACTGGAAGATGAGACCTATATTCCTTTAAATCATGTTGCCGCGATTCACGAAAAGTTCTATAATAAATACCTTAACTTAAATTTTGCTGCAAATTTTAAGATTATCAAAGGACTGGACTTCGATATGTCCTATCAAAGTGAACGGACCGAAGGGTATAATGGCACATTGAATAGGAAAAATGCCCAATCGGTTGTAGGTATGGTGAATGACGCTACCCAAATCGGAAAGGACGGGGCAATCAAACGCAATATTCCGCAAGGGGGACAATTTGCTGAACAACGTAATGATGTCAATAGCTATACCTTACGTGGCCAATTTAATTATCAAAATAATATTCAGGGAAAACATGAAATTGTCGCAATCGCCGGTGCTGAACGTAGACAGATCAATAACCGATATACGAATATTTACAAGTATGGTTACGATGAAAATAGCCTAGTCTACAAAGGAATTAATGAAGAGCTTTTTGGTATTCAGATCCAAAACACACAGGCGCTTTTTAATAGCTATACTATTTCGAAAAAAGAGACTGGATTTAAGGATCTAGTCGATAGATTTGTTTCCTTCTATGCCAATGGATCTTATACCTATGATCGTAAGTTGACTTTGAGTGGAAGCATCCGGATGGATCAATCTAATTTGTTTGGAACAAATATCAAAAATCAATACAAACCTCTTTGGTCCATAGGCGCTTTATATCATCTGCCAAGAATTGATTGGGAACCATTAGATCGTTGGTCGGTACGTGCGACTTATGGTGTAAATGGAAATGTCCCAAAGGATAATGGACCATATTTGATTTCGAGGGTGAATAACAATCTGAACTACTTTAACGGTGAAATGCAAGCCTACATTGATTCTCCGCCTAATCCATTGTTGCGATGGGAGCGAACAAAAGTATTCAATGTTGGTTTTGATTTCTCACTATTTAAAGATAGACTTACAGCTACTCTTGATATCTACAATAAGAAAACTTCTGATTTATTGGGGAATACGCCGTTGGATCCAACTTTGGGATGGGATATGGTGTTGCTTAATTATGCTGATATGCAGAATAGCGGGATCGAGTTGGGGCTGAATGGTAAGATGATTCAACGTGAAAACTTCAGCTGGAACAGCACAGTGAATTTTAGTTACAACAAAAATAAGATTACCAATCTATATGTTGAACAGAATACCCCATACTATTACTATTATGCTCCCCAAAATCGGGTTGGAATCCCAATGGGTAGTTTATATAGCATAGATTATGCGGGATTAAATGATAAGGGACGACCTTTGGCACGAAAGGCTGATGGTAGTCTGGTCGAGACCACGCAAAAATTGACTGTCGATGATTTAATCTATGAAGGTACGACAGTACCTCCCTACACTGTTTCTTTCAGAAATGGATTTAAGTATAAAGATTTGACGCTTTCCTTTATGTTTATTTTCAATGGTGGCCATGTGATGCGGGGAGTTCATCCAGAGTTCTTGAGTAAATACGCGGAGCTTAACTACAATAATAACTTCGACAAATTATGGTTGAACTATTGGAAGAACCCAGGTGATGAAAGTAACCCTGATATTGCTCCCGCATTTGTTTCTGCTGCTTCAGGCAATATTTCCGATATTTTCAATGCTGCACATAAATTTGTTCAGAAGGCTGACTATATTAAATTGCGCGATATTTCATTATCCTACAACCTTCCTGCACAATGGATTGCACCGACAAAACTTTCTTATGTGCGTCTAACAGGACAGGTATTGAATGCATGGCGTTGGGTCGCTAACAAGGATAATCTTGATCCCGAGGTTTGGGCTGGGTATAGTACGGTAACGAGTCCAAGTAGAGGGATACAAGCACCAATAATTTACAATTTAGGTGTATCTGTAGGATTTTAATAAGAAAATATCATGAGAAAAATATATATAGGATTGCTATTCGGTTTATTGACATTGAATAGCTGTAACAAATACTTGGATATTAAACCAAAAGGTTTTACAATTCCAGAGAATCTGAATGATTACAAATTGCTTCTAAACGATCAATCTTTAGTAAGGGCTTCCGCTGTTTATCCGAACTATTTAGTAGATAATTTACAGTCCGGAGATCCTCAGGATGTACAATCGGCAGCAAGCTATGACTATTATGACTATGTAAAAAAACAACTCTATAGCTTTGCTCACGGTGCGATATTTGAAGATGGCCAGTATGATCCATACTGGGAATCGGCTTATAGCCACATATTCACTTACAATGTTGTTATTAACAATGTATTGGCAGCAACAGAGGGATCGGAAGCCGAAAAGAAAAGGGTTTGGGCTGAGGCTAAGGTCGGTCGTGCATTTGAATACCTTAGTCTAGTGAATATCTATGCCGCTCATTATAATCCTGCAAGTGCAACAAAAGATCTAGGGGTACCTTTGGTGCTGAAAGAGGATATCAATCAAAAATACGAACGTGTATCTGTTCAGGCGATCTATGATCAGGTAGTTAGCGATCTTAATGACGCGTTGCCAAATTTGAGTACAGTGCAGTCAAATAGATTTCAAGCAGTACGTTCCGTCGGTTTCTCTTTTCTAAGTCGGGTTTATCTCTATCAGGGAAAATACAAAGAGGCCCTTGAGAATGCAAAACAAGCACTTGCTGTGAATAAAACGCTCATTGATTATAGTTTATATACCAATAAAGACAAGACGACTTGGGGACGAGTTTGTCTTAAAACAGATAATTCGGTTCAATTTCCCGATTCCAGAACGAATATGGAGGCTGTATGGTCTCGATTGGGAACAAGTTCCCTAGGTAGCCCCAATGCCGAATTTTATGCCTCTAAAGAGCTGATAGAAACATACGCCAAAGATTTGCCAGCAGGTGCAACCGACAAACGTTATGAATTATTTTTCTGTCGCGATCAGGCTTCTTTAGGTGCTACTATTGTAAAATTTCCAGGACGGGTTCTTTTTGCTCCCTACGTCGAATTTAGCACAGGATTTAATACGCCTGAATTGTTTTTGATTGCTGCGGAAGCAGCTGTTCGGACGGGTAATACGGCGGAGGCACTAAGCTTCTTGAATACATTAAGAAATAGCCGAATAGAGAATAATAAAGCGTTAACCTCAACGGATCCAAAAATTGTTTTACAGACGGTACTTGACGAAAGACGTCGTGAAATGCCCTTTATGGCATCCGATAGGCTGATTGATTTGAAACGACTCGCTATAGCAGACAATTTTAAGAAGTCAATCCAACATCCATTGGCAGGGAAAGTTTTCGAAATGGAATCCACGGATGCCCGGATGATACTTCCGGTTCCCCCAAAGGTACTTTCGTTGAATCCGGGAATTCCCCAATACGAACGCTAAAAAATTAGATGTAAACCACTCATTCCTAATCAATTTCTATCAACATGGAAATTGATTAGGTTCTTAATAAAAAAATATGAAAAAGATACTATTGACAGCACTGGCTTTTACACAGTCGATGCTATTGCTCGCACAAGAACATATACAGTTTCAGAAGATCACTTTTGGCCAGGCAAAGGAATTGGCCAAGCAAGAAAATAAACTGATTTTCCTGGATGGATTTACCTCCTGGTGCGCTCCCTGTAAATGGATGGAAGGAAATGTGTTTTCACAACCTGAAGTCGCTCGTTATTTTAATAGCAGGTTTATCAATACTAAATTTGACTGCGAGATAGGAGAGGGTGTAGACATTGCTAAATTATACCAAATCAGAAGTTTTCCCACGTATTTATTTTTAGATGGGCAGGGGACATTGATCTATAGAACCCAGTCTCGCATGGAAGCTGATTTGTTCCTGAAACAGGCAGAGCAAGCTAATGATCCCAATTTTCAAATCCCCAACTTGCGTAAATCGTACGATTTGGGTATGCGGGAGTCTAATTTTCTAATCCGCTATATTAAAGTGATGGAGCAAACCGATAGTCAAGCAGCAAATGCAGCGAAAAAGGCATTGGACAGCGTGGCTACCGATAAATTTTTGAGGAGCCCAAACGGATGGGAGACCATAAAAATGATGGCACAAAGCCTGGATGATCGTTACGGAAAATTTTTTGAGTCGAACAAATCTTATTTTAAAAACATAGCAGTGCCGGCGGATTTTGCGAAAAAAGAGGCACAGCTGCTACGTTATGCCATGTATGGCTATATTAGAGATCATAAAGTAGATGAGTTTAATGCTGGCCTAGCCTATTTTGAAGGCCTAAAAGATCAAGAACAAAAAATAGAAGCTGCACTGTATAAAGTAGAATGGACCGCTGCACATGGTACCCATAAGGAGTTTGTTACCCTCACGAATGTCTTAAGAAAAGGCCTGCTCAAAAATGAGGACGAGAGATTGAGCTTTATTGCCCGCCGCAATGCCAATGCAAAAGGAAATATTGCAAATCCAGTTATCCTAAAACAATGCTATGTGCTGGCCAAACAGGCAGTCGAATTGAATCCCTCAAGTTATTCCAATCAAGGAACATTGGCCGATATTTGTATCGCATTGAAAAAAAAGAAAGAAGCTGTTCAAGCTGCAGAAGCTGCGCGTGGATTGGCGGAACTGGAAACTTCAAAAATTATTAAACTGGCCGATGCTCTTGTGGCACGTGCTAAAGCACTGTAATAGTCAATATGAAAAAAATAGCTACATCCATATTCTTGGTTTTAAGTTGTCTTGGGACAGTATCGGCTCAAGGTCAGCGTTTTCAATTAACAATAAAGGGAAAACAATTTCCCGCAAAATCTAAAGCATTTGTTCGCTACATCGTGGACAGAAAATTGACAATTGACTCTATTAATTTTGGATCCAATGATGTGATCTATAAGGGGGAAATTATGGAACCAACGCAAGTCATGTTATTTTATTCCAAAGATGGAGCTTCCTTCTGGAACCGCAAAGGTGGCCCGATGGAGCGTCTTACATTTTACGTAGACCCTATGGAACCCAATACGCAAATCACTGTTCAACGTCCTTTCGAGTCTTCCTTGGTGAAAGGCGGTAAACTGCAGGTAGCCTATAAGCAGTATCAAGATTATTTTAAACTCCTATGAGAAAAAGCTTATGGTTCAGCAGTCTAAAAGAGCTGATTTGTATCAGTAAAAAAATCGTGACGAGAATGCGCTCAACCAAATTGCGCAAGAAATAGACAAGATCGAAACAGAACGTAAGAAGGCGCAGCGAAATTTTATCGTCAATAATCCAGACAATTACTTCAGTTTGTTGGCCTTGCAGGAAGTTGCCAGCTACGATGATAATGTAGTTACCACCGAACCTTTGTTTTTCAATTTGTCATCGAGATTAAGGCAAACAGCTATCGGAAAAAAATTGAATGCAGATATTCAACTCGCAAAAAAACTAGGAATTGGACAGCCAGCTTTAGATTTTGAACAGGAAACTCCTGAAGGTAAAGCTTTAAAACTTTCGGATTTTAAAGGTAAATACGTGCTTTTGGATTTTTGGGCGTCATGGTGCGGTCCCTGTCGTGCAGAGAACCCTAATCTGGTGAAAGCCTATCAAAAATTTAAAGGATCAAAATTTGAGATACTGGGTGTTTCACTCGATAAACCCGGGAAGAAAGATAACTGGATGAAAGCGATTGAACAAGATGGGTTAACCTGGCCTCAGGTGTCTGATCTGAATGGTTGGCAAAATCAAGCGGCTCAATTGTACGGTATTCAGGCTATCCCGCAAAATTACCTCATCTCTCCCGAAGGTAAGATTGTTGGAATCAACTTAAAAGGAGTAAAGTTAATAGAGAAACTCGAAGAGCTCCTTAAATAAATTTTAAGGAGGGGTAAATCACCCCTCCTTAATTATGAACCTTTAACAGCTGCTATCGTTAGGGGACCGTTTTCTATTATAGCGCCGCTCTTTGGGGTGCTAAGGTAAGGGCTTGCAGCTTTTTCGCTATTTCTCTGCTATTCCGTTACTATTTCTTTGGGACAGCTAGGGGATTGACTCGCTTCTTCTTTGGTATTTCTTCGCTGTTTCTTTGGTATTCCTTTGCTGTTTCTTTGGTATTCCTTTGCTGTTTCTTTGCTGTTTCTTTGGTATTTCTTTGCTGTTTCTTTGGTATTCCTTTGCTAAAGAAGTAACAAAATACTAGAGAAACAGTAAGCAAAAGGGTAAGAATAAGCAAAGAAAGGCCAAGCCAGTATGTAGCTTGGCCCTGCAAAATAACCTTAAAAAGCTTTTCCAGCAGGTTCACTGCATCGAAGTAATCAATACAAAGCCCAGAAAAATGACACTGGATTTTGACGTTAGGAAGAAATCTGTTCCTTAAAGCCCGCTATTTTTTCCCTCAGACTATTGAGGTGTTCTGGACTGATTACGCCATTATCCTGATCAAAATTTTCGTAAAATTTGGGAAGCGAGAATGTTTCTTTAATGATAGCGCCAAACTGCGGAAAGAATTTATGCGCTTCGGCCATTACATTTCCACCACCGTAACCTCCGGGTGAAGTTGTCATAAGCAACATGGGTTTATCTTGGAAAACTTTAACATTTATTCTAGATGCCCAGTCGAATACATTTTTAAATGCAACGCTATAGGAACGATTATTCTCTGCCAGGGAGCAAATGATTATGTCACTGGAGGCAATATGATCCAGAAAAAGCTGCGCTTCCTGTGGGAAGCCATTCTTTTCTAGGTCAACAGAAAAGACAGGCATGTTATAGTCATTCAGGTCGATCAAATTAATCTCGTGCCCCTCGAAGCTTTTAAGTACAAATTTGACCAATTGTTTGTTAATTGATGTGGAAGAATTACTCCCAGCGAATGCAAATATTTTCATGTTTTATCCTTTATGATTATCGGTTGCTTAAATTTAGTCAATTTCACGAAAATAAATTTTCATTTTTTTGAATAGATCGCTATATCGATGTGGCTATCTATTATACTGAATATTTAATCATATTGTTTGCGAAAAAAATTGTTTGTGCTGTCTATTTTTAAGGGATTCTTCAAAAACCAATTTGAAAAAAGTGTCCATTTCTCTTCATTGTTTTCTAGCCATTTTTCGAAAGCATCTTCGTCGCCTTTCATTAATATCCAATGATTGTATGACTCGCCGTAACCTAAATCGATGATCTTTTTCTGATAACTGAAGAGGACATTTGGAAATATTTTGTTGTGTTTACTGCTAAAGTAGTTGTTTATGAAGTTAGTTCTTATAGGGTCTAGTGTATTGATATCTATAGATTTTGAACCGAGTATTGACATCGCGAGTGTTGTTTCATAAACTCCTACACCAAAAGGCAGTTTTATTTGACTGGAATCTGCTGTTTTTGCATTGACAAATGCGTTTTTACTAAAGCTAACGGAAAGCGCTGTGTCACTTTTCAATTTTATCTGCGTTTTGTATTGATCATAAAGAAGCTCGCTTATTTCAGCTGTTCTTTTGGTGTTTCGTTCTAAGTTCATAAAGATCTCACCGTAAATCATTCCCCAAACCTTTTCATCGGAAATACAAAATATCTTTGATGCCCAATAATAATTTGAAGAAAATTCCGGATCCACCTCTATGCCCTTTTCATAATAACCTAATGCATCTTCTAAATTTCCTTTGACACGTTGGATGGCTCCCATTTCCAAATAAAGATGACCTGATTTGGGAAATATTTTTAATCCACTTTCGTAAGTACCTACAGCTTTATCACTTTCGCCAAGCATATCGTATGCATTTCCCAATAATTGATATACTCTGTCATTGGTAATCTTCTCACTCTTAATACTTTCTAAGTACTTAATCGTCTTTTTATAGTCTTTTTTTAAATAATAGGCGTAGCCGAGCTCATAGGGGTACGTGATACTATGCGGATCGAGATTTTGAGCTTCTTTCAATAATAGGATACTCTCATCCACCTTTCCATCGTCCATGAGTTGGATGGCTTCCTTTCCTTTTGAAGAAGCTTTTTCCCGATTTGTTTCTTGACCATAGGTGGTTTGTCCAGTGAGAAATAAAAAAACGACGGCAATATATCCAATTTTGTTTTTCATTTTTTTAGCGGATTAAATGATTGATTTTTATTAAAAAGCTAGATCCGTTTTAAAAATAGAGTATAATGGAATATCGTAATACCGGCCATCTTTCTTTAAATGTTGTTTTAACAGGGCTTCTTTTTTCATGCCTATTTTTTCCATGACTTTTCCAGAGGCTGGATTATGTGGGAAGTAGGTCGCAAAGATTTTATTGAAGTTTAGTTCTTTAAAACCAAACTCAATGATTGCTTTTGCAGCTTCCGTGACATAACCATTATTCCAGTAAGGAATAGCAATCCAGTATCCCAACTCGGCCTTATCCGAGCCTTCATCGTGCAGACCAATAGCTCCGATCAGCTTTTTATCTTTATTTCGAATAGCAAAAGTGAATCCTTTACGATTGGCAAACGCTTCTTCGGCTAATTTAAGCCAATATTCAGCATCTTCTTTTCGGTATGGGTAGGGAATATTTGAGGTAAAGTCCGAATAAACCTTGTCTTGCAGATAGTTTACAATCTGTGGAATATCAGTCGTGTCAATGGCGTTGAGAATAAGTCGTTCTGTGACTAATTGTGGGAAATCCTTCATTTGATTAAATCTTCAATATGGCTAAAATGAAATTATGGGTTACTTAGTTTTATAAATGTAAGGAAGTTTTATGGGATTCTTTTCTTTATATTTTTTCGGGTGTAATAGGTATAAATTCCGGTAACAGTGATTAAGATCAATGTTATCAATAAGGCTATATATAGATTGAAGAATTTATGGACCAGTGTAAAGCCGATAAGTCCAATCAGGATTTCTAAAAAAGCTCCCCTTATGCGAGATGGAGGATTTGAATCTTCAAGGTATCTGGTATACTCTTCTACAATTGGTCGATCGGTATCTGTCCAGTCAAAATGCAATAGTTCTGCGGGGGAAACCCATAATGCTTGAACATATTTTTGAAAGGCAACTTCGCCAGAACAAAAGGTGCAGAGAACAGGATAGAGACAAGGTGCTGGACTTGTATAGTCTTGTTGCGTCATCTTTAACGGCCTTCCGACAAGAATATCTATATTAAGCTCTTCCCTGATTTTGAGCGACAAATTTGCTTTCATTGGTTTGTGGGACTCGGTAATGCGACCAGGAAATTCCCACTTTAAGGCATGCGTCACCGATGCCGGACGCTGACAGATGAGTACCTTATCGTCCTCCCTTATAATCGCACAAGTCAAATAATGCATAACGGTTTAAAGAATAGATATTAAGAGCTAGATTCTTTACTTTCAATTTGATGGCTTTCTAACAGCTCGATGTGGCCTTCAATAATCAGCAAATAAAAGTTTTCAAAGCAATCCTGATAGATCTTTTGCTCCAATGATTTTATTTCCTCAAAGAGACGTTCTTTTGAGACCGCAGGGTAACAAAGCTCATTTTTTGATGCTACTCTCGTTTCTTGGCAGGGCGTATCGTGAAGCTGTTTGTATAGGTCGCCTAAATCTGAAATGTCTTCACTACGGTGGTAGAAGGGGTGAAACCATACCCAAAAGTCTTCTTGATTTTTATAGGGATGAGGTAATAATTGAACCGACGTATTTCTAAATAGATCTCCCGGATGCTTCTTATAACGGAAATGAGTGGCTGTGGTCTTTAAACTATTCATAAAGCTAATTTGTCTGTAGGTTTACAAAAAACAATTCAAGAATAAAGATATCATCTTAAATATCGGTATTTTTTTTTAGTATTAAAAATTTACTACTGTTAACGCTAATTGGATCGTGATAGGATACAGAATGACCACAATGACAAAGCTCAACCGATCTATTTTGCTAAAAGAATAAAAGGATTTAATATTATACTATTAGCCCCAGAGAATTCTGATGAGAACGGATATTGTGAATACAAATAATCCGATATAGAATATATTTGTCCCATGTTTTCTGTCATGATCAGAATAGGAAAATATCCGTTCGCCATTCGGTAGGCTCTTTTTGGAACTAAACAACATATACCCGATTGCAATTCCTAAAAGACCACCTAGAAGGGCTGAAATATAGCCAAAAATAATCCAATACTTCTGTTGTGGTTCCGGTTCCCGTAGCTGCATGAGCCGCTCCTGCTTCAAAAGATCAAGCTTTTCCTGATCAATATCTTTCCCTCTTTTTAATAAAATTTCTCTGGCAAGCGCATAGTCCAATTTGTTCCATTCATCGGGTTTTTGCAGGATTTCGAAGAGCTCTTCGTCTGAAAATTGATACAGGTAGTGGTCATCTCCAACCAGTGGGAGAGATTGCATTTCCTGCTCTTCTAAAATAGATTCTGCATTTGCGAAATTGGCGGGGTCTATTTGAATCTCATATTGGTGTCCTACCGTATTTCCAGAAAATGTAATATCCACAGGGGGTAGATTATCAGCCAACCGCGTTTTTACACCTCTATCCGAAAGTAGCTGATGACATTCCTGAGCTTCTTCTAAACTAGTAAACCTTTTTAATACGATATAGTTAACTATTTGATCAATTATTTTTTAAAACCTGTATTTATGACCATTCGACAGCCCAATGCCTATATGCAATCTTCGCTATTTGCCGTAACAGTTGCCGCAAAAATCGGACGTGAATGTTTGAAACAGTGGATTAATTATGTAGTCTTTTTTTGAATAAAGTTAATAAAGCTGGTTTGATACTTTTCAGCTTAAAGATAGTAAAATCAAATGCTATTTTATAAGAACAACAATAGAATCCCAGCTATAAGATGAAGAAACATTTGATTCATCACATTTTTGGTGGTATTCGTCACATTTTTCTGTGTTATGTTTTCATTTCAGTTAATATTGTCTTATCAAAACCAATAACATGAAATTGAAAGACGTAAGAAAAATAGAGTTCTGGATGGCAACTGTCGTATTTGTCGCTGTTGTTTATGCTTTGCTTGTTGATACAAACAATCGGGATGATAGTGGTATGCATAACTATTTCATTGGTCAGAAAATAAACTACTCCTATTTTTTTAATTTTTTTGTACCCAAGTTTAGCTATTATCTGCTTCTATATTTGATGTTTCTCACATTAAATTTTGCCCTTATTCCTGCGCTCATCAACAGAAAACGGGAGCTGTTGAATTATTCATTACTAGCTGCTCTGATCTTGATATCTGGACTGATTTTAGGTGTATGCCGGAATTATAGCCATACCTATGAGCTTATGGATTTTGATAGTATTCAAAGAGGCTATAATAGCATGTTTTTTAAGTCCTTAACACAAGCAGTTCTATGGACAATCGTAATTTCTCTATACACCTGCATGCAATTTTTGATCAGCTATCTGCTTAAAAACAGGGTTGAAAACCCGGCTATACAAAAGCAGCTAAAATGGATTTGGCCTTTGGAATTGGCTTTTGGTTTATCGGATTGTTTTTTTTGATCATATCTCACTCGCATTACCAACTTTCGGTGTTATGGACTTTGGTCGTGTTGTCTGCGGTTGGTATCGTAATCTATTCCTTATACTATTTGTTGCCAAAATTACATGAAAAACAAAAGAAATTCCGCGACTTCTTTTGGATTATCGCTGCGGTGAGTTTGGTTTTAGTTATACCATTAAGCATATTGGCCCTATTCTTCTTTAACCAGAACGGTGAAGTGATCTTTATCGTTGCCATGTTTCATTTACCCACGCAATTATTGGTTAGCGTTCCGCTTTCCTGGTTTCTCTTTAAAAAACGTCTAATGCGTCACAACGAAATTGCCTCCTTACGTACGGAGCTCGGTCAGTCGGACGCAAATCTGACTTTTCTGAAATCCCAAATAAACCCACACTTTTTATTTAATGCCTTAAACACATTGTATGGCACGGCATTACAGGAAAAAGCCGAACGGACAGGGGAGGGAATTCAGCGATTGGGCGATATGATGCGGTTTATGCTCCATGAAAATACGCAAGATAAAATCTCGTTGACGCGTGAAATAGAATACCTGAATAATTACATCGCTTTACAGACCCTGCGGACTTCGATGTCAGACAAAATTACCATTATAACGGAAATAGAAGAGCAGTTTGAAAATTATCAAATTACCCCTATGTTGCTGATCCCTTTCGTTGAGAACGCATTTAAGCATGGTATAAGCCTTCAGAAATCGTCTTATATTAAAATATCTTTGCAAGTGCGAGACCAGGTTTTGTTTTTCGATGTGAGTAATAGCATTAATCCGAAAAGTGATCGTGATCCCGAAAAACTAAAAAGTGGTGTCGGTTTGGAGAATGTACGCCAACGTCTTTCATTGCTATATCGAGATCGACATGAACTGATGATACGTGAAAATGCCAATGAATTTTTTATCCATTTAACTTTACATATTTAAAGATGGCTAGTGTTATTTAAATCTAACTAGTTCCATTATCTTTTAATCAATTATTCACCTGATTTATTGGTTCCTTAATTAACAGCAATGAAAAAAATACTTGTTTTTTTGCTTATGACCTTGTATTGTCTAAGCAGTCATGCTCAATTTAAATTGAGCGGTAAGATTTGGAATTATGATCCAAACAAGGCCTTGGAAATTAATATTCCTCTTGTTTTTGGTTTTTATAAAGAAAATTCGCAACGGATAACCGTTGCCAGCGATGGCACATTTGAGGTCGCACTGCCAATAACAGCTCGAAAATCCGCGACTCTAAATTACAGCAGTGTATTTCAAACCTTGTTATTAAGCCCCGGTAAAGATCTTATCCTGAATTTAACCGACACTACGATCGTATTTACAGACGGTAGTGCTTTGACAGAAAACAAAATTATACAGCAAATAAAACACGATGAAGTGCCTTTTTTTATGAAGGCCCCGAACGTAAATAATCTTGCTCAATGCTCTTTGGCTCAGTTGAGACAGCAAGTGTTAATTCCCTGTTTAGCGGATTGCAATCAAATCAATAAAGTGATCCAAACTAGTCCATTGTCTTCCTCACTAAAAAACTATATACGTACTGAGTTTTACGCGCAACGAATGAACCATCTGAACGATTTTGCCCGTGTCGCTGAATTGCCAAAGTCTACCGCAGATAGTTTGGTTCTAGAGCTGTTTGGAAAAGCACTTATTAATTTACAGGACGACTTTGGAGGCCCTTCTTTTTATTCTTTCCTTGACAATTACCTGCGTTATTTGGAAACGAAAGCATTTGTTAAGATTCGGGCCGAGAAAATTCCGTCTAGTGAACCAATCCCTTATTTCGGGATAAGCTTAGACAGTGCAAATAGATTAATGACTATCTATAGTAAAGATTATTGGCGGTTTATCGGTGCTTTAAATAATTTCTCCAAGCCTATCGTAGAAAAATACAATTTTCAACAATTGGTCAATCTATATCATGACAAGGACTTAACGCATTTAAAAGCATTGGCAGGAGCACATTGGAAGATATTTCCAAAAGATAAGCATACGCCGCTTGTTGAAAGCTATATTGCCGATCTTGACGCTCTTTTGGTGGCGAATAAACACAACAAACACATTCGGTTGATTGAAGATGATCAACCTATCTCATCGATCGACGACCTGATTGCTGAATTGAAAGGAAAAGTGGTCTATTTGGATGTTTGGGGAACCTGGTGTGGTCCCTGCAAGTTTGAATTGAAGTATACACCTGAACTGAAGAAAAGATACATGGATAAAGATATTGCCTTCGTTTATTTGGATATGGATGAAGACCATCGCGATCAGGACTGGAAAGACTTTATACGCGTCAACAATTTAACCGGAATCCATTTACGTAAAAATAGGAAACAGATTGAGCCCTTTTGGAAGGAATTACTGCTAAATGCAAAAGACAAAGCCGAATATTATCCGCAATATTTTATATTTGATAAAACAGGAAAATTAGTTGTGGAAAAGGCTCTTCGACCAAGTAATGGAAAACAACTGTATGACCAAATAGATCAGATTTTAAATCAATAATTGTTATGATAGCCATCGCGATAGATGATGAACCTGTGGCACTGCAGGTTATTGAACACCATATAGCTAAAGTCCCTTTTATTGAATTAAAAAGTACATTTACGGATGCGTATATGGCGATTGATTATCTCCAGAAGGAGCAGGTGGACCTTATCTTTTTAGATATAAAAATGCCAGATATTTCAGGAATAGAGTTTCTGCGCAGTTTGAATACTTCGCCAATGGTGATTTTTACGACGGCTTATTCTGAGCATGCGCTATTGAGTTTCGAGCTCGACGCCATCGATTACTTGCTTAAACCATTTTCTATGAGCTGGTTTTTGAAAGCCTGCAACAAGGCGAGCGAATTGTATAGCCTTCGGGCAAAAAAGCTACAGCATAACAAAGACTATCTGTTCGTCAAAGATGGTTATGAACATGTTAAAGTTGAATTCGACCGTATCCTGTATATTGAAGCATCAGGCAATTACACCCAAATACATTTGAACGATAATAAATGCGTTAGTTCTAGAATTACCATTAGCGAGCTGCTGGAACTGCTCCCGAAGGGCGAATTTGTTCGTTGTCACAGAGCATTTATCGTCGCACGAAGTAAAATGATGAAGTTCGACAAAACCCAAATTTGGGTAGCAGACAGGGTTATTCCCATTGGAACGACATACACTGAATTGAAATTATATTAATTGACGCGTTTTTTGACTAATCAAGGCTGATTAGAAAGTAGGGAAGGCGGTGTGTTGTCCAAAAATCAAAGGGAGCGTATTTATGTTTTTAAAATAAATTGTATACTTTTGTAGCAACAGATCATTTGTGTTGTCAATTTTTAAAATTTAAAGTCATGTAATGCATTGTCGATATTTAGGAAGAAAGTAAACAACAGGATTTACCCGATTTGTTTACCCAATGCCTATGTCTTCAATTTTTTAGTATGGATTTAAATTTTAAAAATGGAATCAACAAAATATGGTCGTACCTATCATTTCCCATTTTCGCCAGGGACAAGCAGCGACGATCGTTTTAATCAATATTATTGGAAGGATATGCAATCTTTCCATCAACTGTTATTTACAGAAAAATTAGATGGCGAGAATAATTGCCTTTCACGGCGTGGAGTATTTGCACGATCTCATGCAGCTCCAACCACGTCGCCATGGACGGCCCAGCTTCGGGAGCATTGGTCCAGATTAAAAAACGATCTGGGTGATTTGGAGTTTTTTGGTGAAAATCTTTATGCTGTGCATTCGATCGAGTATATGCAACTTGAGCACTATTATTATGTTTTTGCTGCTCGAATTAAAGATCAGTGGCTTTCATGGGAAGAAGTTACTTTTTATGCCAGTTTATTTGATTTGCCTACTGTACCTGTTTTAAAACTCGACATGGTAAAGGATTTGACTGAGTTAGAACTTCGGCGTTTAGTCGAAAATTTGGCCATGCAGTCTTCTATATTTGGATCGGTTGATCCTAAAACTGAAGAAGCATGTACGATGGAGGGGTTAGTCTGCAGGAATGCTGATGCATATGCCGTCAGCGAATTTCAGCACAATGTTTTTAAATACGTTAGAAAAGGACATGTGCAGACCGACGAACATTGGACAAAATCATGGCGAAGAGCAAAAATGATTTGGGAAAGGAGGGATTATTCATGGAATGGACAATAGCAACAAATAAGGATTGGTCGGCTTTAGCGAAACAATTTTCTTGGGTCAGGGATATGGAACAGGTACAACAGGATCCTTTACATCATGCCGAAGGGAATGTCGCGATTCATACCCAAATGGTATTACAGCAGCTGGAAGCATTGCCTGAATATCGGAATCTGGATGAACAAAAGCAGGAGCTCCTCTGGGCTTCCGCTTTATTGCATGATGTCGAGAAGAGATCGACGACAGTTGTCGCTGCCGATGGTCGTATCAGTTCACCAAATCATGCCAAAAAAGGAGCACAGACCACACGGGAGATTTTATTTCGTGATGTGGAGACCCCTTTTGCATTACGGGAGGAAATTATCGCATTGGTACGCTATCATGGGTTGCCATTATGGTTGATGGAAAAAGCCGATCCGATGAAGAGCGCCTTGGAAGCGTCACTATGTGTCAAAATGAGTCAACTTAAGTTGTTGGCCGAAGCTGATGCTAAAGGAAGGTATTGTGGCGATTTGGATAATTTGCTCTATGCATTGGATATGTTCGAACTGTATAGTAAAGAGATTGGCTGCTGGGATGCCACGCGTTCTTTTTTGTCTGAAAATGCACGATTTACATATTTTAATGGAAACGATAGTTATGTTGGTTATGTGCCTTTTGATATATTCAAATCCACGGTGACTGTACTTTCAGGTTTGCCGGGAATGGGCAAAGATTATCAGATTTTAGCAATGAATACCGACCTCCCCGTTATTAGTCTGGACGACATCAGACGCAAGTATCGCATTGATCCGACCGATAAAAAGAGAAACGGATGGGTTGTACAGGAAGCAAAAGAGCAGGCAAAAAAATACTTACGCTGCGGACAGGATTTTATCTGGAATGCCACTAATATAACTTCCCAGATGCGAAAACAATTGATCGATCTTTTTGTCAGCTATCAAGCCTACGTGAAATTGTTGTACGTTGAAAAACCCTACAAGATTTGGCGCACGCAGAATAACGATCGGGAATATCCACTGCCAGATGTTGTATTGGATAAAATGCTTCATAATTTGGAAGTTCCGCAGTTGACAGAGGCGCATGAGGTTCACTACATTACGGAATAGATGGCGCTTTTTAGCAGGAGATTGCGGCTTTGTAGATTGGTTTTACGGATTAAGTAAATAAAGTACGAAAAGTTCGAATTTTACGTTAGTATAGTAAGGTTGTTTTCTGATAAACCGTATTGGATACCATAAATGCGAATCAGCCCGCCTATTTTAATGGCGGGCTGATTTTCTGTTAGAATCCTTTTTAGGAACACTAGTCACAATGTGCTGTCATTCCTTCAATTTTGGTGTTAACATGGACATGAGGTCCTTTTCTTTGATATCGATGACATCCATTACTTGAATTTATTTTCCCAGCCTTGCTCTTCGAGCTTATTTGAAATGGTGCCGCATGTATTTTTTATGATAAAATGAATGAGTAGCTTTGTCTGTACAAAAAATTGACAGACTGTTGGAAAAACTGAAAGAACATATAAAGAAATTTGTCGCTATCGATCCGGTCGAATTAGAAGAAATATTGCATTACTTTAAGACCAAAACGGTCGCGAAAAAAGAAAATATACTGGAGGAGGGCCAAGTGTGTAGATACCATTTTTTTGTATTGAAAGGTATTCTCCGTAAATTCTTTGTTAATGAAAAGGGAGTCGAACAAACGACTGAATTTGCCATAGAAAATTGGTGGATTACGGACAATATGGCTTTCGAACATAAGCTTGTTACGTCATTTTACATTCAGGCCGTAGAGACCTCAGATTTAGTTTATATCAGTCAAGAAAATCAAGAAAAATTGGTAGCTGCATTTCCGATCATGGAGCGTTATTTTCGATTTGTCTACCAAAGGGCTTATGCTGCTGCGCAAATGCGGGTTAAATATCTATTCTCTAAATCTAAAGAAGAATTCTACCATGATATGCTCCGTAAATATCCGCAGTTTGTACAACGTGTTCCGCAATACCTGATTGCTTCGTATCTGGGATTTACGCCAGAATATTTAAGTGAAATCCGTAAAAAAATACTTCCCTGAATCTCTTGCTATAATTTCATTGCAATTGAAGGCTAATAGCATTGGTCCGAATCTGCAATGCGAAAAGGGCTAATTTGAAATTGAAGCTTGTGTTCTTTTGCATAGTCTTGTGCTAATTTTTCGAATTTTTCCATTGCCTTTTCCTCAGAAGCAGCAAAACAGTGCAGGTTTAATTCCAAGGGTTTCTCTGAGGTGGCCGGATCGATACGCAATTGTTCAACTTCGGAGAGGACAACAGCAAAAGAAGTTTTACAGATCTCAACTTCTAAATGCGGCCCTATTAATTGAGATGATATGCTATAATAAGAATCATTATTTTGGATTTCTTCCTGAAAGGGGTCTAAATAGGTCGTAACAATAGATCGATAACCATATTTAGCATTACCAAAGAAGTGATCAATATATTCCTGTGCTTTTTCATATGTTGAGAAGACACCTTCCAGATTGGTGAATAAATCTGGATCTTCTTTTACTTCTTTTGAAACTACTGTATATACCTTAATGGGGTTGGTTGTCATATTTTGTATGCTACTGTTTGTACATTAAGTAAAAGTAAGTTTTTCTGCAAAAAAACTAATTTAGACTTTTATCTATGAGCGATTCTAAGATAAAATCCTCGTTTTAAAATAAAAAATTTCCTTTGTTAACTTGTAGCCTGTTTAGAGCAGGTGTTTGTGCTTTAAAGTTGTATATAATTTTCGTATTCTCCAAATTTTTTACTGATTGTTTTTATTTACTTTTCTAAAATAATACGAATTGCGTACACGACCCAGTCGTTGAGCCCTTTTTATGACCATCGTATCATCAAGTTCCTCCTACAAATAACGTGAGCCTATGTTGAAGCTAACTTTTTTAGTTGTTTTCACTGTGAAGTTACCTAGATTATACGGCCTAGGTGGGGCAATGTTAAAAGTAAGCTAATGAGAAGGGCGGGCATGTAGAATTGGAGATTAATCTGATTACTTCTAATGCCCAATGATGGAGACCTGTTTTGGCTAACTCATCAACGATATGGTTTTGTCCCAAACTTCGATCCTTTCATTTGACCTGACTTAAATAATGTATGTGACTTTTGTTTCCCTGACCATAAAAAAAATTCTAGGTCATGTCGGTTTTGTATTTAGTAAAGTTTGTATTATTTATTTCGTTAAATTTAATTTATTTTAAATTTGTTTTAATTTAAAATATAGTGAAATTATAGTTTAAAAAGATGTCATTTTTTATCAAAACTATGCTCTTTTGTCTCAATTTATTTTTAAATTTTATTTGTTTTAAAGCCTATGAAGGGCTTTTTGTTTGCTATATATTGTTTTTTAGCCAGAGGGCTGAACTATCCTCTTTATTTTGTTGGGATGCCGTGATTTGATTTTTATAGGCATTCAAACGTTTTCGTAAATAAATGAATTAAAAAGGTTTGATTGTATTTTATTAATTAATACTATTGTTTTGTGTTGATTAAATAATAACCAATTGATATGAACGACTAAAAGGTCTTGTTGTTAGCCTTTTTATAGTTTTATTTATTAATAACCAATAAATCTTAATCTATGAGAAAATTTAATCATTTAATTTTCGTTAGTTTTTCTTTTTTGTGTATGCTATTGCTGTCGACAGGAACCGTTCATTCACAAGGAACTGGAAAAGAATTAACGGGCGTCGTCAAAACTAATGATGGGCGTTTTTTGGAAAAAGTCACCGTTTTGGTGAAGGGAACTTCAACAGGTACTGTAACAGATAGCTACGGTCGCTTTAGTGTAAAATTGCAGCATAATTCTGCTAAGGTTACTTTAAGTTTTACCCATACAGGGTACTTGTCCAAAGAACTTGAGGTAGAAGTGGGTAAGGAAATAGAGATCACCCTTTCTGAATCTACAGAGAATCTAGATGAAGTTGTCGTTATTGGCTACGGAACCGCCAAGAGGAAAGATGTGACCGGCGCAATCGTTTCTGTTCAGACCGAAAAGCTTGAGAAGGAGGCGCCCAGGTCAGTTCAGGATCTCCTGCGGGGAAATGCAGCGGGATTGGTGATTGGACAGGGAAATTCGGCAAAGGGGGATGCAAGCTTACAGGTAAGGGGAAAGGGAACATTGAAAGCTGGTAGTAGCCCCTTAAATGTTGTGGATGGTGTTATTTTTGACGGAACATTTGCTGATATTAATCCCAATGATATTCAGTCAATAGATATTTTAAAAGATGCCAGTGCAACTGCTGTATACGGTGCAAAAGCTGCCAACGGCGTTATCTTAATTACGACAAAAAGAGGTAAAAAAGGAAAACCGTCCATTACTTTCAATGGAAATTTTGGTATGGTGGAAAGTGCAGGTATGCCTGCAGTGATGAATGCTGGTGAGTTTTTGAAATATCGCTATGACTTTGAAGTAGGTCGTCGGACAGAGGACTATCTTAAAGCTCACCCCGAAATGTTCGTGGACCCAAGATTGCTCAATGGAACCAATCAATTGGACTGGTATAATTACGATCAAAAGACCCCCGTTACAAATGTAACAGAGGATCAGTTGATCAGGTCTTGGCTTTCTCGATTAGAGCTTAAGACGCCGGAGATTGAAAATTACATGAACAATAAGATTACGGATTGGCAGGATTTGGTTTTTCAAAAGGGGATCCAGCAGGATTATGCTGTTGCTGTATCGAATAGTAATGAGAACACTAACTACTATTTTTCCTTAAACCATGTTGATCGGGAGGGAGTAGTGGTTGGAAGTCGGTTTAAAAATTTCAGAACACGACTAAATCTCGAAACTAGAATTACATCCTATCTAAAAGTCGGGGCGAATACAAATTTCGCCGTTCGAAATGAGGGCTTTCTAAAATCCGATTGGAAACAATCAGCAGTGATTTCTCCCTTCGGATCTAATAATCTTGATGATCCTTCTAGTATTTATCAAAGACTGCCGACAGGCGATGTCACTCCCGTAAACCCATTCTTTGACAATCAATTTAGAGATCGAAAAAATAATTATAATACATTGAATTCCAGTTTGTACGGTGTGATTACTTTGCCATTTGGGATAGAATTGCAATCCAATTTTACCCCTTCATTTATCTGGCACGAGTATTATAACCACGATTCTTCAAAAAATCCCGAGTGGAAGGCAAAAGGTGGAAGTAGCGAACGCTCATTTGAAAAAACATACAATTGGCAGTTAGATAATGTATTGCGTTGGAAGCGGCGTTTTGATGTACATAATTTTGAAGTAACATTGCTTCAAAATGCAGAGAAAGGGCAGTTTTGGCGAACCAAGGCCACAGCTTCTCAGTTTGTACCTTCTGATATTCTGGGCTGGCATCGATTACAGGCCGGTACAATTCCATTGAACGAAAGCGAAGACAAATATCAAACCGGAGATGCCTTAATGGCTCGCTTGTTTTATTCGTTTAAAGATCGCTATATGCTGACTGCTTCTGTACGACGCGACGGATATTCAGCCTTTGGCGCTCAAAATCCAAGGGCAACCTTTCCAGCCCTGGCTTTTGCCTGG
The DNA here is from genome assembly GCF_002295765.1 of Sphingobacterium sp. UBA865. Taxonomy (NCBI): domain Bacteria; kingdom Pseudomonadati; phylum Bacteroidota; class Sphingobacteriia; order Sphingobacteriales; family Sphingobacteriaceae; genus Sphingobacterium; species Sphingobacterium sp. UBA865. The sequence goes on along the minus strand of NZ_DBGB01000042.1, from coordinate 210,160 downwards.
GATTTTACAGCGGAAGGTTTTATGAAAAATACCAAATCTTGGTTGGATTATGGTAAGCTGCGACTTTCTTGGGGAAGAAATGGTAATCGTGATATTGAGCTTTACGAAGCGCTTTCCGACATGACCTCTGGATTACATCCCTATATTGATGCGAGTGGAAACCTCTATCTTTCGTCTCAGTTATACGTAAATAGAATGGCCAATTTGGGCTTGAAATGGGAGAGTAAAAGTTCGTATAATGCCGGTTTGGACTTTTCAGTCTTCCATGGCCGTCTCAGTGGTGCACTGGATTTTTATACGGCAACAACCCAGGATTTATTGGTAGATCGCGCATTGCCAGAAATTATCGGATTTAGCAGTGTTGCTGCCAATCTTGGTGAGCTCTCCAATAAAGGTTTTGATATTACCTTAAATAGTAACATCATGAATAGGGGCGATTTTAGTTGGAATGCGACGGCGATCTTTATGTTGAATCGGAGAAAAATTGTGAAGTTGTATGGCGATATGGTGGATGTAAAAGATAGTGAAGGAAATGTCGTCGGCCAAAAGGAAGCGGACGATGTTAAAAATAGATGGTTTATTGGACAGGATCCCGACCGGATATGGGCCTACCAACGAAATGGAATCTGGCAACTAGGGGAAGAGGAAATGGCTGCAAAATATGGTAACCAACCTGGCGATTTTAAATATGTAGATCAAAATGGAGATGGGGTCTTAACGGATGCCGACCGTGTATTTCAGGGGTATACAACACCGCGTTTTAGGTGGTCGTTTCGAAATGAATTGCGTTATAAAGAGCTGAGTTTTTCATTTTTAATTTATTCCAATTGGGGGCATTATGGAGACTTTAATCAGGCTGCAAACAACAGTAATTTTGCAGATCGGAGTACCGACTATGCACTACAGCGTTGGACGCCAGAAAATCCGATCAACGATTACGCGCGTATAGGATCAAAAAATAATGGTACAAACTACGTCAACATGTCCTTTATGCGTTTGGACAACATGGTGCTTTCTTACAGTCTGCCAAAATTTATCTTGCAATCGTTAAGAATTCAGCAGCTTCGTATTTCAGCTTCGATTAGAAATGTAGCATACTTGACAAAAGATTTTAAATTTGGAGACCCCGAAAGAAGCTGGAAAAGCGATGCATTGGCAGATGTTGGCGACCCAGCCCCCCGCACATATAATTTAAGTTTAAACTTTACCCTTTAATCACTAGATCATGAAATTCAAAAAAAATATACTATATAGTTTATGTATTGGTTCAATGGCTGTTTTTACATTTTCGTGCAGTAAGGATTGGCTTAAACCGAAACCCCTGTCTTTCTATGAACCAGATGTTGCGCTAGCCGATGCGCAAGGGATGTACTCCGCTTTAACGGCCTGTGAAAGAAATATGCGGCATGAGTTTTTTGGCGATGCTGCGCCCATTCTGACCGAGATTATCCAATCTGAAGTAGCCGTAGAGGGGACAACAGATAAAGCTGGTCCACAAATGGATATGGATATTGCACTGCTCCCCGATGCAGATCTCAATCACAACGATAGAACTAAAGTGGGGTGGTATTGGTACGAAGGATTTAAGGGAATAAAATATGCCAATCTTATTATTTCAAGAATAGATGCCGGAACTTTTAAAGACGAAAATGAAAAAAACGGGATTTTAGGAGCAGCTTATTTTCAACGTGCCTACCGTTATTTCAAATTAGTGCATCAGTTTGGTGATGTGCCCTTCATTGATAAAGAAATAAATGAACCGAAATATGATTTCTATAGCTACGATCGTTGGAGTATTCTCGAGAAATTGCGAAAAGACCTGGAATTTGCCTATCAATGGGTGCCCGAAAGAGTAGACCGTGGACGTACCTCCAAATCTGCCTGCGGTGTATTGTTGATGAAGGTCTGTATGGCTTTGGCAGATTTTGATCGGGCAATCGCCATCGGCAAAGAAATTGTTGCTATTCATCCACTTATGAAAAGTAGATTTACGGTGAATAAAAGTAGACCAAATACCAATCTGATGTTTGACCTTCATAGTGTTGAAGCAAAATTAGATGGTGCCAATACCGAAGGTTTAATGTATGTAGTTTCTTATCCTGGAGTTGATGGCTCTGATCGTATCAGAACAATGCGTAATGGCGTTCCTTTTTGGAACAACGGCGGTATAAAAACACCAGACGGGAAAACGGGGGCAGGATTATCATTGGCAGCGGATGAAACTGATCTTTCATTGGACTTAAATAAGAACTATGGTCGTGGTATAGGACGATTGCGTCCAACCTGGTATTTTACAAATCAGATTTGGAGGCCTGGCAAAGAGGATAATGACTTGCGGGGGATCTTTAACCGGGATAGTTGGCGAAAGATGGAAGATTTGAAGTACAATGAGCCCAACTTAAAAAAGACGGGCAATCCCTGGTATGGAAAAAATCTGGTTAAACCGGTGGGAATGAGTTTGGAGGATTCCATTCGGCTATGGTTCTCTTGGCCGCATTACAAATTATTTGTGCCGGATCCATTGCAGACACAATGGGAAGGCGGGGAGACCCCGTGGTATATTTACCGTTCTGCAGAAGTCTATTTATTGTTGGCCGAAAGTTACTATTGGAAAAATGATCTTGGTCAGGCTGCCATTGCCATTAACGAAGTCCGTCAACGCGCCGGTGCATCACAGCTAACAGCAGATGAAATCAATATCGGTGAGCTATTAGATGAGCGCGCACGTGAGTTGTATTACGAAGAAAACAGACATATTGAGCTCGTAAGGATTGCCTATACCTATGCAAAGACCCGAAAACCATGCGAAATTTTTGGTGGTCGTGTCTATGATTTAAAACAGATTAGCGGCCCAGGCGGAACGAATGCGAACATTAAACAAACTGGAGTTAATTTCTGGTACGATAGAGTGGTTGCTAAAAGTAATTTCTATAATAAAGGGGTAAAACATAAGTGGGCCGAATATAAAATTAGTGTGCACCATATCTTATGGCCTGTGCCCGCTAATGCGATTAATACCAATATTAAAGGTGTTATCAATCAAAATATAGGTTACCCAGGTGCAGAGAAAAATAAAACGCCGCTATTGGTTGAAGGTAAGTAACAAGTGTTTTCAAACGTTTTCGTAAATAAATCAGATCATTTGATTCATTTCACTTATATTAATTGATATTATTGTTTCGCTGAGTCAAATGATTAATGACTGCTTAGTAAATGATATGTATCAGGCTTGAATGTGGAGAAGCTGTGGATTGATAATTTTCAATAAATTGGCCAGACACACGTTGTAAGTTACAAACCAATGATGAATAAATAAACCGGGTCAATAGACTCAAGATTAAATTTTACAATGAAAAGAAATACACTATTTAAATCTGTTTTGATGGCTGCTATGGTCGGCAATGCTGTTATGTCGTATGCCCAGACAGATAAGAGTAATGAGAAAGGTTGGACGAACCTTTTTGATGGAAAAACGCTAAATGGCTGGAAGTCTGTCGGCGGAAAAGCACCTTATTCTATAGAGGGCGATGCTATCGTAGGTCGAATGACAAAAGGTACACCCAATTCTTTTTTGATCACTGAAAAAGAATATGGTGATTTCATATTGGAGCTGGATGTTAAACTTGAAGGCAATGAAACAAACTCAGGTATTCAGACACGGAGCCATCTTGATCCAAAGGCTAATGATGGACGCGGACGTGTATATGGAAGGCAAGTAGAAATAGACCCCTCTGCCCGTGCTTGGACAGGTGGAATCTATGATGAGGCGCGTCGTGGATGGATTTATCCACTCGATTTAAATGAAAATGCTAAAAAAGCCTATAAAGTAGAGGAATTCAATCATATACGAATTGAAGCCATTGGTGATGAGCTGCGCACTTGGATCAATGATATTCCTGTTGCTTATGTCGTTGATACGATCGATAGATCTGGCTTTATCGGGTTGCAGGTGCATGGTATTCCACCTAAACTGGATGGAAAGAAAGTGTACTTTAAGAATATTAAAATAAAAACAACCGACCTCAAATCAAAAGGTTTTCCAAAAGATCTTTATATCGTGAACTTGAAGCCAAACGACTTGGCTGACGCTGAAAAGAAGAAAGGTGTTAAGCTTTTGTTCGACGGTAAAACCAATAAGGGCTGGCGGAGTATACATGGCGATAAATTTCCGGAACGCGGTTGGGAAGTTAAGGATGGCCAAATGACTGTGCTAAAATCTGACGGTGGTGAATCGACCAATGGTGGCGATATCGTCACAAAAGATAAATACGCGGTGTTTGATCTTTCATTTGAATTTAAGCTTAGTCCGGGAGCCAATAGTGGTGTTAAGTATTTTGTGACTTTAAAAGAAAAATCAAAAGGATCGGCTATTGGTTTGGAATATCAAGTGCTGGATGATGCTTTACATCCTGACGCGAAGTTGGGACGTGACGGAAATCGTACCTTGGCATCGCTTTACGATCTCATTACATCCAATCGTGATGATCGCGCGCGTAGACCGATCGGCGAGTGGAATAGAGGTCGAGTTGTGGTCACAGCAGATAACAAAGTTGAACACTATTTAAATGGCATTAAGATGTTGTCTTATGAGCGGGGATCCAAAGCGTTTAAAGATTTAGTTCAGATCAGTAAATACAAAGATTGGGAAAACTTTGGCGAAGCGAAGGAAGGTTTTATTCTTCTCCAGGACCATGGTGATCGTGTTTCATTTCGCAGCATAAAAATTAATACACCGAATTAAGCCTATCTCTTATGAATCATTATTTATCGCGCAGAAGCTTTGTTAAACAGTCCGTTATCGCTGCAGGAGCGGTTATGCTGTCCAATAGTGTATTGGGGAATGTTAACTTGGCCAAACCAAATGAACGTGTCAACTTAGCCTGTGTAGGCTTGGGAAACAGGGCTGCCGACATCATTAAAGAACTCTATAAAACAGGACTCTGTAATATTGTTGCGCTATGTGATGTCGATCTTGGTGCGAAACATACGCAGGAAATTTTGGGTTTGTTTCCCGATGCACCGAAGTTTAAGGATTTTAGGGTAATGTTTGACAAAATGGGAAATCAGATTGATGCTGTAAGTATCGGAACTCCTGATTTTTCGCATTTTGCCATAACGATGCTTGCACTGGATTTAGGTAAACATGTCTACGTGGAAAAACCAATGGCGAGAACATTCCTTGAAGTCGAACTGATGGCAAATAAAGCTCGGAAAAACCCTAAGCTTGCTACCCAAATGGGAAATCAAGGGCACTCCGAAGCAAATTACTTTCAGTTTAAAGCCTGGAAGGATGCCGGCATTATTAAGGATGTGACGCGCATCGATGCGCACATGAATATGCCGCGTAGATGGCATGGCTGGGATGTAAATATAAAGGGTTTTCCTGCCGCAGAAATGATCCCCGAAACATTAGATTGGGATCTTTGGCAAATGCAGACTATTGGCCATAATTATAACAAAGATTTTGTGAATGGTCAGTGGCGCTGTTGGTATGATTTTGGAATGGGGGCTCTAGGCGATTGGGGGGCACATATATTGGATACAGCACATGAATTTTTAGATTTGGGGCTGCCTACAGAAGTGTCTGCTGTGAAGCTTGATGGGCATAATTCCTATTTTTTCCCCATGTCTTCAACCTTGAAATTTCATTTCCCAAAAAGGAAAAAGATGCCAGCAGTCGATATCAATTGGTATGATGGACTGGATAATTTGCCACCTATACCCGAAGGCTATGGTGTATCTGGATTGGATCCCAATATTCCTGCACCTAGTACAGGGAAATTGGAACCCGCCAAACTAAATCCTGGGAAAATTATCTACAGCAAGGATTTGATATTTAAAGGTGGCTCCCATGCCAGTACCTTGCAGATTATTCCAGCAACGAAAGCCAAGGAAATGGAGTCTCGGTTACCGGAAGTGCCAAAATCACCGTCAAACCACTTTGCTAATTTCTTGAAAGGTTGTAAAGGCGAAGAAAAAACCCGCTCGGCTTTTGAAATTGCAGGTCCTCTGAGCCAAGTATTTTGCTTGGGTGTAATTGCACAACGCTTAAACAGTAAGTTGATATTGAATACGCAGACAAAAGAAGTGACCAATGATAAGTTTGCCAACGCACTCTTAGCCGGACCTCCACCAGCAAGAGGTTGGGAGCAATATTATAAGATGTAAAGGCCATTAAATGGGTATCTAAAAGAAAGGGCAATGTGAACATTGCCCTTTTTATGTTTGAAATGAAAAGCCTTTATAACCTATCCCTACTATTATTGGGAAGATGGGCCTGCTTTTTTCTCGATTCGGTGATATGATAAAGGATGATGGAAGATTATATTTTTGCAGTCATTTATAAAAAAAAAGGTTTTCAAACGGGGAGAATGAAAACCTTAAATAACCAATTATAAACCTAAATTATGATGATACAAAGGTAAGTGTATTTACTACACTATGCAAATTTATTTTAAAAAATAATTGAATCGATTTTAAACAAGCTATAGGAAGTAGCTATTTTTATAGGAGTAAACTGTATTTTTGACGAAACGGACTGCTATCTGCATTCTTTTTAAACGCTGTAGCTTTATGGATTTTAAAAAGCATCCGCGTAGACTGTTAGCTATTTTAAAAGCATGGAAAATTTAGAAGTATGGATGCGTGGACCTATTGAAGGAGTTCCCGCTCTTCTCCAACCTGTTGCACATGCACTTTTACAAGTTGAAGAAGATGTTTTGAAGTATACCGCACAAATATCCTCAGCGCAGCTTTGGACAAAACCGGGTGGCAACGCCAGTATAGGTTTTCACCTGCAACATATTCGTGGAGTAATCGATCGCATGTTTACTTATGCCGAAAATAAATCCTTAACGGATAAACAATTTGACGACCTCCGTCAGGAAGGTCTAGAAGATGGTGCTTTAAGCGTGATATCGCTTGTAGAAAACTTACATCGGCAGATTCAGCAATCTTTGCAAAAACTGGCGTTAATTGATCCGGACACCTTGACGGAACTACGTTTCTTGGGTAGAAAACGGATCCCTACTACGTTGATTGGTTTGTTGTTCCACGCTGCAGAGCATGCACAGCGTCATGTCGGCCAATTACTGGTAACAGCACGATGTATGAAATAAAAACAACCTTTCGTTCTGTCAGCTAAAGTCTAAGATTTTTGAACCTGTTGTAACTTCTCTCCCCATTTCCCTAGTTCTCGAATAATTGGTTTGAGTTCATATCCCAGTGCAGTCAGCTCATAAAGTACACGTGCCGGGACTTCTGCATATACAGTACGTTTAATAATGTTATCATCTTCTAGCTTGCGCAATTGTAAGGTGAGCATACGTTCAGTGATACCCGGTAAACATTTTTTGATTTCAGAATAACGTAGCGCGCCATTGATGAGATAGCAGCATATGGCTAGAGCCCATTGACCACCAATCACATTAGCGGCAAAAACTTCGGGGCAATTATGCTCAAGTTGCTTTTTATTTGAAAAGTTCGTGGAGCTCGTCTTGATTTTAGTCATACGCACATTTTTTATAGTACCTAACATTGGGTTACAGATAAGCCAAAATAGGAATTATGTCGCTATTTTTAAATCATAGTCCTGTCGTTTATTAAAACTGCCGCTACGAATCGGCTAAATGTGGTGACTTGTGCATATATAGATACATAATAAAATGAAAACATTAATAGTCGTTATTCACCCCAATTTTGCTGCTTCCGTCGTAAATAAAAGTTGGGTTAAGGCCTTGGAAAATCAACCTGAGTTGTATGACATCCATCAATTGCACCAAGTCTATGCTGATGGTAAAATTGATGTCTTGGCCGAGCAGCAGATGATAGAGAAATATGATAAAATTGTCTTTCAATTTCCCTTTTATTGGTTTAATTGTCCGCCGTTTTTCAAGCAATGGCTGGATGAAGTGCTTACTTATGGATGGGCTTATGGTAAGAACAGTGGCTACAAATTGGAAGGAAAGAAAATTGCATTAGCAATTTCTGCTGGGATAGACGAGCAGGAGTATAGGGAGACAGGAAAGTATAAATATAGCATGGATCAATTAACAAGTCCTTTTGAAATTACTTTTGATTATGTTAAAGCGGATTATCAAAAACCTTTCGTCTTTTATGGAATTGAAAAAGAGTCATCTACCTCATGGGTAGAAGAGGGCGTGACGCGCTATCTCCGTTTTTTGGAGCAACTCTAGTTAATAAATATCAGGGCTTGTTTATTGTTGCTTAGCTTTTGTGATATACGAATCAATCCAAAGAAATAGGCTTATCAAGAAAGCATCTTTCTCAAGATGCTTTCTCTTTGTTGTTTTACCGTGTTGTATAACCACCATTGGCAAAAATGGTCTGCCCCGTTATCCACCAACCATCGGTGACCAAGAATTCCACCAAAGGCGCAATGTCTTTTATATCGGTTAGCCCACCTAATGCTGAAGCAGATTTATGGTAAGCAACAGCGTCTTCGCTTTCCTGTCCATAGAAAAATGGCGTATCCATTGGCCCTGGGGCTACAGCAGTAACCGAAATTCCCCGTTCTCCAAATTCTTTTGAAGCAGCTCGCGTAAAATGCTCTACTGGAGCTTTCAGTCCTTCATAAGTAGAGTATAATCCCGTATAGGCCGCCAATAATGAGGTAACAATCGTACAGATTTTGCCATTTGCATTCAGTTTTTTACCCGCCTCCCGAATAAAGAAATAAGCAACTTTTGAATTGATGTCACTCATGCTGTCATATTCTTCGACCGTGGTATCCACAATTGGCTTTTTCAATACTTTACCGACCGTATTAATGGCGATATCTACGCCACCAAACTGCTCAATTGCGACATCAAAAAGTTTCGTGATATGCTCAATTTTTGTCAGGTCCGCCTGCACTAATATTGCTTCTGCCCCCGCGGATTTGACAGCTTCCAGAGTTTGTTCAGCGTCTGCTTTGGTATATTCACTATTGTAATGGATCACCAGCTTTGCCCCTTGAGCCGCAAAATCCCGACTTAATAATCCGCCAAGGTTTTTTGCACCACCAGCGATAAGGACAACTTTTCCTTTTACATCATTTCTTGCCATAATAATTTAAATTTTGATTATAGCAAATCTCACAAATGTTAAGGAACCTCTTATGGTGAACTTTTCGCTTTTTTTAATTGACGAAATTGTGATGGCGACATGCCTTCATATTTTTTAAAAAATTTGGTGAAGTTGGACGGGTCGTATGTCAGCATTTGTGCAATTTTCGCAATGGTCAAATCACTATTAACGAGTAGGTCCTTGATACAAGCTAATATCTTTTGTACATAAAAATAGCAGGGATGATTTCCGGAAGTTTCCTGTATAATCTTGATAAGATGCTTTTGTGAAACACAGAGTATGTTGGCGATATCCTGAAGCTCCATCATTTCTATGCTGTCTCCACGAACCAATTCCGCTAAATGGCGATCTAAAAAGTCAAAATATTGAACTGTAATCTCTTCACTTCTTTTTCTATTGGAGAGCAATGCTGTGTTCATTTTAATTCCTTTCCGAATTGTTAGGTTAAATATAAACAAATAATATAGGACGTAATATTTTTTACCTGAATAATCGAGAATTCCGCATAATGGACTTGTCAACGTTATAGACAAAGATTTTTATCCTCGACACTGCTCTGGATCACCCAAACGATTAATTTGTAAATTCGTATACTTGTAGAATTCTAAGAGAAATGCGGGATTTTTATAATCCCGCATAAAAATAAACTGAGTATATGCAGATACTTTTAGTAGAAGACGATCGCCGTATTAGCAGCTTTGTTGTTAAAGGTCTAGAAGAGATGGGCCACAAGGTCATTTTGGTTGAATCTGCGGAAGCGGCACGTGAATGGATCAATGCGGATTCATTGGACATTGTCGTACTTGATATTATGTTGCCCGGAATAGATGGTATACAATTTACGAAGATGATCCGATATCGAAAAAATCATATTCCAATATTGATTTTAAGTGCCTTAGGAGAAGTTGAAGATAAAGTCGAGGCCTTGGAAAGTGGTGCTGATGATTTTCTTGTCAAACCCTTTTCCTTTAAGGAATTGGTTAGCCGTATCAAAGCCTTGGTACGCCGCGACAATTATAAAAACGTACCAAAGGATAGCTGCGTAGAAATTCATGATTTAAAAGTGGATCTTGAACGGTATGAAGTCCATAAGAATGGTAAAAATATCGATCTATCACCTAAAGAATTTAAACTGTTGAAGTATCTGATCGAAAATCGCAATAAAACCCTTTCAAGAACAGCGATCTTACAGGCTGTCTGGGGAATTGATTTTGATAATAATACCAATGTTGTCGATGTATACGTTTCTTATTTAAGAGGTAAGATTGATGCGGGGAGTGATACCTCCATTATCAAAACGGTGAAAGGGGTAGGTTATATGCTCACAACGGACTGACCATGAATTTAAAGATTCGACTCACACTCTTTTCTACCTTGGTATTCACCATCATTTTTGGGCTTGCAACGCTAGTCATCTACTGGATATTTTATAATTCTTCTGAACGACATCTGATAAGCTCGCTGGAAAAAAATGCGAAGATAGCCGGTATTTATTACCTTGAAGCGGACGAACAGAGTCCGCTAAAGCACATGGAATCCAAAAATCAATATGAAAGTCTGGTCAAGCGCGCGATGGTAGCCGTTTACAACGCAGCGGGGAAGGTGAGTTATGGTGGTATGCGGTTTGATAATCAAATTAATACAGATTTGCTGAACCAGCTGAAAACAGACAAAACGGTTTATTTTAAAACAGCCGATAGCTTTTATTTTGGTTTGTATTATCCCGATAATCAGGGCGATTTCTTTGTGTTTGTCAAAGAGTCCAGCGCAGATTTTGATCATCAGTTGAACCGTTTACTCATTACGCTTGTCTTTGTTTTTCTCATTGCATTGATTAGTATTGCCTTGTTGTCGGTCTGGCTGAGTAAGTATGCTTATCTGCCCATTCGTAAAGTGATCCAAGAAATTCAGCATAAAGATTTAAGTACCATTCAGGAGCCCTTGACCGCCATAAAAACCAAGGATGAACTCCAGGATCTGATTGAAAGTTATAATGCACTCCTACGTCGGATCAGTGAAAATATGATTATCAGAAAGAACTTTGTAAGTTATGTTTCCCACGAGTTCCGAACGCCTTTAGCGGGTATCCTGGGCTCAATGGAGGTCTTCGGCGCAAAAGTTAGAACGGAGGAAGAATACCGTGAACTGGCCGAAACCATTACCGAGCATGTGAATTTTCTGAATCAGCTTATTGGTAATTTTCTATTACTGACCGAAGATCAGGCCCTGAAACGTTCCCTGGAAACCTTTCGTATCGATGAGATCGTGTGGGACCTTGTACCTAAATTTTCGAGATCATTTGCCGTACCCTTGAAAGTCGATATAGAGGTCGACGAACCACAATACTTTAATTTTCGGGGCAACAAGATGCTCATCTCCCTTTCGATCTCTAATTTAATCGAAAACGCACTGAAATACGCAAATGGGCAAGAAGTGCTTATCCGAATGACCAGTGCAGATGGCAGACTGTCTTTACAAATTATAGATCACGGCATCGGTATCCCAAAGGCCGAACTGGAGTCTGTGAAACAGACTTTTTATCGTGGATCAAATGTCGGTCAGGTGAAGGGAAGCGGCATCGGTCTCTCATTTGCGCAAATCGTTTTTAAGGATCAAGGCGTAGACTTTGATATTCGCTCGAACCATCTGGGAACTACCGTATCACTGCTATTCCCTAAATTCTAATCCTTTTCTAATCTCTTCTAATTAAACTTTAATTTAACCTAAAGTTGCCTGTAATCTCTGTCCGTTAGTTTTGTGGAAATTCAAAATTAAGTGAGAAAGCTACGTATTACATTATTTTTACTTCTTGGCCTGAGTAGCAAACTATTTTCGCAGGAAGCGGTTGAAAGCCGTTTACGAAAATCGGAGATTGAACAGGTGTTCCTTGCGCATAACCTGAGCTTAATGGCACAACGTTTTCATATACAACAGGCTGATGCAGCAGTACTTCAGGCAAAGCTCTGGCCCAATCCAACGATCTCAATCTCAGAGGTCAATCTTTGGAAAAATTCCAGCAGCGAATCCTTTCCTGCGCTGATCGGTCATTATGGTAAATACCAGCAGCTGGCGGTTGAGCTGGAACAGACGATCGAAATGGCCGGGAAACGGAAAAAAAGGGTGCAATTGCAGCTTTTGGAAAAAGAGAATGCCCGGCTTCAATTTGAAGAATTATTGCGGAATTTGAAATATGATCTCCGGAGCCAATGCCTCGAACTACAGATCTTACAGGAAAAAGAACAATTATACAGTAGTCAGGTCGATATTTTTCAGACCCTAGCGAAGTCCTTTCAAAATCAATGGAAAGAAGGCAATGTGAGTGAAATGGACTATCTCAGGATTGAAAGTGAGTCGATTGCATTTGGGAATAAACTCAACGAAATCCAGCAGGAAAAAATTGCAAAAATGAATACAGTTGCGAGCTATCTAGGAGATAAGGGGACTGCACTTTACATTTCGGATACGATAGGTATGCCACTTTTTCTCCTGGGGACGAAACAGGAATGGAAAATGATGGCCCTGGAAAACCGTAGCGACTATAAAATCATCCACAATACCTGGAAGAAAAGTAATGCGCAGTTGGAAATCGAAAAAGCAGAACGTACACCAGATCTCAAGGTATCAATGAATTATGACCGGGGCGGAAATATCATGCGCGATTTTATAGGCCTGGGTGTTGCTATGGATCTTCCTTTATTTAATCGAAACCAGGGCAATATCAAAGTTGCTCAACTGGAACTTGAGAAAAACAAAGTTGAAATCGCACAATTTCGTATCGATATTGAACGAGAGATCGAGTTCCTTTCGGCGCGTTTGAGCAATCTCGAATCGAGCTTGAAAACGATGGATACAGGCTTTGATCGTAAACTGGATGTCGCGCTTGAACGCTATGTCCGCAATTTTCAAGAACGACGGTTGACCATCGTTGAATTTATAGACTTTATCAATAATTACATGGAAAACAAAGAATCAATATTGGAGCGCAGGGCAAAATACCTTCAGTATAAGGAAGAATTGACGTATTTAATCGGAAAGGACATTGTCTAATGAAAGGGAACTTTTTAATGCCACTGACACTCCTGTCCATATGTTTATTGTGGAGCTGTCAATCAACGAAAAATGAAGAGCAGGTTACGCCGCCAACTAAAGGTTTTTGCCTTAGCGCAGATTTCAAAAACCAAATTAAAATTGATTCGATTCAGAAGCGGGCGGTATTTGAACAGATCGCTTTAAATGGGGTCATTCAATACGATCAGGATGAGCTTGCTGCACTAAAGAGCCCGATACCCGGTATCGTGCAGTCTGTCTCCGTCAAGATGGGTGATTATGTGGAGAAGGGACAGATTCTTGTATCGCTTAAAGGGACCTCGGTCAATGATTTAGGAAAGGAGCTGCGTGAGCTGGAGAATAGCAAGCGCTTGGTGGAGAGTAAATTGGCAAGTCTTCGCAGTCTACTGAAAGATGGTATGGCTTCCCAACGGGAACTAGAAGAGATGGAAAGCGAATTGAAAGCCACACAAATCGGAATACGTCATGTAAAGGCCAATATGAACCTGCTCAATGGATCATCAGAAAATGGTCTATTTTACATTCGTGCACCCAAAGCGGGTTATATAGTCGATAAAAAGGTGAGCCCCGGTATGACAGTTGGTGATGATGCCGAGTTACTCTCGGTAAGTAAACTAAATGAAGTATGGGTTTCGGTCAATATTTATGCAAATAATTTACCTTTTGTGAAAAATGGTGCGCCTGTCAAAATCACCACGTTAGCCTATAAAGGGGAATCTTTTGATGGCTATATTGATCAGGTAGCCAATTTCTTCGATCCTGAAGAACGTGTCGTCAAGGCGCGTGTAAAGTTGTTGAACAAAGACCTGAGGTTAAAGCCGGGCATGAGTGTGGATGTATTGGTGGAAAAAGCTGTTTCAGGACAAGAACAGCAGATGCTGGCTATTCCCAAAGATGCCATCATTCTGCATAATAACCAGAATTTCGTGGTGCTGTACAAAAATGACTGTGATCTGTCCGTAAAGCCTGTGGATATTGTTGCTGAGAATGAAACCTATGCTTTTGTCAAAACAGGAATAGCCGAGGGAGATCAGGTGCTGACAGAAAATGAGCTGATTGTATTTGATGAATTGATAAATAGATAGGATGAAGAAAGTTGTACAAAATATTGTTTCGTTTTCATTGAAACACTCCTTGGTCGTCCTATTTTTTACGTTGGCATTATTATTCGGCGGGATATACGCCTACCTGCATACACCGATTGAAGCTTTCCCCGACGTCACCAATACACGGGTCAGGATTATCACACAATGGCCGGGACGTAGTGCTGAAGAAATCGAGAAGTTCGTCACATTACCGGTAACCAAAGAGATGAATACCATCCCAAAGAATACGGATGTTCGTTCGATCTCCTTGTTTGGCTTATCCGTTGTAACGATCCAATTTGAGGATGGTGTAGAGGACTTTTATGCCCAGCAGTATGCGGGTAATAAGATGCGTTCCATCGATTTGCCGGACGGCGCGGAAAGCTCCATCGAACCACCCTCGGGTGCTACCGGAGAAATTTTTCGCTATGTGGTGAAGAGCAATCTTCCGATTAAAGAAGTCTCTGCCATTCAAGATTGGGTGATCGAAAGGGAACTTGTGGGGGTGCCAGGTGTGGCGGACGTCGTGAGTTTTGGGGGGGAGGAAAAGATCTATGAAATAAAGATCAACCCAACAGAGCTGGCGAATTATAACTTGTCGCCACTGGACGTATATGAAGCCGTATCGCGTTCGAATATCAACGTCGGTGGCGATGTGATCCAGAAAGGAAATCAAGCCTATGTCGTTCGTGGAGTAGGTTTATTGGATAAGATCGACGATATTGGTAATATTTTGATCAAGGTGGTCGGCAATACACCGATTCTAGTCAAACATGTAGCCGAAATAGAACTGGGCGCAAAGCCACGACTTGGCCAAGTGGGACTCAATCAGGAAGATGATCTTGTACAGGGAATAGTCATTATGCTGCGGGGAGAAAATCCTTCGGCTGTCGTCACAAGGCTAAAGGCAAAAATCGAAGAGCTAAACCAACGTATTTTACCCGAAAATGTCAAGATCGAACCCGTTATAGATCGTACTAAACTGGTGAATAATACCGTGCATACGGTTTCCAAAAACCTGATAGAAGGGGTTATTCTGGTTTCGATTATTGTCTTTATCTTTTTGAACAACTGGAAGACAACCTTTATTGTTGCCTCGGTCATTCCACTGGCTTTCCTCTTTGCGATTATATTATTGAAAATACAAGGTTTGCCGGCCAATCTGATTTCAATGGGGGCGTTGGACTTTGGACTCTTGCTCGAAGGAACATTGGTAATCGTCGAGACTGTTTTTGTCTCTTTAGAAAAAGAGGCCCATCGGCTTGGGACGGAACGCTTTAATAAAATCTCCAAGCTAGGGATCATAAAAAAAAGTGCAGGTTCTGTTGCAGGGTATATCTTTTTTGCACTATTGATTTTAATTGTCGCACTGACTCCTATTTTCTCTTTTCAAAAGGTGGAAGGAAAAATGTTCTCACCATTAGCCTTTACGCTCGGTTACGCCTTATTGGGGTCCTTGATCCTAAGTTTGACCTATGTGCCCGCGATGTGTAAATACTTATTAAAAAAGAACATCAAAGAAGATGAAAATAAGATTACTAAAGTCAGCCGTAATGCCATTTTTAAAGGTTTTAAAAAGGCTTTTGACCATCCAAAATGGACATTGTCGATTTTTATGGTTGTCTTGTTCGTCTGTATGTTCCGGTTTAGCCATTATGGTTCCGAGTTTCTTCCAAAATTGAATGAGGGTGCAATCTATGTTCGCGCAACCTTACCCAATAGTGTCAACCTGGAAGAATCGGTGAAGCTGACCAAAACAATGAAAACAAAACTGATGAAGCAGTTTGACGAGATCGACTTTATAATGACACAGACAGGCCGTCCCAATGATGGCACGGATCCAACAGGCTTTTTTAATATTGAATTTAATATTGAATTGAAGCCCGAGGGGGAGTGGAAACGTAAACTTTCCAAAGAGAAATTGATCAGTCAGATGCGGGATAGCCTGCAGACTTTTCCTGGAATCAACTTTGGCTTTAGCCAGCCGATTCAGGATAATGTGGAGGAGTATGTGGCCGGGGTAAAAAGTCCACTAGTTATCAAAATCTTTGGTGAAAACTTACAAGATTTAGAGAATAAGGCCAATAAGTTTGCAGAGTCACTAAAAAAGGTCAATGGCATTACGGATGTCAATGTTTTTAAAAATATAGGTTTGCCAGAACTCCGCATTCAACTGCATGATTCAAAAATGGCTAAATATGGCGTTTCAACCAAAGATGTGCAGTCCGTGATCGAAATGACTATCGGGGGGCAATCTGTGACACATTTCTACGAAAATGAGCGGATCTTTGATGTTCGCCTGCGCTTCCAAAAATCATACCGCGACAACCCCGAGAAGATCGGAAATATCATTATTCCGACGATGAATGATCAGAAAGTACCCCTACGGGAGATCGCAACAATAGATTATCATACCGGGCCGGCATTTATTTACAGAGAAGGGAATTCCCGCTATATTGGTGTTGGCTTCAATATTGAAGGTCGAGATTTGGGAAGCACAATTGCCGATGCGAAAAAACAGATAGAAAGAGATGTGAAACTGTCCAAATCCTATAAGGTCGTCTGGGCTGGTGAATTCGAAAGCAAGGAACGGGCAACAAAACAACTGATGAATGTTGTTCCAATTTCGTTGATTTTGATCTTACTCTTGCTGTATGCCAATTTTGGTAATGTCAAAGATACGCTGATTTCTTCACTGACCCTCGCCTTTGCTTTTATTGGTGGATTCATTTCCTTGTGGATTACTGGAACGACATTTGGAATTTCGGCCGGTATCGGATTTATTATTCTCTTTGGGGTAGCCACGATTGATGGTATTGTCTTAATCGGGATTATGAAAGAAAATCTGTTGAATAAAATGCGCTTGAAACCCGCTATTTATGAAGCTGTCAAAAGCCGGATCAGACCCATCTTAATGATTGCATTAATGGGGGCGATGGGCTTATTGCCAGCTGCACTTTCAAACGGTATGGGGTCTGAAATTCAAAAACCTCTGGCGATTATGATCGTTGGTGGATTGATTATTTGTATGATTCTCTCGTTTTCAGTACTACCTATTGTTTTTTACTTCGCTTATAAGAAGGAGAACCGCGATTAGTTACCCATTTTTAATTATTATATACGAAACAAAGGTTGCCTGTCTGACAGTGCAACCTTTGTTATTTTTAACATGCAGCTGTACGTTTCGTAATAGCAATCCAAAGTTGAAGCGAATAGCGATATATCGTTTACATGCTATTTTGTGTAAATCTTGTTATAAATGTTGAATTTACATTTAAGTTCCTTAAATTAAGCCTCAACATAAAAAGCACTTCGTTGAAGTTTTGCCGAGATAAGTTATAAAGCTGTATTTAAAATTAGAAAAAACATTCTTTTGAATCCTCGTGAGTTGTATTTACGAGAAAAGGTCAATATTAGGTCAGTGTTGATTAATTCATAAGAAGACTGAACGTACTATTCCAGATAGATTTGTGATAAAGAAATATTAAAATAATACGCTATGGCACAATTTAAATGGGAAGGAATATATCCTGCAATGTTATCACCATTTGATGAAAATGGAAATTTGGATTTTGATATGTTTGGTAAAAACATTGAAGCACAATTGGATGGAGGTGTTCACGGTTTGATTATCGCTGGATCATTGGGGGAAGCAAGTGTTTTGACTACAGAAGAAAAGTATGATTTATTGACCTATGCGTTGAAACTTGTTGGTGGTCGTGTACCCGTATTGCTAAATATTGCAGAAAATACAACTGCTGCTGCGATCAAAGTGGCGCAGACCAGTGAGGAATTGGGAGCCGATGGTTTGATGTTATTGCCACCAATGCGCTATAGAGCCGATGATAGAGAAGCTGTCGCTTATTTTCGTGCTGTTGCACAAAGTACCAAACTGCCAATTTTAATCTATAATAACCCAGTTGACTATAGTACTTATGTATCGTTGGATATGTTTGAAGAACTATTGTTGGAACCAAATATCCAGGCAGTGAAAGAATCTACACGAGATTTAACCAATATCACGCGTTTGAAAAATCGTTTTGGTGATCGATTAAAGATTATGGCCGGTGTAGATACCTTGGGGCTCGAGTCTTTAATGTTAGGGGCTGATGGGTTAGTCGCTGGATTGGTGGACGCATTCCCAAGAGAAACAGTGGTTATGTATGATCTTGTGAAAGCTGGTGAATATAAAAAAGCGGTAGAAATATACCGTTGGTTTATGCCTTTGTTGGAATTGGATATTCATCCTAAATTGGTCCAATACATTAAATTGGCCGCTACAGCTGAAGGAATTTCAACACCTTATACACGCGCTCCAAGATTACCATTGATCGGTGAGGAAGAACAACGTGTGAAAAAAATTATTGCAGATTCAATCGCAACGAGACCACAATTATAGGAATGCTTCTGAACTTTCTAGCTATGAGGGTTCAGGAAATTTTCTTTTAGGGACCAAGTAAAAATAGGCGAGAAGGACCTTCTTATTATATTGAATAACCGCAAGGAATGAAAATATAGGGAAGGTTTTTATTGATTTTTGAAGATACTACTTACAATAAAAACAAAAGGAATGGATAGAAACGAAAATGAGATTGATGACGTCGTAAAACAGGCGGAGGCTGGATTTCAGTTTCTTCAGCAAAAGGATGTCATCGAAAGAGCGGAATTGATGTATGCCATTGCCGCTGAAATTGAGGAATTGGGCGAAATATTGATTGAAACTGCTCATCTGGAAACGGCACTACCTTTGGGAAGACTGCAGGGTGAAAAGGCGAGAACAGTCAATCAATGGCGTCGATATGCCGATGCTGTTCGTACTGGTTTATACAGTGAAGCTCGGATAGATCGGGATCCAAATGGCCAATTTGATTTAAGGAAATATAACAAAGGACTTGGTCCAGTGGTCGTTTTTGGCGCGAGTAATTTTCCTTTCGCCTTTTCAACAGCTGGCGGAGATACAGCAAGTGCCATTGGTGCTGGCTGCTCAGTCATCGTAAAAGCTCATCCTGCGCATCTTAAAACTTCTCAATTAATGGCTGACGCTATTGATCGTGCGGTTTCAAAACAGGGTGCCCCAATCGGTGTTTTTAATCATATACTGTCAGATTCATTTGCTGTTGGACAACAGTTGGTAAGCCATAAACAGGTAAAGGCTGTGGCATTCACAGGTTCATTTCGTGGCGGAAAAGCCTTGTTTGATTTAGGGCAGTCGAGACCTGAACCTATTCCGGTATTTGCTGAAATGGGAAGCGTAAATCCGGTTTTTATTTTGCAAGACTACCTCGCTAATCATCTGGAAGCATTTGCAAAGCAGTATATTGGATCATTACTCCTCGGTGTAGGGCAGTTTTGTACTAATCCGGGTGTATTGGTAGGCTTGGCGGGCGAACCGTTCGATCGGCTCAAACTGGCCTTAAAGAGCGAACTAAAATCTGCTGCTACAGGGAAAATGTTACATGCGGGTATTCTGGATAGCTACAATCGCCTAAAAAGCGAAATGGTTCAATCGGAAGGGATCAGCGTATTGGGGGAAGGAGAAGATAATACACACCATGATTTTGCCCGAGCTTTACTTGTCGAAACTGAAGCAAGTCAGGTGTTGAACAACCCCAACTTGCTGGAAGAGGTTTTTGGACCTTTTGGGTTGATTGTATCCTGTAACGACCAAAATGAGATGAATCTTGTCATGCAACAGCTTGATGGGCAGATTACCCTGACTTTCGCTGCCACGGCGCAGGACATACATGAATGCCCGGCTCTTTTTGCAATGGCTCAGGACAAATGCGGAAGACTGCTGTTCCAAGGTATGCCAACAGGCGTAGAGGTTCAGTATGCCATGCAGCATGGCGGACCTTATCCCGCAACCACAGATGCTCGTTTTACTTCAGTAGGGCCAGATGCGGTAAAACGGTTCGTCCGACCTTTTAGCTTCCAGAATTGGCCGAATGAGTTTTTACCTAAAGAGCTACAAGACGGAAACCCATTACAAATTGATCGTCTGGTCAATCAACAATGGACGAAAGCATAATATAGATAAATGACCATATAAACAACAAGGACTCAGAAATGAAGAAGACTTTTTTTTGTATTGATTCGCATACCTGTGGTTGTCCCGTACGATTGGTTGCAGGGGGAACCCCATTGCTAGCGGGTAATTCCATGATGGAGCGCAGATTGCATTTTATACGTGAGTACGACTGGATTCGCAAAGGATTGATGTTTGAACCAAGGGGACATGACATGATGAGTGGAAGTATGCTTTATCCACCATTTGATCCGCAAAACGATATCGGCGTTCTTTATATTGAGACCAGTGGTTGTCTGCCTATGTGCGGACACGGAACGATCGGTACCGTAACGATTGCCATCGAGGAGGGACTCGTTCAACCTAAAATTCCCGGAAAATTAAGGTTGGAAACTCCGGCAGGGCTTGTACATATCGATTATATTCAAGAGGGTCCTAAGGTGAAAAGCGTAAAGCTTACTAACGTCAAGTCTTTTTTATATGCTGAAGGGCTAACGGTAGACTGTCCAGATTTAGGAATTATCAGCGTAGATGTTGCCTACGGTGGCAATTTCTATGGTATTATTGATCCCCAGGCTAATTTTGACGATATCAGTTCTTATTCTGCGAGCCAATTGATCCATTATGGGAAAATAATTCGTCAACTGCTCAACGAAAAATATGCTTTTGTTCATCCCGAAGATGCGAATATTCATGGGTTGACACATATCCAATGGACAGGTAATCCAACGCTTCCCAACTCGTCCGGACGCAACGCCGTACTGGTTGGCGATAATGCCTTGGATCGTTCTCCTTGTGGTACAGGTACTTCGGCGCGTATGGCGCAGTGGTACGCGAAAGGGAAGCTTAAAAAAGGAACGGAATTTATACATGAAAGTTATATTGGTTCACAATTTACCGGCAAAATTGAAGCGGAAACAACCGTGGATGGTAAGCCTGCTATTGTGCCGTCCATCGAAGGCTGGGCACGGATAACAGGATATAATACCATTTTTTTGGATGATGAAGATCCTTATTTTGGCGGTTTTCAGGTGATTTAATACATTAATAAGAAAAGAGCAACGTGAAAGAAAATAATAGAGGTACAGTTGTTGTAATAGGTGCTGGAATTGCTGGTCTTGCTTCGGCCTATTACCTGGTGAGAGATGGTTGGGATGTGAAAATCCTGGAAAAAAATACTTTGGACAATAATTGTTCTTATGGCAATGCAGGCATGATCGTCCCCAGTCATTTTACGCCCTTGGCAGCCCCCGGGATAGTCGCGCAAGGAATAAAGTGGATGTTCAATAGTAAAAGCCCCTTTTATGTACGGCCTTCGCTCAATCCGCGGTTGATCAATTGGGGTCTGAAATTCCTAAAACATGCCAACCGCACGCATGTGGAGCAACATGCTTCCGCCATACGTGACCTGAATCTCTATAGCAGCCGCTTGTATGACGAACTGGCCCAAGAAGATAATTTTGATTTTGAATTGAAGCAGAATGGTATCCTGATGATGTATAAATCGAAAGAAATGCAACATGAGGAGATTGAGCTGGCGCATCGTGCACAGGACCTCGGACTCGATGTCGATATCCTCGAAGGAAATACCGTTCAAGAACTGGAACCTAATCTGAAGCTAGATGTATTGGGTGCTATACTTTATCGCTGCGATGGAAAACTATATCCACCCAAGTTAATGCAGCAATTGATTCAATACCTGAAAGCCGCAGGTGTTGCTTTTTTCGAAGAAACTGAAGTCCATAAATTTATGACGGCCGGAAATAAGATTAAAGAGGCAATCAGCAATAAAGGAAGTTTTCAGGCAGATGCTTTTGTCTTGACTGGCGGTGCTTATTTGCCGCAGCTGACTTCAAAGTTGCATTTAAATACACCGCTTATGCCTGGAAAAGGATATTCTTTTATGTATCAGCCCCAGGGTGAGCAGAGCTTGAATCATGCGGCATTATTACTGGAAGCTCGTGTTGCTGTAACCCCCATGAATGGCCAGATCAGATTCAGTGGTACGATGGAATTGGGACCTGCAAATGATAAAATTTATGAAAATCGTGTTCGTGGCATAGTAGAGTCTATTCCCAAATATTACCCGGAGCTACAAGTCGATTATCCAAAGGAAAAAATATGGTATGGTTATAGGCCCTGCTCGCTCGATGGATTGCCTTATTTGGGACGATTGGAAAAATTTGACAATGTCCTGGTTGCCGGTGGAGGTGGGATGATGGGCTTGAGTTTAGGTCCAGCATACGGGAAAATCATTGCAGATTTATTGGCCGGACAAAAAATACAGGCTGATATTGATGGGTTTAGGCCCGATCGTTTTGATCGATAAAATTATGATATAAACCAATACCTGAATTATGAATCGTTCTTTTTCTTTTAAAGCTCCCAAAACACTGTTTTATGGACTACTCTTTCTATTCCCGGTATCCACACATGCACAAAAGATGAAATTATACGAGCATACCACCCCCATAGAACCTTATATCGTGCAATATGGGCATGATGTTGAGGCGATCAACTATTTCTATGGTCCAATGCCCAAAGGCTGGGGCAATCAACAGGCTGCAGCATCGCCCGAACAGCTGGCACGTCTTCAACGTTTGGATAACGAATATTTGAACAAATTGGACAAATTTCCCTATGAAGAACTTGAAACATCTGGGCAGGTGGATTTTATCTTACTGAAGCGCAAACTAAAAAGTGATCTCCTTGCACTGAAAGAACATGAGTCGAATTACAACAGGTTATCCCTGTATTTACCTTTTGCACAACGAATATTTAAACTCGAAAAGGAACGTCGTCGAGGAAAACGTTTGGCGGGAGAAGATGTCGCGAAAGAGCTGACGCGGGTTGTCGATGAAATCGATCGATCGATAACCGCTTTGCAAGAAAAGACCAATATTCCTGATGCAGATGTGAACTTTTTGGTTGGCCTATTAAATTCTTTGGATTTAAGGATAACAAGCACCTTCGATTTCTATAATGGATACGACCCTGAATTTACCTGGTGGGTACCCGCCATATTTCAACAGGTGAAAAGTAAATTGTCGGATTATAAGGAGAAATTAGCCGCAAAAAGCGACCGGAAAGTTTTTGATGATGGTAGCCAGATTGCGGGTGTGCCGATTGGCGAAAAAGAAATAAACCGAAGACTCAAAGCTGAAATGATCAGTTATACAGCTGCCGATCTGCTAAAATTGGCTGATCAAGAGTTTAAATGGTGTGAAGCAGAGTTATTGAAAGCGAGTCGTGAAATGGGGTTTGGAGACGACTGGCGGGCAGCACAGGAGCAGGTTAAAAACTCCTACGTTCCCATTGGTAAACAGCCGGAACTCATCCTGAAATTGTATAACGATGCACAGCAGTTTATTCAAAAAAATAAACTCATGGATATTCCTGAACTGGCAGATGAAACTTGGGGAATGATCATGATGACCCCAGAACGTCAGCGTGTCAACCCTTTTTTTACGGGTGGTCGGGAAATTAGTATATCATATCCAACCAACACGATGGATCAACAGGCAAAATTGATGAGTATGCGTGGTAATAATCCTTATTTCTCCCGCGGTACTGTGCAGCATGAATTGGTCCCCGGTCATCATTTGCAATATTTTATGAATAGGCGCTACAAGCCTTATCGCGAGGAAGCGTTTAATACACCCTTTTGGACAGAAGGATGGACACTTTATTGGGAATTATTATTGTATAGTAAAGGATTTGCCAAAACTCCCGAAGAGCGTATAGGAATGTTATTTTGGCGTATGCACCGCTGTGCGCGAATAACCTTTAGTATTAAATTTCATTTGGGTGAATGGACGCCGCAGCAATGCATAGATTACTTGGTAGACAGGGTGGGATTTGAGTCTGCTAATGCCCATGGTGAAGTAAAGAGGTCTTTTGAAGGTTCATATGATCCCTTATACCAGTTGGCTTATCTGGTCGGCGGATTACAACTGATGCGGATCAAAGAGGAGGTGGTTGATCAGGGTAAAATGTCATTTGCTGATTTTCATGATCGTGTGATTAAAGAAAATTACCTGCCCATGGAAATGCTAAGAGCGATTATCAAAGGCGAGCAATTAAAACCAGACCATGAGACAAATTGGAAATTCTATCATTTTAACAACTAGGTGTTTATGAGTGAGTCAAAACAAACTTTTCAAAAGTCGCTGGGATTGCTCGATGCAACGATGCTTGTTGTTGGAAGTATGATTGGTTCTGGAATTTTCATCGTTTCTGCAGATATCGCACGCAATACCGGTTCTGCGGGTTGGATGATGGTTGTCTGGCTAATCTGTGGATTTATGACTTTAACAGCAGCATTGAGTTATGGTGAACTCAGCGCGATGTTTCCCAAGGCCGGTGGCCAATATATTTATCTTCGGGAGGCTTATGGTCCCGTATTGAGTTTTGTATTTGGCTGGACATTTTTTGCTGTGATACAAACCGCGACAATCGCCGCCGTCGGCGTTGCGTTTGCTAAATTCACTGCCTACCTTTTCCCCTTTATGGACGAAGATGTCTATCTGCTTGAATGGTCAGATTACCGCGTCTCGGCAGCACAGGTGCTGGCCATTGCGGTCATTATGGTATTAACCTACATTAATTCAAGGGGTGTAAATAGCGGAAAGCGTGTGCAGACATCCATTACATTGATCAAAATTGGGAGCCTGTTGCTTTTGTTGCTCTTTGGCTTCCTGGCTTTGAAACATGAAGTTTGGGCTTTGAACTGGGACAATATTTCGCTTTGGTCCATGCGCCGCTTAAATGTGGATGGAACCTACACATCTTATGATGGGTTTTCAGCAATGGGTGCTTTTTCTGCGGCTATGGTCGGAGCCCTCTTCAGTAGCGATTCTTGGCACTCATCCTCAGCTGTAGCGGGCGAAATTAAGAATCCGCAACGCAATATCGGATTGAGTCTGGCATTAGGGACTTTGCTGGTCACCGTCATCTATCTGTTGACCAATTTAATGTATACGGGCATATTGCCTTTGGAAGCTATGGTCAACGCACCAAAGGATCGGGTAGCGATGAGTGTGGCACAAGAAGTATTCGGCCCTTTTGGGATCACGATTATAGCCATTATGATCATGATTAGTACCTTCGGTTGCAATAATGGAATTATCCTGGCCGGCGCGAGGGTGTATTATTCCATGGCTAAAGATGGTTTGTTTTTTAAAAGGGCAGGCAAGCTGAATGCACATGCGGTACCCGCCTGGGCCCTCTGGATACAGTGTCTTGCAGCGTCAATATGGTGTTTGAGTGGAAAATATGGTGACTTATTGGATATGATTACCTGTGTGGTCGTGATCTTTTATGTCCTTGCAATTGCAGGTATTATTCGCCTCCGTATCACGCGTCCGGATTTGAACAGACCCTATAAAGCATTTGGATATCCTTTTCTTCCCATTCTTTATATTCTGATGGGGCTAGCCTTTATCGGCTTGATGGTAATTTTTAAACCAAATTATACCTGGCCAGGCATTATCATTGCACTATTGGGTATCCCGATCTATTATTTAATCAATCCTAAGCGAAGAAAATATGAAGTTTCTTAGTACAGTGGTTTTGTTGTTGTCTGCACAGTTTCTGTTTGGTCAAGGAACTTTGGTAGATTATACCCGTGCACAAAACCTAAAAAAACAATTGACCAATAAAATCGAAAATCTACCGGGGCAGTTTTATTGGAATGATGGGGGGGACCTGTTTTGGTATGATCGAAATACGGCGCAGGGAAAAGAGTACATTTTGGTCAATCCCCAGGCAAAAACAAAAGAACCGCTGTTTGATCTAACGAAGGTATTTTCCTTGGTGGATGAAAAGCTGGAACGAAAAGTCGAAAATCGCGTTATTTCCAATGATCAGATAAAATTGATGGATCAAGATCAAGTTTCGCTCGATATCGCGGGCTACTTTTGGATCTGGAACCGCCGTTCCTCGCAATTGAGCCAGGGCGCTGCAAGTGGAAGTAAAGAGCGCAATCCGCGATATTGGGGGCAGCGTGAACAAGGAAATACCTATCGGGAAGTTGAATCTCCAGATAAAATACATGTTGCTTTTATCCGCAACAATAATGTTTTCTTAGCAAAGAAGGGAAACTTAAATCAGGCGCGACAAATTACGTTTGATGGTAATACGTCAAACTACTATAGCAATGATATTCAATGGGCACCGGATAGCCGGAAATTGGCTACAGTAAAAACACAAAAAATAGAGATCAGACAACTGACGCTTATTGAATCTTCCCCTAAAGATCAATTACAGCCAAAGATTCAGACACGAGATTATGTCAAACCTGGTGACGAATTAGCGCAAAAACTACCCGTTTTATATGATCTCGAAAAAGATAAACTGTGGGTATTTGATGCGGAGCTTATACCGAATCAATTTTATCTTTCGGAATTATCCTGGCGCGATGACAGTAGAGCATTTACCTTCGAGTATAACAAACGCGGGCATCAGGTCTATGGTGTCATGCAAATGGATGCCAATAGCGGTATGTCCAGTTATTTGATCCGAGAACAAAATAAGACCTTTATCGATTATAGCGGTAAGAAATATCGGGAGGATCTAGCCGATGGAAAGGAAATTGTGTGGGCTTCTGAGCGTGACGGATGGAACCACCTGTATCTTTATGATGGATCTACTGGAAAAGTGAAAAATCAAATCACAAAGGGAAATTGGGTGGTTCGGAAAGTCGTACATGTCGACGCTGACAAACGAACGGTCATTTTTGAAGGCAGTGGTATGAATGCAGAGGAAGATCCCTATTTGATCCATTATTATTCAATCGGTTTAGATGGAAAGGGCTTAAAACTGCTGACGGAAGAAAATGCAAATCATCAAGCTTTTTTCAATAAAGACTATTCCTTGTTTGTGGATACCTATTCCCGAGTTGATCAGCCGCCAATTTCAGTATTGCGCGACAACCATGGTCGTCTTATCATGGAACTGGAGAAAACAAACAGCAGCTTGCTCGAAGCGGTAGGCTGGCGTGCTCCAGAAGCCTTTAAAGCCAAGGGACGGGATGGTGCAACGGATATCTGGGGTATTATTATTCGACCGACCAATTTTGATCCTGCAAAAAGTTATCCTGTCATCGAATATATTTATGCGGGACCGCATAGCTCTTTCGTGCCCAAATCATTCTACAGCAACCCGAGTGGGATGTATGAATTGGCGGAATTGGGCTTTATCGTGGTGCAGATCGATGGAATGGGGACGTCAAATCGTTCAAAGGCTTTTCATGATATCTGTTGGAAAAATCTGAAAGATGCGGGCTTTCCCGATCGGATCGCCTGGATGCGGGCCGCTTCGAAACAATACAAATACATGGATATCGGTAGAGTAGGGATCTATGGAACGTCGGCTGGCGGTCAAAGCTCGACGGGCGCGCTGTTATTCCATCCGGAGTTTTACAAAGTTGGTGTTTCCTCCTGTGGTTGCCACGATAACCGAATGGATAAAATATGGTGGAACGAGCAATGGATGGGCTGGCCTGTAGGGCCTGAATATGCGGCCAGCTCCAATATTGAAAATGCCGCTAAGCTGGAAGGAAATCTTTTGTTGATTGTTGGAGAACTGGATGAAAATGTGGATCCTTCATCCACTTTCCAATTGGTTGATGCCTTGATCAAAGCGCGTAAGAACCATGATTTTATTATGGTTCCTGGGATGGGACATTCTTCTGGGGGAGATTATGGTGAACGAAAAAGGAGGGACTATTTTGTTAAACATCTACTTGGCGTAGACCCGCCTGTATGGAGTCAGTATTGATCGTTAGTAGGCTAATGATCCTATAATGAATGATCCAGTAATGTAGGTTTATTGCCTATTTTTTCTGAAAGTACCTGATCTTATTGGACAGAAGGAACCTTCAGTTTGCTTTCATTGCTTTTGGTGTTTGCGAAGTCATGAAGGGTCCAATTGGGAATACTTATGAAGCGATAAGAGTGGTTCAATAAATACAATGCCCCAGAAAGTGACTTACTTTCCGGGGCGTTGCATTTATTTTATGTCTGTAACCTTGAATCCGTTTTATTCGACCAATACGCCAACATAATAGTTGAACGTATCGATATCAATATTATCTTTCGTTAAACCGGCTATTTTAATCGGTCTGAAACGTTGATCCAACTGGATAAGTTCTCTTTTTTGACCTTTTACGCCAATATGTATAGGCATATGGAAGCCTTTGACTTCACTGATCCATCGGCCCAAGACTCTCCCCGAAGGATCTTGTTTGATTTCCAGTGTAGGAATGGCGGTATGCTGTACATACTGTTCAAATACTTTTAACAGGTCTAAACCGGATTGCTGATTTACGTAGTTGACGATATCATTATAATCGACTTGCTGATGATAAAACCTGCTGTTTAGTCCCCGGAGAATATTTCGCCATTTTTCATCGTTGTCAATCATTGTACGGATCATGTTGAGCATGACACCGCCTTTAGGGTACATATCGCCAGATCCTTCTTTATTGACGTGGTAGGGGCCCTGAATGGGGCTGTCATTTTGGATTCCACTTCGGATACCATGAGCGTACGCTTGGCTAGCTTCTTTGCCATAGAAATAGTCGATAAATAAACCTTCAGAATAGTTCGTGAAGCTTTCATGGATCCACATATCGGCCAGATCAGCGGAGGTTATATTGTTGCCAAACCATTCGTGGCCAGATTCGTGGACCACAATAAAATCCCATTTATGTCCCCAGCCAGTTCCCGACGCATCCCCGCCACGATAGCCATTTTGATAATGGTTTCCATAGGCGATGGCACTTTGGTGTTCCATGCCTGTATGGTAGGTTTCAACAAGCTTATAGCCATCTTCATAGAACGGATATGGACCAAACCAATGTTCAAAAGCCTCTAAGGTCTGGTTGGCATTTTTTTGAAGATGGGCTTTCTTTTCTGCCGTATCATTTTCGCGCAAGATATAGTAATCTATATCCAATGGTCCTTTTTCACCTTTATATTTTTCCTTAAAATGAACATAATCGCCGATATTGATGGCGACATTGTAGTTGTTGATCGGATTGGCGACTTTCCAATGGTATTTGGTATAACCATCCTTCATTTTTTCTACTTTGACCAGGCGACCATTGGACACATTCATCACCTCTTTTGGGACGGCAATGGAAATCATCATACTATCCACTTCATCGGATTGATGGTCTTTGTTTGGCCACCAGACACTCGCGCCCATACCCTGGCATGCGGTTGCTACCCACGGTTTGCCCTTGCTGTCTTTTTTCCAGTCAAAGCCACCATCCCATGGAGCTTTAACCGCCTCTGTCGGATGACCTTCATAAAACACGGTAAATTCATCCTGTGTCCCTTTCTTGATCGCAGTAGGAAATTCGACAAAGACCGCATTGTGCTCTCTGGTAAAGGAAAGTTCTTTCCCTTTATAAATGACTTTATTTACTTTTAAATTTGCAAAAAGATCAAATTGCAGGCGGTTAAAATCAGTCGTGGCCTTGAAACGGAAAAGGTTTGAACCTGAAATATATTTATTATCTATATCCACCTTAACATCCAGATGATAGTATTGGATGTCGTAGCAGGTGCGTAATGGCGTCAGGTATCCGCGCAGTGAATCCGCTCTTGTGAATTCATTTTTTTCTTTCATCAGCTGCGCTGCCGATTGCTGTATACCTGCGGTCAATAGACCGCAGGTACCCAATGCATATAACAGTATTTTTTTCATTTTTAAATAATAACGATTCAGTCTATCTTCCTCCCGGAGGACAATGTAATTTTAGATAGTTTGTAAATAATGTCCTTAAATGCTCATGTGTGCCCTGTCCCTCGCTAATTGAATGGCTGCGGTTTGGATAAGACATCAGCTGGAACTGCACGTTATTTTTGATCAGTTCATTGATCAGGACTTCGGCATTTTGATAGTGCACATTGTCGTCTCCAGTTCCATGGATGTAGAGTAGGTTGCCTTTGATATTTTTTGCATATTTCAGTGGCGAGCCGTTTTCAAAGTCCGCCAGATTTTCTTGCGGAAGGCCCATATAGCGTTCTTGGTATACATTGTCGTATAGTAACTGATTGGCTACCGCTGCAATGGCAATACCGGTTTTATAGATCTGCGGATATTGCCCCAATAGGTTAAGCGTACTCGATCCGCCACCGCTCCAGCCCCAAACGGCCACGCGTGAATTGTCGACAAACGGCCATTTCAGTATTTCTTGCGTTGCTAAAGCCTGGTCGCGAATATTGAGCTGTCCGATATTGCGGTAGATGCTTTTTCGCCAAGAGCTGCCTTTAGGAGCAGGCGTACCGCGATTATCCAACGAAATATAAATATAACCGTCCTGTGCCATATTTCCTTTATATAGACTGTTATAACCTGCACCAAAATTGTCTATCACAGTTTGTGATGCGGGTTCGCCATAAACCATAAAGACAACAGGATACTTTTTATTGGGATCGAAATCCAGTGGCTTTACCATCCAGCCATCTAATTCAATACCTTCGGTGGTTTTAACTTTAAAAAACTCCGCAATGCCGTCGCTGACTTTCTTTTCACGTTTCAGTTCAAAGTCGACGCGTATTTTGTGGGTCGGTAATTCAATAACGGCATTGTGCTGTAATGTTGTCCGGTTGCTAAAGTTGAAGATGGCGATTTTACCGTCTTTTGAAATATCATAATCGCAGGTTCCTTCGTATGAGCCTGGTGTAAGTCGTTTTGGAACGCCACCTTTTGTAGATACGCTGTAGAGGTATTTTTGCGTCGCATTGCTTGGCGAGGCCGTAAAATAAATGGTTTCATTTTTCGGATCAAAAAAATCAAGATTGATCATATCATAATCGGCTTTCATAACCAGCTTCTCATTTCCTGCTAGATCGATCTGGTAAATTTTGCGCCAGCCGTCCTTTTCAGATACCCAGATGAAGGCCTTGCCGCCTTGAACCCAGTCCCATCCGGAAGGATCGTTGTTGTTCCACCGTGCTTTGATATCAATCCACGAATCGCTTTGCTCCTGATGTATGTTCTGCGCTTTATTATCGGAGAGTGCAACAGTGTAGATCTTGCTCTCATTCTGTTTTCTATTGAGTTGCTCCAGAATAAGTTGTTTGCTATCAAGGCACCACTCCATACGTGGGATGTAATGCTGGTTGGGATCTCCCGGGATATTGATCTGTGTGTTCTTGCTATTTGCAAGTTCATAAGTCCATATGGAGCAGGCACTCGGTGATTGTCCAACTTTAGGATACTCTACGGGAATGGTGTAGGAGTAGAGGCTATCGGTATTGTTGATCATTAGAAAATTGCGGATGTTGCGGGCGTCAAGTTTCCAATAAGCAAGGGAAGTGCCGTCCGGCGACCAACGGAAACCGTCTTTACAACCAAATTCTTCTTCGTATACCCAGTCGAAAGTACCATTGATTAAACGGTCTGTACCATCGTTAGTAACCGAAACAATGCTGCCATTGGCGAGATCCTCTAGGTAGATATTATGGTCAGCTTTGTTCACGTATGCTACTTTATCCGCTTGCGGGTTAAACTTCGCAAACATCAGTTGCGAGGCTGGGAATTTCTTGCCTAGTTGCTGCAATTGATTGGTCTTCTTGTTGTAAACCCAATAATCACCGCGCGTATTCTCTCGCCATACTCTTTTGCTATTGGTATAGATCAAAATAAGCTCCTTATTTTTGGAGATGGAAAAATTTTCGACCTTTAAGGCCGCCGTCGCGCCTTTTGGAATAAGTAATTGTTGCGAAAGGAAGACTGTCCGCATGCCATTTAGCGGATTTACCGTTTCTATTCCCTTGTCGGAAAATTCATAATACTGGTCACCCTGATCTGTCCACAATCGCTGTGCAACAAGTAAATTTGGCGCATAAAAAACCAGTATAAGGATAATAAAGATTAACTGTTTAATTCTGTTCATTTGTTTATCTGTTTTTTTTAAGAATCCCCAAAAAAGATTTCAGTTCACTTTCAAGGTTTTATCACGAGTTTATTTAGTCAATTGGATTGTCTTTAAGCTGATAGATTTCCTGGATTTCACGTTCAAGGTATTGTCCGAGACGTCGGTATCCATTCTGCTCGATCAAGTAATTGTCTTCAATACGAACCCCACCAAAATCAAGCTGTTTATTTAAGAAATCATAGTTGATAAATTCTTTGTGTAAATTTTGTTGCTCCCAAAGCTGCGTTAGTTCTGGAATAATATAGATGCCAGGTTCAACGGTTAGCACATTACCAGCTTCCAGTTTCTTACCGAGCCGCAGCGATTTAATGCCAAAAGTTTGGGTATCCTTTGGTTCTGCTTCGGTATATCCAACATATTGCTCGCCGAGATCTTCCATATCATGTACATCGAGGCCGAGCATATGGCCGAGTCCACATTGGAAGAAAAGTGCATGGGCATGGTTCGCGACAGCATCTTGCGTATTCCCTTTCATAAATCCTGTTTGTATAAGTCCGTCTACAAGCGCTTCACAAGCTTTTAAATGAATTTCTTTAAAGTGGATTCCGGCAGTCAGGAGCTGCTCTGCCGTTTTAAACGCATGTAAAACAATCTGGTATATTTCCTCTTGTAACGCAGTGAAACGTTTTCCTACAGGAAAGGTTCTGGTCAAGTCTGACGCATAGCCCATAGCGGTTTCGACGCCCGAATCATTGAGAAGCAGATCACCTGCATAAAGTTGGTGAAATTGCATATGATTGTGTAGGATTTCACCACGTTTTGTAACTATCGGTGGATAGGAGAAGGAGGTACCCTGATCTTGCGCAAAATGCTGCATGGCATTACTGATCTGATATTCGTAACAATCAGGTTTTGTCATACGCATAGCGATACGATGCATCTCAACGGCAATATCTACCGCTTTCTCCAGTTCGAGGATTTCTTCTGCCGATTTAATGCTTCTTTGTGCGACGACTGCTTTAATCAAAGCCACAGAGGGGGTGAGCTGATTTGCAGTACGGCCGGTTAGCTGCTCAAGTAATAATTTATTATGCGACTGATAAGGAGGAAGATAGTGAATATCCTCCTGTTTTCCTTTGCTAAGGTAGTCGAAAAGTTGATTGAAAGGCAGGATTTTGTCGATACCCGACAGGTCTGCCTTTTCAGCTAAAGTTTGCTGTTGACCCATCCACACAATATCATCGATTGTCATTTCGTCGCCAAATAATATGGTCTCGTTTTTTTCAGCATCCAATACGGCCGCCAAACATGGACTTTTGATACCTATATAATATAAAAAGCTGCTGTCCTGACGAAATGGATAGGTATTGTGCTCAAAATTGATCGGATTTTCAATGTTACCTAGCAAAAGAATTTTGCCAGTTGTGAACTTTGATAACAGATTATTTCGGCGATTAAGATATACTTCTTTTTTGAACATAAGTTTTGGGAATTATTTGAAGTTGGATTGTCTAATTAGGTGCCTATTGTGTAGTACGAATATCGTAAAATTTATGCGCTTCAAAATGATTTATTTAAAAGGTCTTTCTTTAATGTGTAGTGTTTGTTCTTGTTACAAATGATATGTTCTCCGTTTTTTATACTAAAAAGTGCTAAAAACGAAATTTAATAAAGTTCAATCTTTCTATTGAATAATAATTATCACAATTTATCAAAGTCTAATTGTATTTTAACCCATTTTTCCAATATAAATGGGTTTTTATTGTCAATTCGTTGTTTTGTGTGTGGTATTATTAGAGGATTATTAAATATTGTCGAATACTAAACATATTTTAGTATAGTATTTTTATGTTTTATTTCCAAGTCGTGTTGTTGCTTTGGAGTTGTTATATTTATGTTACTAAACAGTAAACATAAAACTAAACAAACCTATATGAAAACGCTCCAATTTAATGTGCCGACCATGCGAGGACAGAGTCTAACAATTCAAGAAGATATATTGGAAACTTTTTATCCTCATTTCCATCGACATCAAGAAGCTCAATTAATGTGGATAAAAAAAGGTAAGGGAGTTTTGATTGTGGAAGACACCTTACATCCTTTTAAGGAAAATGATATTTTCTTTTTGGGAGCGAATCAACCACATGTATTTAAGTCTGCCTCCCAGGACGGATTCTCGAATGAATCTCGCTCCGTTTCCATTTTTTTCGATCCAAATGGAAGGCTTAAATCGCTTTTTTCCCTGGAGGAATTTGAATCGTTGAATCAGTTTATTTATAACAACTCAAGAGGGTTTAAGGTTCCCGATTCATATTTTCCCCAAATAGCAGAACGGGTCTGTTTATTAAAATCTGCAGACCAAATGGATAAACTGATGCATTTCTTCTATCTATTGTGGTCTTTAGCAAATATATCCCGTGAAGCAGAAGCGCTTTGTAATGAAAGGGTAGAAGTGGTTTTTGATAATATACAAGGACCGAATCGCATAAATTTTATCTGTAATTATATTAAAGAACATTATAGGGACGAAATTACCTTAGAGGATGTTGCTGATCATGCTAATCTTACTCCACAGGCATTTTGCCGTTATTTTAAAAAGCATTGCGGTGTTACCTTTGTCACCTACCTCAATAGAATAAGAGTCAAGGAAGTATGTAACCAGTTAAATGAAGATCACTTAGACAGTGTTTCATTTATTGCCTATAACTGCGGATTTAATAGCATAACCAATTTTAATCGGGTTTTTAAACAAATCGTAGGCTGCAATCCGAAAGAATATGTGCAGCAATATAAACAAACGCTTTACTCTGTGATTTAGAATACAGTACCGAAATCAAGATTTAGGCTTGCCGCTAAAGTACAACAAGGCAACTATCGATTTAAAACTCGTAAAATGAAAGAACAGGTTTGCAGTGAGGCAACTTCCGTTGCCTCGCTGTTTTTTATAGCCTTTAAATAGCATCCTTTAATTGCTATTTTACCACATTTTAAATTCCAATGTACGTGTAAGACAGTTAGAATGTTCTCTCTTATCTTTTTTCGTCTTAATTTTTTTCGAATCAACTGTGGATCAAGTAGGAATTATATTATAGTTTTAGATAGTGCTTGTTCAGTGCTCGTTCAGTGTTTGTTCAGTGCTCGTTCAGTGATGACTCAGTGGAAACTGAATAACGAGTGACGAATCACTGTCTAAAAATTGATTGAAAATTGTGATTAGCTATAAGTTGATATGCAGATGTGATGCTAATTCTATACCCATTCGACTCCTGGAAATAAACCTAAAGACCTTCAAACAGGAATAACGATTCAAAAAAGCAGATCTATACGTGCAATTGATGAAAAAAATAGGCAAAAAAAAAGGTTTTCAAACGGGGAGAATGAAAACCTTAAATAACCAATTATAAACCTAAATTATGATACTACAAAGATAGTGTGTTTTTTACACTTTGTCAAGAATTATTTCAAAAAAATTAAATCTTTTTGAAGACGATACTCGAATTGTGTCCTCCAAAGCCAAATGCATTGCTCATTGCGGTCTGAACTGTTTTTTCATGCGGTTGATTGATGACAATCTGAACTCCTTCGGGAATATCGGGATCGATATTTTCGATATTAATAGTTGCAGGAATTACATTATTGTTGATGGATTTTATGGCAATGATTGCTTCGATAGCGCCAGCCGCCCCAAGTAAATGTCCTGTCATCGATTTGGTGGAACTGACCCATAGATTATTTGGGCTTCCAAAAGCCCGTTGCACGGCCTTAAGTTCGGCGATATCACCCACTGGTGTGGAAGTCGCATGGAGATTCAAATAGTCGAGCTGGCTGATATCGATTTTTGCTTCTTCCAGCGCCAATGACATGGCTTTGGCTGCCGCTATCCCTTCGGGATGGGGCGAGGTCATATGGTAAGCATCTGCGGTCATTGAAGCCCCAACAAGCTCTGCGTAAATTTTTGCGCCTCTTTGCTTGGCATGTTCATATTCTTCCAAGATGAGTGCTCCGGCTCCTTCACCCATGACAAAACCGTCACGATCGCGGTCAAAGGGTCTACTCGCAGTCTGTGGACTATCATGCCGGCTCGACATGGCTTTCATTGCAGAAAAGCCGCCAACTGATGCCGGTGTGATGGGGGCTTCTGAACCGCCACTGATGAAGACTTTGGCTTTGCCGAGCCTAATGTAATTAAAGGCGTCCATAAAGGCCGTATTGGATGTGGCACAAGCTGATACGGTGGTGTAATTGATTCCTTTTAAGCCATACTTCATTGAAATCATGCCTGAAGCCATATTCACAATAAGTCTAGGAACAAAGAAAGGACTGAATCTCGGTTTATAATCTCCCGTTACGTAAGCCTCAACTTCGTTTTCGAAAGTTTCCATTCCACCCTGACCAACACCCCAGATCACACCGATATCAAATGGATCCATGGTATCGAGATCTAGTCCCGAATCTTCCATCGCCTGCGCTGCACTGTACAAAGCATATTGCGTAAAGAGATCACTTCGTTTAATCTCATTTCTATCTAAGTATTTTTCGGGTTGAAAATGCTTAATTTCACTTGCAATCTGTGTTCGAAACAACGAGGCATCAAAACGGCTAATAAGCGTTGTATGGTTCTCGCCCCGTAAAATGTTGTCCCAAAATATGTCTATATTTTCTCCCAGCGGGTTAATCGTTCCCATGCCAGTTATTACTACTCTTTTCATCTCTTTTTTTTGATATAAATGTATTAATATACCAATTGGTATTTGTTTTTGTAAAAAAAATTACGCCTTGATCTCCCGATCCACCATATCCTTCATTTTATCCAATACAATGGCAAGATCTTTTGCTCGGCCGGAAATCTTGGAAAGCAGGATTCCGCCTTCAACCATAGCCATAAACGTAATAGCATAATTTTCGGTAGAAATATGCTGTTTAAATTCGCCGCTGGCAACTCCTTCTTCAAGGATTAGAATTAACTGTTGTCTCCATAGGTCAAAAGAGCGTTTGACTTTAGGTGTTAGAAAAGACAGCGAGTCATCGGCCTCTACAGCCGCGTTCATCATAGGACAGCCTCCTGAAGCTGCGATATTTTTGAAATTTTCCTTGTAGAAATCTAGAAAAGACAAGAGTTTTTTTAACGCTGTTTTTTGCTGTATAATCTGCTGATTAACGGCTTCGGCGATTTTTTTGCTCTGATAGGTATACACATGAGTAGCCAGGTCATCTTTGTCCTTGAAATTACCATAGATACTTCCTTTTGTTAATCCTGTCGCTGTCGTGATGTCCGAGAGCGAAGTCGCAAAATAGCCTTTCTTATTAAAAATGGGCGCAGTTTTTTCAATGATATATTGCCGTGTCTGTTCTGCTTTTGACATGTTATTCCTGTTCTTTTAATGCAAATATAAAAAATACTTTTTGGTATATTAGTAATTTGTGCAGGAATGTCTTAGAAATTGGTTTTACTTCGCCTTTGAAATGCGATAGGTACAGCGAGGCGCGTTTTCGATGATGTATTCTGTTCTACAGATGCGAAAGGCCGGACCGATGAGTTGCTGGAAATTATTCAGTTCTGACCGGCAAAATCCCTGACATTCGGTCGCTGCGGCACATATGGGGCAGTGATTTTCAATGAGAAGATAATCGTCGGCTTCTTTCCTCCATTCAGCCATATAGCCTTCCTCTGTTCTTTTTGCGGCTATAATTTCAAGTTTTTTTTCGATGGATTCAATACCTGATAGCGCTTCAGTATATTTCTGATATACCTTAGACTCCCGGTCACTAATCAGTAGATCCAACGCATTCTCGCCAAGCACCTGTTTAATCGACTGCAACAATTGTACTGTAATGTCGGCATGACTATCTGGGAATCTTGCCATACCCTGTGGCGACAGACTGTAATAAGTCGAGGGGCGGCCTATACCTTCGCTACGGGCATTGGATACGATCAGGTTTTGATTCGCGAGGTTCAATAAATGTTTACGGGCGCCTTCTTTTGTTATCGCCAACGCTGTTGCAATCACAGCTGCTGTGGCTTCTCGGCGCATTTTTAATAACATCAATATTCGATCAGCTGGACTTTTCTGCATTTGACAATAAAAAAGTTGTTTTATGTACTACCAACAAAGATAGCATTTTTATTTTTTGTTCTAAAAAGTGTTTCAGATACAGGTTTAGTCTTTTCGAATTTAGTTTTATGACTTTAATAAAACAACTGTTTAGTTGTTTTATTAAAATTGATTCTCTAGTTTTGACTTATCATAAAAAACAATAAAACTATGCACAAATTTCAATTACCCCAGTTATCATATGCCTATGCGGCGCTTGAAC
The DNA here is from genome assembly GCF_002295765.1 of Sphingobacterium sp. UBA865. Taxonomy (NCBI): domain Bacteria; kingdom Pseudomonadati; phylum Bacteroidota; class Sphingobacteriia; order Sphingobacteriales; family Sphingobacteriaceae; genus Sphingobacterium; species Sphingobacterium sp. UBA865. The sequence goes on along the minus strand of NZ_DBGB01000042.1, from coordinate 171,687 downwards.
CTTATTTTGATCGCGAGACCATGACGATTCATCATCAAAAGCATCATCAAGCTTATGTCGACAACCTAAATAAGGCATTGGAAGGATCGGAAAGCGAAGCTGACACGCTATTGGATATACTCACAAACATAAGTACATATAGCCCAGCAGTCCGCAATAATGGCGGCGGTCACTTTAACCATACGTTATTTTGGGAAATCTTATCGCCCAATCCAAAAACGGTACCTACAGGGAAGTTAGCAGATGAGATAAATGCAGCCTTTGGTTCTTTAGAAGAGCTCAAAGCCAATATCAAAAATGCGGGGCTTGGGCAGTTCGGTTCGGGTTGGTCCTGGCTTTATGTTAAGCATTCCGGTGCCTTAGCTGTCGTCGCAACCGCCAATCAGGATAATCCCCTGATGGATACACAATCGATCGGCAGGGGTTTTCCTATTTTGGGTGTCGATGTTTGGGAGCATGCCTATTATTTGAAATATCAGAATAAAAGGGCCGATTATTTAGATGCATTTTGGTCGCTTTTGGATTGGTCTGTTGTTGAACAAAAATACGATGCCGTGATTGCAGGCTTGGTTTGATATGTTTATAAATAAAGTTGAAAACACTGGTATATTGGCTTTAGATCTGATTGATTTTAAGTCCAATCTCGCCATCCAAAGTTTTGACATCAAAACATTGTTGTATCGGGAAGCAATCGTGAAAGAAAAGGAATTCCGAGAAGCGTTGACCGCGGTGGACTGGTCTGCTTTCCGAAATCAGGCGGTTGCTATCAACTGTTCTGTCGACGCAATTATCCCGCCTTGGGTCTATATGACCCTGGCGGAAAAACTTCATCCTGTTGCAGCGTATTACGATTTTAAGACGGTAGAGGCTTTGGAAATAGATTTGTGGATACAGGCTTTGCAAGCAATGGATCTATCGCATTTTCAGCAGCAAAAGGTTGTCATACGGGCCCGTCCGAATATCCCGGCGTCACTTTATATGTTGGCGACGGAACGTTTGATTCCTATTGTGCAGACCTTGATGTATGGTGAGGTTGGTATGCCAAAAGTTATTTTTTAAAAAAGGGAAAGTATAATGAAAGCATTAATATTCAATGGCGCCTTGGAAAGAAGGCAAGAATCTACTTCGGGAAAATTGTCACACTATTTTTCCGACCAACTAAACCAACGAGGTGTTGAAAATACGATTTTTAACCTGGCTGATAGCGGAATACCCTTATTTGATTTGAGCCTCAATCGGGTACCCAATGCCGTCAAGATTATGAATAACCAGTTTCTGGAAGCGGATGTACATTTTTGGTTGTCTCCACTTTATCATGGTAGTGTTCCCGGTGTCATGAAAAATTGTTTGGATTGGCTTGAGGTCAGTGCTAAAAATAAACCGGCTTACCTGACGGATAAACATATCGGACTGGTTTGTTGGGCCGATGGTGTACACGCACTACAGGGCATTAATGCAATGGATGCTATCGCGAAGTCGCTCCGCGCCTGGACATTGCCTTTTAGTGTGCCTATGATGAAATCTATGCTTTTTGAGCCGGATAATCCACATGTGGTATCTTCGGCTTACCAATGTAAGCTTGACTTGCTGATCGATATTGCTACCAAAAAGAGCAGCGAATATCATTGATAAAAAGCCTCTCGATCGCTCGAGAGGCTTTTTTATCAACGGAAGATGTTTTAGCCTATATTTAAATAGACTGGCCAAATCCTGTATGGAAAATTAATTTCAAAAAAGTAGAAGAATATCTTTAGCAATTCATCGCGGAGATATATCTTTGTTTTTTGGATCCGCTAATTGCCTTTGCGGTTTTCCGACCTACGTTTTCTACTGTCGACTTTGACGAAGCCGGATCGACCGCAAATTTAGACGTAGGGAGAAGTCTTGAACCACCATCAGACTTTCTTGTTGCATATTATGAAACCATTGGCTGAAAAGGCCCCATTTAGTTTAATTGTTTAAATGATTAAGAAATTGGATTAATAATGTTTCAGTTGAAAGAGTTAACGAAGATAATTGCCTTTTTTATAGTATACTTTACTGTGCATCTTGTAACTGCACAGAGTTTTCTGCCATTGGATGAGAATAAATATCGATCTGATGCGGAAAGGTTATTGCTGTCGAGTTCGGATGACAGTGTGAAGGCGATGCAGTATTTTTATTTGGCAGATTACTATCGATTTAGGGATACGACCAAATTTTGGGATCATATGCGGGCGGGGGAGCGTTTCGCCAAACCATTCCGGAGTTTACAGGCGATGGGGGCACTCTACAAAAGCTTTTATTATGGACAATTTCTGGATAGTAAAAATGCCGGAATTGAAGCCCAACGATGTGTAGACCTCCTTGGAAATGCGCAAAAACCTTTTCAGCAGGGCCTTTTGGCCAAAGCTTGGTATAATCTGGGCTTGATTCGATTTCCTAAAAAAGGATTTGCTGATTTTCTGGATATCCTAAACGGGAAGTGCCTGCCTTATGCCAAAGCACATGACCCCATCATGGAAGGTAGTATAAATACGATGATCGGCATGACCTTTATGTCGTCCAATCAGCTTGCAAAAGCTGATGAATATCATCAATTGGCCATCAAGCAACTCGAGCAGCAACCGCCGAGTACAGCACTTGTGGTGGCTTATCTCAATACAGTCAGCAATTATTGCTATCAGGTGAAATCTAAAGAAGCAAGAGTGCTACTGGATAAAGTCAAACAGCTCTTGAAAGATTATCCAAATTCTTCGCAATTACCCAATTACTATTACAATGAGGCGCTTTATTTTACCACAAAGCAACAGACTGATGAAGCCCTTCGTCTGCTGGATATCGGGTTGGATTGGTCGGTGAAAATGAACAATTGGAAATTATTCCAGATGATGCGGTTCAGAAAGTTTAATGTGTATCTCCTGCAGAAAAAGTATGCTGATGCTAAACTACAGTTGGAGGAAATCGTAAAAAATGGATTATTAACGCGAGATCTTTACAACAGTAAAATTGTGTACAGTCAACTGGCGGCTGTAAATGAGCTGATGGGTAATTATCAGGATGCGCTGAAAATGTCCAATAAGGCAAATCAGCTATCCGACAGTATTCAGAAGGTCCAATTGTTGGAGAAAATGAATGAGATGGAAGCAAAATATAAAACCGTAGAAAAAGAAAAAGAGATTCTGAATCTGCGCGCAGAAAAGGAACGCAACCAATTTCGGATTTTCCTCGTTTTGGGTATTGCCGTTTTGCTTTTCTTTATTGTGCTATTTGTTACTTTTTCCTATCGAAAACAAAGGAAGCTTAATACACAGATACAGCTCAATCACGAAATCGCATTGGACAAAATGGAAAAGGAAAAGCAGTTGCAAATTTCGGAATCGATGCTAAAAGGAGAGGAGCAGGAGCGTCAGCGTATTGCCCAAGATCTGCACGATAGCATAGGTGGCATGTTGACAGGTTTAAAATTTAAGATTGCCGGCGATGTGGCAAAGAGTACGCTCTTGACAGATGAAGTGCCGCAGAAGTTGAACGATATTTTAGGTGAAGTAAGACGGATATCCCATAACCTGATGCCCGAATCGCTGCGTCAGTTTGGATTGATAGCAGCATTGGAGCAATTGTGTATGGCGATGAAAAATAGTAACGTTTCGATCCAGTTTGAGAACTACGAGCCTGAATTGAATGTGGACTTTCAAAAGGGGTTGGCCCTGTATCGAATTGTTCAAGAAGCTATTTCAAATGCACTAAAGTATGCAAATGCAGATTCAATTATCGTTCAGGTAAGTAAATCTGAGGAAGTACTCCATATCCTCGTTGAGGATAATGGCAAAGGCTTTGATTCTGCTGTGTTAAATTATGGATTGGGTTTAAATAATATGGTCAACAGGGTGAAATGGATCAATGGATCAATTGATATTCAGAGTAAGCTTGGATCTGGAACGCAGATCGAAATTGGTGTAACGGTTTAAATAAGCGGAGTCATGAAGATAATTGCAGTGTTAGACGATCATCCCTTATTGTTGGAAGGTGTCGCTTCTTTTCTCAATAATCAGGATGGGTATCTCGTATACCCCTTTTTGGAAGAGATTGCGTTAATTGAATTTTTAAAGATCACGGGGGCCGATCTCATCCTGATGGATATGCAGCTGTTAAAGACAAATGGGGTGGATGTCTGTACACAGGTGAGGAAACTGTTTCCGATGATTCCCATTGTTGCATTGAGCAATTTAGCCGATGGAAACCTTATTTTTCAGTTTATGCAGGCTGGTGGAAATGGCTATATCTTAAAGGATGTTACCAACGAAGAATTCCTGCGCTGCGTAGAGCTCGGGCTCGATGGGAAAGAGGCCGTTTGTGATCGGGCAAAAGAACTTTATCGTGGTGCAATTTCGACGATCAGCGGTCTACCTCGGCTTACACAGCGTGAAAAAGAGATTTTGACGTTGATCTCCAAGGGACTTACGACCAACCAAATTGCTGAACAGTTGTTTTTAAGTCCAGTTACGGTTGAAACGCATCGACGCAATCTCCTGACTAAATTCAAAGTTAAAAATATGATTGAGCTCGTACAGCTGGCAATGAAACATAAGTTGTTGGGACTCGAATAGAGACCGCTCTTAATGTTCGCCGTAACCCACGTCATCCAGCTTACCTTTGAAGACCCTAAATTGGATGATAAAATAGGCAATCACCAGAATTGCGGCAAACATAAACCAGCCTAAACCTACGGAAAGACCATATTCATGCGCCGCCGCATTTTGAATCGTCAAGGAGGGGTTTACGTCATTCGTTGAAGGCAATACTATCGGGAACATGGAAGCAACGGTCGTCGCAAAGCTCCCTAGGATGAACAGCGATGAAAATAGGAAGCCAATACCATCTTTTTTAAAGGTTTTGATCCAAAATTGTCCAAGTAATCCAACGGCAGCTATCACAGGGAATATCCATAGCCAATAATGATTTTGAAGATTGTTAAGGGAGATGGGTTTCACATAATGCCATACATAGGCCGATAGTATGACGAGAATAAGCAAGACAAAGTTGAGCTTAAAAACAATGTTCTTTAGTCTCGTGTTCAATGTACTGGATGTTTTCAGAATGACCCAGCCTGCGCCGTGGATGGTTAATGTAACGACGGCAACTAAACCTAATATGATAGTGAACCAGTCTATGATGCCTTGATGTTGGGCTAATGGGTCAAATGTCGGGTTCCAAAGTGCCAAGAAGAAATAGTGCGGCTCTTGGGTAGATACACCATTCTCTACCATACCCAGGTTTACTCCGCGAACGACATTGCCCAGCGCGGCGCCAAAGAAAAGTGCCAGCAACAGGCTTGCGAGGCCGAAAGCCTTATCCCATAAAGCTTCCCAAAGACGATGATGAACCTGACCTCTGAGTTCAAGACTTATTGCTCTAAAAATAAGTAACCAAAGTACAAGCATTAGGGGAAGGTAGAAACCACTGAAGGAGGAGGCGTAGAGTGTGGGGAAAGCAAAAAATAGGACACCACCAGAGGCGATGAGCCAGACTTCATTGGCATCCCAAAACGGCCCAATTGAGTTGGTAACAGCTTTTTTCTCCTGTTCGGTCTTAGCAAAGAATAAATGGATAATTCCCGCTCCAAAATCGTACCCATCGAGTACGATATAAATTCCCAGCATAAAAGTTAATACGATAAACCAGAATATTTCCATAGCTAATTAGGTTAATGCAACTGTCGTTTCAGGACCTTTTCTAATGATCTTCAAGACTAACATCAGAAATAACAAGCCCAAAAAAATGTACAAACCGACGAAGCCGAGAAAGGTAAATAATGTATTTCCGGAAGATACGGTAGGGGATACACCGTCTACCATTCGCATGAGATTATAAACAAGCCAAGGTTGCCGTCCCAGTTCAGCTGTATACCAACCTGCAGTATTCGCGATGTATGGAAAAGGAATCATAAACATGATGATCCACAATAACCATTTCGTTTGATACAATTTGTTCCGCCAAAGCAGTAGCGCTCCCAGGACCATAATGCCGATGAATATGGTACCCAGCCCTACCATGATGTGATAACTGTAATACAGTCCGGGTACGTTGGTTGGATGTAAGGACTGGTCAAATTCATTTAATCCTTTGATTTCTGCATCCCAGCGCTGGTAGGTGAGGAAGCTCAAGACATTCGGCACCGCTATTTTATTGTCCAGCTTTTTGTTTTCCATGTCGGGTTGGCCGACCAGGATAATCTCGGATCCGCCTTGCTCCGTTTTGAAAATGCCCTCCATGCCGGCAAAGGCTGCGGGCTGATATTTGACTACGTTTTTGGCGGCAAGGTCTCCCGTAGGAAATGCCAAAATAACCGATGAAATGGCGCCGAAGATGACGCCACTTTTAACGAATATCTTTCCAAACTTACTATGCCGGTCACTTAGGAGATAGAAAGCTCCAATAGAGGCCACAAAAAAGGAACTGGTCACCAACGAAGCGGCTTGATTATGTAAATAAGATGGCCATAACCATGGATTATTGAATAATGCACTAAAATTGTTCAGCACAAATTTGCCATTTTCAAGAATCTCATACCCAACAGGGTGCTGCATCCAGGAATGTGTGGCGATAATCAGGAAACCACTAGCCCAAGATCCAATAAAGACCATGAGTCCGGATAAAAAATGGAGCTTATGCCCCAGCAACTTCTCTCCAAAAAGAAACATCCCCAGAAATGATGACTCCAGGAAAAAGGAAAACATACCTTCCATGGCTAAGGTCTGTCCGATAATACCACCCGTAAGTTCAGAAAATTTAGCCCAGTTGGTACCAAATTGAAACTCCATGGGGATACCTGTTACAACGCCCATGGTGAAGTTAAGCGCAAAGATTTTCATCCAAAATTTGGATGCATGGTTGTAATCTTCGTTTTGTGTCCGTAGAAATTTCCATTTGAAATAGACGATCATGAGGGATAAACCCATGGTCAATTGAGGGAATAAATAATGGAATGTAATCGTAAATGCGAACTGAAGTCGATTATAGAGAATCATATCTTCCATGTAGCCGAAGTTTTGGTTAAAAGACAGCTAAATATAACCTTTTATTCGCGTATATAGCCATGAAACCGTTTTATTTTTTGATAAAATAACGGGACTTTTATTGTTTTCTGTACGCATTGTAAAATCTGAACCTCAATAGCAGATATCAATCAGCGTAATCTCTTTTTTATCTTATCTTCGCCCGAATTTAAAACGGACTTGAACGGTAGAAAAGAGCATTAGTGAAATGAAGAAAGTGCTGATTTTGATGGGTATTCTATTGATACCTATATTTTTTATTGTATTGAATAATACGGGGCGGGGTACAATCGCTAAAGATAATATTGTGTTTCGAGATAAATTATCTGATTACAATTTATTCAAAGGCAAAATTGCTGATCTTGTTCCAAACGACCAGGGAATTTCCTATGAATTAGCCTCCACCTTATTTACAGACTATACCGATAAAAAGCGCGTCATCTTTCTTCCCAGGGGAAAAAAAATGATCGCCTCAGATGATGGTTTGCCCAGCTTCCCCGATGGTACCCTAATTGCCAAAACATTTTTTTATCCGCAAAAAGATGCGGCCGGAGATGTACGACAGCAATTGCTTGAAACACGGCTGTTGATTTATAAAGACGGACAGTGGAATGCAGCAACCTATCAATGGAATGCAGCCCAAGATGAAGCTTTGTTGTTGATGGACAGTGCTTCCGTGCATGTTTCGTTTTTGGACAGCAAAGGTGACGAGCGACAAACAAATTATATTATTCCTTCACGAAACGATTGTATGGCATGCCATCGACAAGGAAATCAGCTGTTTCCGATATGTCCAAAGATCAGAAATCTGAACCGGATAATCGGTCACGATGGTGACAGCATTCAGCAACTGGTGCAGTTGACCAAACAGGGGGCTCTCGATCTGAAGTCCTTCAAAAGCTTCACGAATTTACCGAGTTATGATGACCTTGCCCAATCAACTGCAAGTCGTGCGCGAGCTTATTTGGAAATCAACTGTGCCCATTGTCACAATCCGAAAGGGACAGCCTACATGACCATGCTGGATCTTCGTTATGAAAGCCCCATGCATGAAACTGGAATTTGGTTGAAACAAGCGAAGATTATTGGACGGATGTCTACGCTTGGAGAGATGCATATGCCTCAAAAGGGAACCACCGTACTGCATGATGAAGGAATACTGCTGATTAAAACCTATCTAAAAACTTTAAAATAAGCATTCATTGCTTAACCTTAATCGGTAACCTTTTACGGCTACCAGTCTGCTTATATAGTCCCTCTGCAGGTCTCGTATATTTATTTTAAGAAAATCTATAGAATTAGTAGATTATATTAAATTTACTCCTATATTTGTGAAAAGATAACAGATCGCTGTTGAAAATATGCATTACTTTTCAGCGTGGCGTATTAACACATTATTATGGAACATATCAATATTAGTAAAAGCACATTTTTCGTAAGTATTACTGCAAAGTCTCTGAAGGCTAAATCCCCTGATGTAAGAAAGATGCGAATGTGTCATATAGGATAATTTCCCTTATCTTTTCTCAAACTGACAGCAGGGGAGGCGCTCGCTTCCCCTCATGTCTTCAAAATAAAAACAAGTTTTCGATTGGCGTTGGCACTTGTTCGTATTCACCATTAATACTTTATCTATGAAAAATCTTAGGGTACTCCGGTATTCTACCTTGTCGCTATGTTTATTGTTATCTGGCGTTGGGCATCAGGTATATGCGCAAACAGATGTTAAACCGATTGTCAATGCTTCCTTATCAGGCTATGTATATGATAGTCAACGTAAGCAGCCTATTGAAGGCGTAACCATTCAACTCGAAGCTGTAACGCATGTTGTTACAACAGATCAAAAAGGTTTTTTTCAAATTGTAACGGGACAGAAATTACCATTTTCCATTACACTCTCGCGCATTGGCTATAAGAAAAAGACCTTGTTAGTTTCCGAATCTCCCACAAAAATTGAATTAGAGCCAGTTACACAGGACCTGGATGAGGTGGTGGTTGTTGGCTATGGAACTCAGAAAAAAATCTCGTTGACCAATTCAATCGCCAGTATTGATGGTGATAAATTGACGAAAAGACCAGTTTCTAATACGCAGCAGGCTTTGCAGGGCTTATTACCGGGGGTGACTGTTCAAGACCTTGGTGGAAAACCAGGGCAATCGGCTGCCAATATTCGAATTAGAGGATTGACGACATTTAATACCAATTCGAGCAGCACCAGTGGATATGATCTCAGCAAGAATAATGCTTTGGTCATTGTGGACGGAATTGAACAACCCTGGTCCAAGTTAAACCCCAATGATATCGCTTCAATTTCAGTCCTGAAGGATGCGGCTTCCACGGCGATATATGGATCACGTGCGACCAACGGTGTAATTATTGTAACTACCAAAAGTGCAAAATCTGGACATGTTGTGATTGATTATAATGGCTACTACGCCTTACAAAAATCAATCAACACCCCAAAGCAGATGGACGCCGTATCCTACCTCCAATTGCAACAGGACGCCTACCGTAACGCGGGGCTGGCTGTGCCGGCGCGATTTACTGACGAATCAATAACGGCTTATCGGACTGCGACCGATCGCGAAAAATATCCTTTACCGAATACATGGTTTGATACACTGTTGAAAACAGCTCCTCAACAAGACCATGCCTTGTCATTCGCAGGTGGAAATGACATTCTACGTTCTAGATTGGCGGTTCGTTATAATAAACAGGATGGTATTATTGATCATTATGGCGCTGAACTGGCGGATATTAGGCTAAACAACGATTATAAAGCAAGCTCTTGGCTTAATTTTACAGGAAGTATAAACTACCGATATAGCAAAGCCGCTGAGCCTGGACGTGATCCGATCAACAACTTTCTCCATGGCTCGATGTGGGTGGTGCCTAAATATGATGATGGTACCTATGGATTGAGTACTCAAGGCAATAACCCCTTGATGCTGATTGAGAAAAGTGGTTTTAAAAAGGTTAATGAAAACTACTTAAGCTCCATCGTTAAAACCGACATTCAATTGTGGAGAAATTTGTTATTTACGTCCCAATTTGGTGTAAGAGTGAACCTAAATAATACCAAAACCTTTTTGAACGCTTTTGAAAATAAGGACCGAAATACAGGTATTGTAAAAAGTTTTCCGATCAATTCATTAAACGAAATTCGTGATAATAGCAGCGAGTATACATGGAACAATCTGTTGACCTATCAATTGGCGGTTGGGCCAAATCATATTAAGGCACTTGTTGGCTATTCACAGATTCACAATTACCAAAATTACTTGACGGCTTATCGTGAAAGATTCTACAATAATGATATCACCTCCATCGGACAGGGAGCCGATGATGCGACCAAAAACAATAATGGATATGATGTGCAGTATGGCTTGCGTTCGTTTTTTGGTCGGGTAAATTACGATTGGGATGGCAAGTATCTGCTCGAAGTGAATGGGCGTTACGATGGTTCATCCCGTTTTGCGGGCGACAAGCAATATGGTTTTTTCCCTTCGGCATCAGCAGGATGGCTCTTATCCAAGGAAAACTTTTGGGAACCTATTCGAAATTCGTTGAACGAATTCAAAGTGCGTGCTTCCTGGGGCAAGACAGGAAACCAATCGGTAGATTTGTATAGTTATTATTCTGCCCTCATTGCGGCAGGATATGATTTTGGGGGTAAATCTGTACAGGGGTATCGACTGGACAGTTATGCCAATCAGCAATTGGGCTGGGAGTCTACGATGCAGTATGATTTGGGCTTGGATGCCGCTTTCCTAAACAATCGCTTGACTTTTACCCTGGATTACTATAAAAAGGTAACTGACGATATTCTACTAAATCTGGATATTCCTGCCGTTTTGGGATTAAAGCCTTCACCCCAAAATGCGGGAACAGTACTGAATCGCGGTTGGGAATTCAGCGCAAATTATCAGAAAAGACCAAGTGCGCCTGGGGCTTTTGCTTACCAGCTGAATGGAAATTTAAGTATCAACCATAATGAAGTAACCGATCTAAAAGGTACTGGACCCTACATTGCCGGATCGGATATTGACCCAAGGTATATTATTGCTAAAGGACTTCCGATCAACACACTTTGGGGATATAAGACCGATGGTCTCTTTCAGTCTGCGGAGGAAATTCAAGCTTATGGCGCTATGTATGCTACAAATACGAAGCCCGGAGATGTGAAATATGTGGATTTGAACGGCGACGGGGTGATCAATGCAAATGACATGGCCGCTATTGGCAACTCTTTCCCCAAATATACCTTCGGAATAAATGGGAGTTTCACCTTTAAGAATTTTGATCTTGATCTGCTCTTTCAAGGTGCAGCAAAAGTCGATACCCGATTGTCAGGAGCATTGGCTGAGATGGGAAATCAGGAAGGCTTTACACACGAAATATTTACAAACAATTATTGGACACCAACACATACGGATGCACGCTTTCCGCGCGTGGTCAAATATGATTTGCGTAATGTCGCAACCTCGGACCGTTTAGTGGTTAACGGTTCTTACCTGCGGTTGAAAAACATACAGGTTGGATATACAGTGCCACTACATGCTATCGGAAAGACAGCAATCAACAAACTTCGGGTATACCTATCCGCGACGAATTTATGGACAATTTCAAAATTGAATGAATGGAACCTGGAGCCTGAAGCGGAATCTGGACGAGCGGTATATTATCCGCAAACCGGCCTTTATACACTGGGCGTCAATTTGACGCTGTAGTGTGATTGTTAATAATATATAATTGAAAACGAATGAAATTTTACAACTATCTATATCAAAAAAGAAACCTGATTTTCAGTTTCGGACTGTTTTCGCTTATGCTGATTAGCTGTGATAAGAATCTGTTAGATGCTGTACCTACCGACCGCCAGTCGGAAAATATATTTTGGAAGAGCCAAGCCGATGCGGAGCTAGCTGTAAATGCGCTCTACAACGACCTGGATGGAGCAGAAATCTTCTATTCCGATGCATTGACGGATATAGCCCATGTCAATCAGCCTTTCGCTGTGGATGCCTATATTGAATTGGGTACCTATGATGCTTCAAGTTCTCGGTTGTACAACACCTGGAGCAGTGCCTATAAAGGAATCGGTGCAGCCAATTACTTTTTGGCGAATGTTGGTAAAATCGAGGGCAGCAAAGATGAAACATTGATTGCTCGATATATCGGCGAAGCGCGCGTGTTAAGAGCCTATCAATATATCAAATTGGCCTATTTATTCGGTGCAGTTCCTCTGGTAAAGGCACCATTGACACTACAGGAAGGAAGAGAAGTACAACAAGCGACGCTATCTGAAATCTATGATTTTATCGACAGCGAATTGGAACTGGCTGCGGCAAGTTTGCCTGAAAGCTACTCCAGTAACGATATCGGACGCATAACCCGTTGGGCCGCATTGGGCCTGAAAGCCCGGTCGGATTTATATGCAGGACGTTTTGCAGCAGCAGCAAAGGCAGCAAAAACGATTATCGATGGCAAACGATTCGAGCTTTACCCTTCGTACGCAAATCTGTTTACGTATGCAGCTGAAAATAACAAAGAGGTATTGTTGGATAAGCAATTTCTGGAGAATATATACACGCAAAGTGTCTTTAACCTCTTAGCCTCCTATAGCCAACAAAATGGGCAGAGTACCTATGTGCCTACCAAAGCCTTGGTCGATAGCTATACCACATCCAAAGGCGATTTAATTACGGATGCCAATAGTGGTTATGATCCCAAAAATCCCTATAAAAATCGTGACCCGAGGCTTGCTTTTTCAATTTTTTTGGATGGCGATCCACTTCCAAATGGAGCAATTTTTCATCCAGCACCAAATAGTGGGACTGCCGATGCTGTGGGGAGCACCTATATTGCTTCTACAACAGGTTTCAATATAAAGAAGTATATCGATAAAAAGGATTTGGCAAACCCTTCTAAAAGTGGCTTGAATATTATACTATTACGTTATGCTGAGATATTATTGACCTATGCGGAAGCAAAAATTGAGCTCGGCGAAATTGATGGCAGTGTTTACGATGCCATCAACCAAATTAGAAATTCACGAACGGATGTAAAACTTCCAATAACAAGTAATCAAGCAAATCAGGAGCAACTTCGCCAGTTGGTTCGTCGCGAGCGTACGGTGGAACTGGCATTTGAGGGGTTGCATCTCGCGGATATAAGACGATGGAAAACTGCTGAAAAGGTTGTTCCTGGTAAAGTGTATGGCATCACCTATCAAAATAATAACGGAGAGGCAGTTGTCGTTGAAGCAGCCTCTGAAAGCCGTGTTTTTGATGCGAAAAAGCATTATCTCTGGCCCATTCCACAACGGGAAATTAACCTCAATCCGAATTTAAAACAGAATCCAAATTGGTAAAAATTGTTATCTTGTGGTACGAATCCAATTAACTCATACAACTATGATGCGATACACTAAATTTATGACCGCTATGGCTTTATTTTTACTGGTGGCTTTTGCCAATGCCCAGCAAAAAAAGCCTAATATTATCTTAATTTTGACCGATGATCTCGGATATAGCGACATTGGCTGTTATGGAAGTCCGAATATTTCAACCCCCTTTTTGGATTCGATCGCCAGTAAGGGCGTGAGAGCAACAAACTTTATGGTTTCTACGCCCTCGTGTACACCTTCAAGAGCTTCTTTATTAACCGGGAGATATGCTTCACGTTATAATCTTCCAGCACCAATCGGTCCAGGCTCAGATTTAGGCTTGCCTGATGAGGAGGAAACGATTGCCGAATTATTAAAAAAGGTAGGCTATCGGACAGCATTGGTCGGAAAATGGCATTTAGGAGATAAACAAACTTACCATCATCCTAATCAGCAAGGCTTCGATTCTTTTTATGGCATGCTGTATAGCCACGATTACCGCGATCCTTATGTAAAGACCGACTCTGTTATTAAGATCTTCCGGAATCGGAAACCTGAAGTCGTGGCACCCGACGATTCGGATCTGAGCGCACTTTATCACAAAGAAACAGTGAAGTTTATTGAAAATCAAGATAAAGATCATCCATTCTTTTTATACTATGCGCATAATTTTCCACATCTTCCTTTGGCATTTGCCAACAAAAAGAACCGATTTGCAGATCAGCAAAATGCAGGCCCTCTGGGTGCGGTGATGCAGGAGCTGGATCATAATTTTTCGGAGCTCTGGAAAACGGTTGAGCGAAAAGGCCTCGCCGATAACACCATTTTAATTTTTTCAAGTGATAATGGTCCCTGGATAGCTTATCCATCGCGAATGTCTGACGATCACGCTACAAAGAACTGGCATGTGGGTACTGCAGGTGTCTTCAAAGGTTCTAAAGCCGAAACAACAGAAGGTGGCGTCCGTGTACCGTTCATTGTTTATGGAAAGGGCTATGCCCAAGAAGGGAAAGTTCTTCGACAGGCAATTAGCAACTTGGATGTGTTGCCGACCATCGCCAAATGGACCGGTGCATCATTGCCGAAGAAATCTATCGATGGTCAAGCGATCGATTCTTTATTGAACGGCAAATCGGAAGATTTAAAAACAGCACATAGACCAATATTTTTAGTGAATTATGGACATGTTGAGGCGGTTCGGTCAGGTGACTGGAAGTATCGTCGGATAGCAGGCGGAGTGAATCAGATTTCGGGTAAACCCTATGATGCTATTGAAGAACTACATAACATTGCCTGGGATCCGAGTGAAAGAACGAATGTTTTAACGGAATATCCAGAAAAAGCGGCGGAATTGCGTTTATTGTTTGAAAGCTTTGATGGGAATATGGAGTAGCTAGAAATAGCAATGACTAAACATAGACATCGTTAAACATAGACAAGGCGGCACTTATTTTCGAAGTGTCGCCTTGTTTTTTTATAGAGATGCAATAGATTTAAAGCAATTCAAACTCTTTTTCTTTGACATCACGGCTGTTGGGACCAATGTAGACTTTGAAAGTTCCTGGTTCGGCAACGTAATTCAGATTGTTGTCAAAAAATTTGAGATCATTTACTTTGATGTTAAAGTTTACCGTTTTTTGCTCTCCTTTTTTGAGGAATATTTTTTGAAAGCCTTTTAATTCTTTTACAGGACGCGTGACAGAACCAACAACATCCTGGATATAGAGCTGCACGGTTTCTTCCGCATCATAGTTTCCTGTATTGCAGATGTCGATACTTGCTAGCAGCGTACCTTTATCGTCAATTGTGTTGCGGTCAAGACGAATTTCACCATAGGTAAACGTCGTATAACTTAATCCATAACCAAAAGGGTAGAGTGGGGAATTGCTTACATCGAGATAATTTGATTTGAATTTTTCAAAATCGCCCGAGTTTCCGTAGGGTCTACCGGTGTTTTTATGCGCATAATAGATCGGAATCTGACCAACATTGCGTGGGAAGGTGGCGGTAATCTTACCTGAAGGAACGACGTCCCCAAATAAGACATCGGCTACTGCTTTTCCTGTTTCCGTTCCGCCAAACCACACATTTAATATGGCTGGTACGTGAGCATCTTCCCAGGTAAGCGTAAGTGGTCTACCCGTAAATAACACCAATACAACTGGTTTTCCTGTTGCCAGTAATGCTTTTAACAGGTTCTGTTGATTTTTCGGAATGTCCAATTCGGAGCGACTGGAGCTTTCACCCGACATTTCTGATGATTCACCAAGGGCAGCCACGACCACATCCGATTGTTGAGCAACTTTTACAGCGTCTGCGATGATCTCCTCTTCTTTTCGGGAATCGCGTGTTATGGTACGGCCAAACATGGTTGCATGCTTTTGGTAAATTGGATCTTCCAACAGATTGCTGCCCAGGTGTGTGAGGATATTGACTTGATTACCCAACACGGCTTTCATTCCCTCCACTAAAGAGGCTGTTTTGTCCAATTCAGCACTGACACTCCACGTTCCGGGCATATTTGGACCTGAATTGGCTAATGGACCAATGACAGCAATTGTACCTGTTTTTTTTAATGGAAGTGCTTGGTTTTCATTTTTCAGCAAGACAAAAGATTTTGCTGCAATTTCCCGGGCTTTTGCATGATTGGCAGCCGATCCGATTACAGTTTTTGCCCGTTTTTCGTCACAATAGCGGTAGGGATCGTCAAATAAGCCTAATTTATACTTGGCTTTCAAAACAAACCGGCAGGCCCTATCGATGTCTGCTATTTTGACCTTGCCCGCATCTAAAGATTTTTTTAGTGTCGTCAGAAACCCTTCACCAACCATATCCATATCAACGCCAGCATTCAGGCTTAAGGCCGAGACCTGTTGGAGGTCACCGAGGCCATGTGCTGTTAATTCGTTTACAGCAGTGTAATCAGTTACGACCAATCCTTTAAAGCCCCATTGCTTACGTAACACATCCGTCATTAACCATTTATTTGCCGAGGCAGGGACACCATTGATATCGTTAAAAGAAGTCATGATACTTCCTGCTCCCGCATCTATCGCTGCTTTATAAGGAGGTAGATATTCGTTGTACATGCGGTGAAGGCTCATATCCGTGCTATTGTAATCACGACCACCTTCGGCTGCACCATATAAGGCGAAATGTTTGACACAGGCCATCATGGTGTTATGTGCTGCCAGGTTATCCCCTTGGAAGCCATGGACGATGGCTTCTGCAACTCGCGAGCTTAGATAGGTATCTTCACCCGCACCTTCGGAAATACGGCCCCAGCGTGGATCGCGCGAGATATCGACCATGGGCGAAAATGCCCAATTAATTCCATCAGCGGTAGCTTCTTCGGCGGCAATACGTGCCGATTGTTGAATCAAGTTCATATCCCAGGTAGCAGCAAGACCTAAGGGAATTGGGAATACCGTACGATAACCGTGAATGACATCCATTCCAAAAATGATGGGTATTTTTAAGCGGGATTGCTTGACGGCTATTTCTTGCGTTTTGCGAATTTTCGCTGGTGTGCTCATGCTGAAAATACCACCGATTTGGCCGTTTCTAATTTTGGTATCCACATCGGTGGATACAGTGGTTCCAGTTGTCGCTTCGCCACCGGTTACCAAATTAAGTTGTCCAATCTTTTCTTCGACAGTCATCTTAGCCATTAGCTGATCAATGAATGTGTCCATTTTCGGATTAAATTGCGCTGGACTTGTATGCCAGGCGAGCAATGCAAGAAGGAAAGTACCTACTACTTTTTTCATCGTATTATTTTTTTGTGCGCGTGGATTTTGCTTTCCGCGCAATAGGGTAAGTTTATGTCAAGTGCTCAAGATGATCCCTGAGTTTTCTTGATCAGATGTCCTGTTATTTTCGTGGAAGGAACCATTTTCAACGTGTGACGGATTGAAAATGATTCCATAGGCCACTACTTTAAATAAGGACTGGTAAAACCGAGTTTCTTTAGTCCTTGTTGAATTTCTGGAGCCTGCATAAATAGGTCCCAGATTTTTCCGGTTCTGTAGTTTTCGATCATGACAATAATAGGCCCCTGATCGATGGCTAAATAACGTTGTGGATACCAATTTGCCGTTTCACTGTAGGCATCATAGTAGCCATATTTACCCCAGATTTTATTGCCGAGCTGATTGTTTAAATACTGTGCAAATTGCATGCTTTCATGTGGGGTGTAGGGCATAGACGATAAAGCCGCTGTAGGGGAGATCACACCTGGATCGTTGTCTGGATGATGTGCATCGTATCCGTTGATGGAATAGCTGGCCGTCCAGCCCCAACCTTTCGTTGAACCATAACCTTTGTAACCTTTTGGGTTCAGATCTGCGTATGCCAAATTGATCTTAACATGATTGCTTGTCGCTTCCCAATAATCTGCGTATTGGTCTTTTAATCCTTTGGGGCTCAATCCTAGATAGGAGTAATGTTCCCAGAAGAGCGGGCCCACTTCACCTTCTTTGGCATTGTGCTTTAGCACGAGTGGAATGTCATATTTTTTAGCGGAGCTTTTAATTGCACCAGATCTTGCCCATCCCTCGTGATACACCTGGGGTGCAATCGGATAAGTAGGGGAAGAGGCTGCCAAAATGTAGGTAATAAGACACTCGTCATATCCTCTGACGGGATGATTTTGCTGGAAGTTAAATTTAGGGCTCCAATGCCAATAAATAACATTTTGTCCGTTTGTATAGTGATTCCAATTGATTTCTTTCCATAGCTTATCTGCTTTTTGAGCGATTAGTTGGGCGGAATCACCTTTATCTTTTAGATACTCCCGAATTGCGATTAATCCCTGCGCTAAGAAAGCCGTTTCAACAATGTCGCCACCGTTATCTTTTTCACTGAACGGTTTCGCTGTACCCAGTTCTCCATCGTACCAGTGTGCCCAAGCTCCTTTAAACCGTTCGATTTTGCCTAGATAATCCATTATGTGATTCAACTTTTGAATGCCTTGTTCCTGGCTGATAAAACCACGTTCCATCGCGACGATCATACCCATGAGTCCGAAGCCACTACCACCTATGGTCACGACATTACGATCATTTTGGGTGTATACACCATCCATATGGATGCGTTCTCTAGCGAGACCAGAAGTTGGTTCGGCGCCCTCCCAAAAATATTGAAATGTATGTTGCTGAATAGTGGTCAATAGCGAATCTTCATTGATCTTGCTTCCGCTAGTTGAATCAATTTTTGAGGGACTGTCTGGACTGCTATTAGCAGTGTTTTGGCACGAACTGCTGAGAATAAGCGCCAAAGCTATACCGCTAAGTGCTGGATATGCTATTCGTTTTCTCATGGATATGTTGTTTAATTCTTGAAAAAATGTTCAAACGACCTATGGTCGTTTGAACTGCGTTATTTTGTGTAAATGATTACCAACCGGTATTTTGAGGCATTTCTGGTGTCTGGATACGTTGATTCTCTGGAATTGGAAAAAGCAACATTTTATCTTGGAAAGTTTTTCCATTGGCAGCCATGGCTGTTTTTGCCTGTTTTGTACGCACCAAATCAAACCAACGGTCGTGTTCAAATGCCAATTCAAGACGTCTTTCTTTCCAGATCAATTGACGGAGCTGCGCTTGGTCGGTTGTCGTTACGTTGGCTAATTTTACACGTGTGCGCACGGTATTCAATGCATTCAGCGCTTCACTGCTATTGCCAACCTCATTTGCGGCTTCGGCCAGGATAAGATAAATTTCACCCAGACGGAGGTAACGTACGTTTTTATCACCGTCAGCGGCACCTCCATTTGCTGAGGAATACGCTTTTTCATTATACATTGGATTTTCTACACCATTGTCAATCAGACGGCCATCATAGAGGGTTTCACCTCTGAAAATAATTGTAGCATCCCGGCGAATATTATCTTTTTCGGCATTGAATGCATCCAATAGATTTTGACTTGGGATATTAAAACCCCAGCCTAAATTGACTGCTCCACCACGAGGCGCTTGCACTTGACTATATTGTTGGATGCCATGGGCAATTGAACTACCTCGGGCCTGCCATTCAAAGAGCGATTCAGGACCATTTTCACCTTCTAATCGCCAGATTTTCGCATAATCAGTCTCTAAGCTATAGCCACCGGAATTGATAACAGCTTTTGCCATATCAGCAGCTTGTTGCCACTTCCTTTCGTATAAATACACCTTCGATAGCAGCCCTTGTGCAGCACCTTTGGTTGCTCGGCCCAAATCTTTTGCAGCATAGGCAGATTTGACGGGCAAGTTATCAATAGCAAATTGTAGGTCTGCTTCAATGTAGGCGTATACTTCAGCTGCGGGTTCTCTCTTTATCAAATCACGGTCTTGGATAGGCACATCACCCCATCCACGTACAAGGTAGAAATAATTTAACGCCCTTAGAAAGCGCGCCTCACCAATTAATCTATTTTTATAAGCAGCATCAGTCAGTCCGGCTTTTTCAATAAATTCAATTGCTTGAGAAGCACGACCGATTGATTTGTACCATCTAACCCAAAGGGCTTGGAACGAACCAGCTGTTGAGGTATAAGTCAGGTTATCCAAAAGCAACTTATCACCTCCCGCATCAGTGGATGAACTGCCTTTGTCAGCGTTATCCGATATGATTTCAGTAATTCCTAAGAAAGAGAAGCTGTAATCCCACTCCGTAAACATACCGTAGATACCATTTACGAATTGCTCTGGGGTATAAGGAGTTTCGCTATCATCGGCTTCAACCCTTTCTCTAGAAGGAACATCCAAAAAATTATTGTCTTTGCAACCCTGTAGTGCGATCCCCGCACTAAGTAGAATTGCTATATAAAGTTTATTGATTTTCATTACGTTGATTTTTAAAAGGATTAAAACTGCATGTTAAGTCCGAATAGGAAATTACGCGTTGTAGGATAGGCTGATAGCTCTATGCCAGAAGTTAGATTTGGACTACCATCTCCCGCAATTTCAGGAGAGAAACCACTGTAATTGGTGAAGATAAACGGATTTTGTGCAGTCACATACAAACGTAGCTTTGATTTAGAACTATAAAGATTATTAAAAGTATAGCCCAATGTGATGTTATTTATACGAAAATAACTGCCTGATTCTAGATAATAATTGGAAGGTAGAAAATCTCTTTCTGCTCCGGGATGTGAGTTCGTAGAACCTTCTTTTGTCCAGCGGTTTTCAAAAGTACTTAAAGCGATGTTTTCTCCGCCATTGATGCGTGTACTTTTCATCCCGTTGTAGATTTTATTGCCCGCTACCCCATATCCTGAAGCGTTAAAATCGATCGCTTTGTAATTAATTCCTAAATTAATACCGTAAGTAGAACTAGGTAGAAACGATCCGAAAAATTTACGATCTCTGGAGTCAATAACGCCATCAGCGTTTTCATCTGTATAACGCAAATATCCTGGTTTTGGAGATCCTTGTCGCGCATTTGAATTTATTTCATCTTGATTTTGCCAAACACCGTTCATTTCATACATCCACCATCCGTATATTGGCTGTCCAACACGAAGCTGTTTTGTAAGCTCACCATTGTTAAGACTTCCGCCTTGGTCCCCATCGTAAGCCGCTTTAACCTCCTTAACCGTGTTTTTGTTGTAAGAATAATTTACACCGACGGAATAGCTAAATTCTGGAGAAATGGATTTGTTCCAATTTAAGGCGACTTCCACACCTTGATTTAGGATTTTTGCGCCATGATCATAAAACTTATCTTCATAGGCAGAGGTGTATGTCGGTGTGACCAACAAGATCGCATTGGTATTCATCTTATGATAATAGTCTATGGAACCTGAAAGTTGGTTGTTTAGAAATGCGAAATCCAATCCGGCGCCAGTTTCTTCCGTCACCTCCCAGCTTAAGTTTTTTGCCGGTGTGCCGTACGCACTTCCAAATACCATATTTTGCTCAGGACCAAATACATAGTTGTAAGAAGAACTTGTAGGGCTCGTTAATATGGTTGAAACATTTAATGGGATATCTTGATTACCTAATTTACCCCAGTTTCCGCGAACTTTCAACAAATTAATCCATGTAGCATCCTTCATGAAGCCTTCATTTGTTACTGTCCATCCTAAACCAATGGATGGAAATGTACCCCAATATTTTCCGGTGTTACGGAATACGCTTGAACCGTCACGACGTAAAGTAGCTGTTAAATAGTATTTACTGTCGTAATTATATTGAACGCGACCGAAGTAAGATGCCAAGGCACGCGGGGTATAATAGATTTGTCTGCTTTCCACTTTATATGCGCCCGAACCATGATCTATACTCCAGTATTGTGGTTTTTGAGGGACATCATAACCTTTGTCGCTCATCATGCTGTTGATGTCATACTTTTCACGCGACATACCTAAGACAGCTTCGACACTATGTTTGTCAAATTTCTTGTTAAATGTTAAGAAATTCTCCCAAGACCAACGGAACTGTTCCAGAGTCTCATAACTCAAACTATTATTAGCATACTCTAAGGATTCGGTGTTTTTCGCTTTAAACTCTTCAAATTGTTGCGCTGTACGAAGTGGATCACCATTGAGCCATGCATCCTTTATATCCGAAAAAACTCTATTTCTCGAGTAGAATTTATTTCCACCAATACGGGAGTTTACTTTTAAATAATCTGTAATTTTAAACTCACCTTCGAAACTACCTTGTAGTCTTAATGTATTGATTTTCTCATTGTTTCTAAGTACTTCGTAGACCGGATTTCCAATAGAGTTTATATTACCAACGATCTCACCGGGATTTCTTTCATAGCCAACAACACCGGTAGTTTGATTTACAATACCCTTTCCATAACGCCCGTTATCATACATTACAGGAACCAATGGGGATTGTTTGTAGGCTGTTGTGAAAGCTCCATTGGGTTTTGGTGTAGCATTTGTAACGGTGAGATTCAAGTTTTGGGTAAACTTAAGTCTATTATCCAAAAACTTGTAGATGTTGTTGTTTCGGATCGTATTTCTAACATATTTTGAGCCATCTAGAATACCGTTTTCGGTAAAGTTGTTTGCTGAAACAAAGTAATCTACTTTTTCAGTTCCTCCCGATATATTGACGGCATTATTAAAGACAGTTCCCGTCTTTATTAATTCATCATACCAATCGGTATCATTATGCTGATTTTCTGACAGTAACCATCTTTTATCTTGATCCTGATATTTTTGACTTTCATTAAAGAAAGTCCGGAATTGTTCTCCATTAGCCATCTTAACCCGGTTAAGAATCTTCTTCATCCCAGCATAACTTTCATAATTAATACTAAGAGTCCCAGTTTTACCTTTCTTCGTGGTCACGAGGATCACACCGTTTGCGGCCCGAAGACCATAAATTGAAGCCGAAGATGCATCTTTCAAAACATCCATGGATTCGATATCGGACGGATTGATATTATTGATGTCCGTCTGTGCGATACCGTCAACGATATAGAGTGGATTTCTTCCGCCTAGAGCTGTTCCCAGACCTCTTACAATAACGTTGGGTGATGACCCCGGAGCTTCATTTGCAATAATATTGATACCTGCAGCTTTACCTTGGATGGATTGCATGGCCGACATGGCAGGTTGCTTCGTGATATCGGATGATTTCAAGGAGCTGATCGATCCGGTCAGATCTGCTTTCTTTTGTGTACCATAACCGATAACAACAACCTCTTCCAATGCTTGATTTTGATTTTCTAAGAATACATTGAGTTGCGTTTGATTACCAATGTATACCGTTTGTGTGCGATAACCCAGAAAGTTAAAGACCAGTGAGTCGGTAGGAGAGGCATTGATTTGAAATTTCCCCGTTGCGTCGGTTTTTGTAGATACTGCTTTCCCTTTGATACTAATGGTGACGCCAGGCATGGATATCATGCTTGTGCCATCTTTGACCACTCCTTGTACCGAAGTTTGTCCATAGGCAACCGATACGACCATGGATGTCAAAAATAATGCGGATAGATTCCTCATATCGTTAATTTTTGGTGTTTGTTTAAAATACGTTGGTTATTTCCCTGAAGCAAATATGTTGATGTAGTACAACTTTGCCAAAATTTAACATATTCACATCACTACTACATGAAATTTCGGCTTGCTCAGGCTACCTTTTGTTGTATTTTATATTTTTGATAATCAGTATTTTGTGTTGTTGTTTTTACTGAAATAACACGAGCTTTAGTGTGTTTTATACACTAAAGCTCGTGTGTGGTAATGATGTAGTGTCTGTGATGAAAATTTAACGTTCCATCAGGAATTCAGAAAGGTTTTTGTCTGTTGGAATGCCCAACTTTTTGCGTAGTCGATAGCGTCTAATCTCGACACCGCGTGTACTAATGTTGAGTAATGAGGCAATTTCCTTACTCGACATATTGAGCCTTAAATAGGCACATAGTTTCAGATCATTGGGGACGAGATCAGGAAACTCTTGTTTCAATTTCTTGAAAAAATTCTCATGTGATTCGTTAAAGCTTCTTTCAAAAATATGCCAGTCACGATCGTCGTTATGGGCATCATCGATAAGCTTGTTTATCTTTTTCAATTCATCCGAACTCAGCTTGTTGCCATCAGCATCTTTAAGCTGTTTGAGCTCGGCGTGTAAATTGTTCAACATCTCATTTTTGTAAACGATATTGAGTGCCGCATTGGCAAGTTCTTTATTTTTTGATTGAAGCTGATCTTCTAATTGCTGGTTTTTAAGTTTAATCCAGTCCTTTTCTTTTTGCTCTGTTTCGCGTTCCAAGGCAATCTTTTTCTCTTCTAGCCATTTTCGCCGTATTTGAAACTGACGCTTGCGCTCCCGTTGAAGATTAAACCTGTAAGCTAAATAGATGAGCGTTATCAGGACGAGTGTATAAAATAACTTCGCCCACCAAGAAAGAAACCATGGATGCCGAATGGTAAATGAAAATGTCTGGACTTCCGAAACTGACCCCATATTGTCCTTCGCCCTGATTTTAATTTGAAACTCTCCATAAGGTAGATTTGTGAAATCTTGATAGGCAGTTTCACTCCATTCGGACCAATTGTCTGAGTAACCTTCGAGATAATATTGGTATTGAAGTGGCGAAGTCGAATAATATGGACTTGAAAAGCTAATTCTAAGATTATTGTCCGATGATGATAGTTTAAACGCTGAATCTGGGATAATAGCCTGGCCTGTTGTCAAGTTGACAAGTTGTGCTATTTGCGGAAGTGGCAACCTGTATTTTTGTGATTTATCGGCATGACGGTAGATCGCAAATCCATCATCTAAACCAATGAGATAGTATTGGTTTTCAATCGGGAGAATGTTTTCATAGTTATTCATCATTCGATCCTGTAAGGGACTGAGCAGATTGGAGTCAATATGTAGTTCGCCCTTACTGTCAAAATCTACTTTAGCAATTTTAGTCTTCTGAATAAACCAGTAGCTGTTTGTATTGATCGGTATGACCTTATTTGAATTTTTATAGCTGCCTAACGCTGTGTTTAATTCATTGGCATAGCTGAATTTTTTCACAATATTGTCGAATTGGAGAAATCCGCTGTCTGTAGCAAATACAAGATTATTTTCTAAGGTATAAATCCCCGTAAATTGCCTCTTTGAAGCGATACTATCCTGTTTGGAGGAAAATAAAATTTTTGCCTGCTGGAAATTCGCATCAAGTCCGAGTAGTTGTATCTGTCCCCAATCGCCAATCCAAAAGGCATGGTTATCTTTTTGCGCCAAGAATCGAACCGGTTCTTTAACGCCTGTGAACTGCTGAACGAACGCTAGGTGTATACCATCGAACGTGAATTTCGATAAGCCTGTATAGTTCCCCTGAAGAATATTTTTTGTTCCAAAAATAGGTTTGAAAACCCATCCTCCGGTAATCTGCGAGATCTTTTCAAGCTTCCCGTTATCTAATTTGAAGGTTCCGTCATTATGTCCACAGATCAACTCATCACCAAATTGTGCTAATGTCCAAACCTGACCATTTGAATTTGGAATCTGAGAGAAATTTAATGAATTGTAATTGGTCAATCCCTTCCATTCACTTGAAAATAAGCCCTTATTAGTTCCAAGATAGATTTTTCCCTGATAGATGATCGATGTATAAACGGTACCTATTTTTCCGACAAAATCAGTGTAAAATGATAATGGGGAATTGATTTCAATGCGGTCAATGCCATTATCAAGTCCCACCCAGATATTCTTCTGATTGTCCTTGACAATGCTGAGTACAGTATTGTTTTGGAGACCATTGTTTTTATTGATATGTTGAATGACCTGCCCATTTTTATTGATGATAATAACACCGTTTTGGATGGTGCCAAAAGCATATTGTCCATCGTAGAGGTATAAGCCATTGTTTATTTGTGACTGGCTTAAGAGCTGATTTGCCGGAGCAGCCCAGGGTAGGATTGTTCCATCGGCTTTCATCAGGTAGAGGCCGTTTCGCGAGGTCGCAATAAGCGAACTCGTTGCGTCGTAAGGTAAGATGGCAAGTACATTTTTGTCTTTCAAGACATCTTTTCCTTTTACAGGAATTAATTTATCCTGTTTAAATTCATGCAGACCACTTGGTAGTTGTTCAAAAAATAATTTATTGTTGAGCTGATGTGGAAATAAAAAAGGCTCACCTTTAGCCGTTAATTGCCGTATACGATTGTTTTCCCAGATATAGGATTTCGAAAATGTATGAAAAAATACCCGTTGGTCTTCAACAATGATTTTCCAGATTTCTTCGTTTGGAAAGTAGGTTTTGTCCTGTACCAGCTTAGAGAGACTTTGATAAGTCAAGTTTCCAAAGGGTTTGTAAGTCCAATAGCCAAATTCACCTCTTCCACCGGTGTAAATCTTGCCATCTTTACCGATTGCGACACTTCGTACCGTGGAATGATTAGGAAGCGGAAAGATGCGCCAATATTGTCCGTCAAACTGCAATAGACCTTCGGTATTGGCACTATAAATACGACCATCTTTGTCGACTGCCAAAGACCAGTTTTGATTTCCAGCCTTGTATTGGTCTTTTTTGTATTGTTTGACAAAAGGCGTACCTGTGGGTATGATTGTTTGACAGTAACCCTCG
The DNA here is from genome assembly GCF_002295765.1 of Sphingobacterium sp. UBA865. Classification (NCBI taxonomy): domain Bacteria; kingdom Pseudomonadati; phylum Bacteroidota; class Sphingobacteriia; order Sphingobacteriales; family Sphingobacteriaceae; genus Sphingobacterium; species Sphingobacterium sp. UBA865. Next base: position 145,230 of record NZ_DBGB01000042.1, on the reverse strand, counting down.
GGCAGTAAAAAAAATAACATGCTGCAAAACCAAAAGATATAGATGTTCCTATATTTTTTTGTTGTCATCGACTCCCTCACTTTGAATTGATTTGGGGGCAATATATCGATTTTATTGCAAAATTGATAATCTCTAGCGGTGTAGTATGCTCTGGCAGATCGCTAGCTTATTTTGAAGATCAACCGATCGATTGTTGGAAGAAAAATTAGCAGCTGCCAAGGGGTTTATTTTTCTTTTTTTTAAAAAACCATTTAATTGTGTTGAAAATCAGGAATGAAGCCATTTATTCCACTAATTTGAACAAAAAATACTCCTTTTGCTGTAAACGATTTTTGATATTTGAGTTCATTTACTTCGTTAAATAACCAAATAAACCAAAACAACTATGATAACACCGATGACCAAAACGGTAGGTAAGGGGTTGCTTTTATTTTCGTTGATGAGCATGTCTGCACCGGCGGTGCTTGCCCAGTCGCAAATAAAGATATCCGGAAAAGTAAGCTCCTCAACAGGCGAGCCTCTTGCGGGGGTTACCGTACAGATAAAGGGGGTGAAAAACGGCACTGTAACCGATGGGGCCGGCAATTATCAGATTCTTGCGCGAGATATTGATGTCCTGATATTTTCGCTGGTAGGCAAAGAGAAAACCGAAGTCCAGGTCGATAAGAAAGATCACATTAATCTTGTACTGCAGGAGTCCAGTAGCCTGATTGACGAAGTGGTTGTAGTAGGCTATGGTACCCAGAAAAAAAGTAATCTAACGGGTGCTGTTGCTGCTGTCGATGGAAAGGTGCTTAACAAACGTATCGCTACAAATCCAACGCAGTTACTTCAAGGTCGCATGCCCGGACTTCGTGTTACCCAAGGATCGGGAGAAGCGGGGAATGAAAATGTGAATCTCCAGGTACGGGGATTGGGTTCCTACGGCGCCTCTTCTGCTCCACTGGTTATCGTAGATGGTATCCCCGGTAGTTTGGAAAATTTGAATCCCCAAGCAATCGAGAATATCACCGTATTGAAAGATGCCGCTTCAGCTGCTATCTATGGGGCAAGAGCAGCAAATGGAGTCATTCTTGTGACGACAAAACAGGGTAAAGCTGGAAAAACACAACTGAGCTACGATTATAATGTCGGAATTACCAAGGCCTCAGCTCTTCCAGACCTCGTATATAATTCCGTTGATTACATGACCTTGTATAATCAGGCAAATAAAAACTCGGGTGTCACAAATCCAAATGCTTCCTTTAGCCAGGAGATGATTGATGCCTACAAAAATGCAACAGATAAAAGATTATATCCCGATTTTAACTGGTTAGATGCTGTCTTTAGAACTGTCCCGGTGCAAACGCACAATTTAAGCTTAAGCGGTGGTGCCGGAGGAACAAATTACAACGTTATATTGGGCTACGTCAATCAGCCTGATATTATGATCGGGACTTCTTTTAAAAAGTATAATCTACAGCTTAACCTAGGCTCTAAAATAAATGATCGGATAAGTTTTGGTTCAAGTATCACCTTGAATTATGGGGATCGGAAATATCCTAGAAACGGTAGTGAAGATCAGTTTTTGTCTACCATTAGTCAATCACCACTTTATGGACCTGTATTACCAGATGGTAGTGGTCGTTATTCGTCTAGGGCATATCCTTTTCAATCCCCAAATAAAAACCCTGTTGCAGTTGCCGAAAATGCATTTACAAGACTGAACAATTATTTTATGCAAGGCAATATTTTTTTAAATGTGAAAATATTGGATGGACTGGATTGGAAGACGAGCGGCGGGTTGACGTATGGCTTTACAAAAAACTATACCAACAAACCTGTGATTAATCAATACATGTGGTTCGCCAAACCGGATGACCTACCCGCCAGACAACTTGATGTAGGTGGTCAGGGCTTAGAAGTAACGGACGACAACAATGTATATCCAGTCGGGTATACGCAATTGACTTACGATAAGTCTTTTGGAAATCATAACATGAAAGTACTGGCAGGAACCCAGGCAGAATATAATAAAACACAAAAATTGTTCGGAAGTAGGTTGCAATTTCCCAACAATGACCTGCTTGAGCTCGATGGTGGCGGAGCTGGACAACAATCAAATAATGGTGTCACCAATGAGTGGTCATTGAGGTCTTATTATGGTCGGTTAAACTATGACTATAAAGGCAAGTATCTACTCGAAGGGAATGCACGTTATGACGCCTCTTCACGTTTCCCTGAAAATAGAAAATGGGCGTTTTTCCCTTCATTATCTGGTGGTTGGAAAGTCTCGGATGAGAACTTTTTTGGTCCGAAATTGAAAGAAGTTGTTAATGAACTAAAGTTAAGAGCCTCCATTGGAACATTGGGTAATCAAAATATTGGTAACTACCCATATCAGATTGTTTACAATTCCTCTTTTGCTTATCCTTTTGATGAAACGCTCCAACAGGGAGCTCGTCAGGTAGCCATGGCCAATGACCGGATCAAATGGGAAAGTACCAAAGTCTTGGATTTCGGTGTAGATATCGGTTTATGGAACAACAAATTGACCGCTTCTTTCGATTGGTATAACAAAGTAACATCCGATATTTTATCTGCATCTACAGCTTTCCCTTCTTATATTGGATTGACTGCACCGACCGTAAATTATGGTGAATTGCGTAACAGAGGTATAGAGCTCGGCCTTCAATACCGTGATAAAATTGGAGCGGTATCCTTGACCCTCAATGGAAATATTCAGGCCAATCGCAACAAGGTGATTAAATATGGGGCCGAACGTATCTCGGGCAATACCATTATCCGGGAAGGTTTACCTTATGGTAGTTTTTTCCTTTTGGAGAACACGGGCATATTCCGTTCGAAGGAAGAGGTGGCAGCTTCTCCAGTGCAACAGATTCCAGCACAACCGGGCTATCTGAAATTTGCTGACGTTAATGGAGATAAAGTTGTGGACAATAATGATCGAATTGTCGTGCCCGGAGCGTATCCAGATTTCGATTACTCCTTTAATGCAACGGCTGTTTGGAAGAACTTTGATTTTACAGCCTTTTTCTTTGGTTCCCAGGGACAAAAAATATTTGTGAGTGAGTGGGGAATCGTGCCCTTTAGGCAAGGCGGAACGTTCACTCGCGACTGGATGAACGCTTGGACTCCAGAGAATCCGAATGCATCGCTTCCAATAGTGGGTGCTGAAAATACCCCTGCGGCAAATAATGTACGGACTGCATCGACTTTCTTTTTAAAAGATGGATCCTTCTTGCGCCTTAAAAATATTCAGGTAGGCTATGCTATTCCACAGAGCACCTTGTCCAAAGCTGGTATTTCTGGCCTTCGCATTTATTTTGCGGCGGATAACCTGCTCACATTCTCCAAGTTCCCTGGTTTAGATCCCGAACGTGGTGTTTCATCAAGCGGTGGTGCAACATCAGGACGTTATGTGACTCATCCGCAGAATAAAGTATTCGCATTTGGGGCGAGCATCACATTCTAATCGAGTGGTAACTAAAAAAAAATTACAGATGAAAAAGAGCGTAAAAAAAACATATCTATATTTAAGCTTAGCAGCCTTAGCTGCATTGGGTAGCTGTACAAAAGATTTTTTAAATAAAAATCCAACAGATAAAATTTCGGAGTCAACCTTCTGGAAAACGCAGACTGATGCTGATTTGGCACTGTCGGGCTGTTATGAATTTCTGTGCCGAGGATACAATTCGACGTCTTCATCCAATGCACGTGGTGGCTGGGGTGGAGCAAGTATGTTTTGGGATGGGCTTTCAGACGATGCCTTTGTATCCAGTACCTCCAATAACTTCAATATTATTTCGCGGTCCGGAATCTCCTCGACAACCGGCGGAATGCAATCTGAGGGGTATGAGATTTCGTATCAGGCCATTGCAGCATGCAATAAATTGATTGCCAATATTGACCGTATTGCAAGCATGAGCCAGCAGGACCGTGACCGATATAAAGCAGAGGCTCGTTTTATCCGCGCCCATTACTACTTTTTGTTGACCAATCTGTACGGTGATGTGCCATTGACTTTAGAACCTCTGGGTATGGATGATGCGAGTATCCGGCTGGGTAGAACACCTAAAACCAACATTATCGAAGCGATTTTGGCAGATTTAGATTATGCGAGTGAAAAACTGCCAAATACAGGGTATAAAGGACATGCTGTGCGGGGATCTGCACTGGGGTACAAAACAAAGGTGTTGTTGACGGTGAAAAAATGGGCTGAGGCAGCTGCAACAGCGAAGATTGTTATGGATGAAAACAAGTTTTCGATCTATCAGGGTGGATACCGCGATCTGTTTAGAAAACCTGGACAAAATAATAATCCCGAAATCATGTTCTCCGCTCGATTTTTACCACCCAATATGTATAGCCCGGCAGATATGATGTATTCTTATCTGAAGACCATACAACCGCTGGGTTATCTGGTGGATTCTTATTATGCCATCGATGGAAAAGATATTAAAGAATCGACAGTTTATGATGCTAAAAACCCTTACGAAAATAGAGATCCACGGTTGAAGTCGACAATCATGTACCGTGGTGTATGGCGCGGTACCACAGCATCTTCTGCTTTTGATCCCGTTGCTGAAGGCGTTTTGGGTGGTTTTTTACCGCGAAAGTATATCAACGAATCGAAATGGCCAACAAGCTACGCGACACAAAGCGATCAGGATTGGGTATTCTTGCGCTATGCCGATATTTTATTGATGTATGCAGAAGCGAAGAATGAAAGTGCAGGGCCTGATCAGACTGCTGTCGATGCATTGAATAAAGTACGATCTAGGGCTGATGTGAAAATGCCGCTCGTACAGTTTAGCGGTTCCTTGACAAAAAATGAATTCCGCGATATTATCCGTCATGAACGGCGGATTGAACTGGCTTTGGAAGGTCAACGTTATTTTGACTTGAAACGCTGGGGGATAATAAAAGAGGTGATGGATAAAACCAAGGATCCAGATGGCGCTTCACGGTTATTTATGGCAAGAGATACCTTATGGCCAGTCCCGCAATCTGAGGTAGATATGGCCAAAAGTTTAGGTAATGACAATTTTAAACAAACACCAGGTTTCTAAATGAAGAACTGTGAAAATTTAGGTATGAAAGCTATATATAAAATGTTGCTGGCACTTATCCTCATCGTGGGAATGAGCACGGGATTATTGTATGCGCAAGTAAATCGCTTACCAGATAGTGTACGCATGAAATGGTGGGAGGAAGCCCGGTTTGGTATGTTTATCCATTGGGGAGTATATGCACAGTTCGGCGGTGTTTATAAGGGACACGAACAGGCACGTGGTGGAGCAGAATGGATTATGAACCGATCAAAAATTCCAGTTGATGAATATCAGGCCATGGCGAAACAATTTAATCCCATCGCCTATAATCCAGACGAATGGGTACGCATGGCGAAAGATGCGGGCATGAAATATTTGATTATCACAGCCAAACACCACGATGGTTTTGCACTCTTTGAAACAAAAGCGAGTAAGTGGAATATGGTGGACGCTACGCCCTATGGCAAAGACGTCTTGAAACCTTTGGCCGATGCCTGCCGAAAATATGGACTGAAGCTTGGCTTTTATTACTCACAGGCGCAGGATTGGAATAACCCTGGTGGGTCGGCTGCTCGTAAGTTAATGCGAGAAGGCTGGCCTAATCCAGATTCAACCCGTATCGATGACTACACGCTAGCACATCATGGCCATTGGGACCCCAGACAAGAAACAGCGAGTTTTAGTGACTATATCAAAAACGTATCCGTACCTCAGGTCAAAGAATTGTTGAGTAACTATGGCGATATTGCTGTACTATGGTGGGATACGCCAACCAATATGACCGACGAAGCTGCAAATATGCTTCAGGACCAATTGGCATTACAACCCAATATTATTACGAATGATCGATTGAAACGGCCTAATTTCCCCGGCGATACCAAAACGCCGGAGCAAAAAATTCCAGATTGGAGTGAACTCGAAGGCAAACATTGGGAAACCTGTATGACCATGAACGGTACTTGGGGCTACCGCACATCGGATCATAAATGGAAGTCTGCCGAAACCTTGATCCGCAATCTCGTTGATATTGCTTCCAAAGGTGGAAATTACCTGTTGAACGTTGGCCCAAAACCCGACGGATCCTTCCCCCAGGAGAGTATAGAACGTTTGGCTGTAATTGGCAAATGGATGAAAGTCAATAGTGAAGCGATCTACGCAACCAAGAGTAGTCCTTTACAGCCATTTGAATGGGGGCGGTGTACCCTAAAGGAAGATGGAAAGCGGACTTATTTGTATGTCTCTGTATTTGACTGGCCAAAAAATGGAATAGTTGAACTTCCGATTGAAAATAAAGTTGTAAAAGCGAGCCTTTTAGCCAATAATCAAGTGTTAAAGGTAAAATCGAATGCCAATGGTATTCAGATTGCCGTGCCTGAGCAGGCCATTGATTCTGTTGCTACGGTGATTAAGATCGAAGTGGCTGGCAAATTTAAGCGCGAAAAAGGGCCCGGAGCAAAGAACATGAAAACTGGAGCTTTGGACGAGTAAGGCCGATAAGATGGAAAGCAGATACTAAAATAGCATAATGAAGAAAAGTAGATTGAATAAAATAGTTGCGTTGTTGTTGACTTTTGGAGTTTCTCAGCTCCACGCTCAGGAAGTTAAGCGGATTGATCATGGCTGGGATTTCTTAAAGAGCGATCTGGGTGGAATCTGGGAAGCTGTAAGGCCGGTGGGAGCCGGTAATCCCGAATCTGTTCCATTGTGGCAGCAGGTAGATCTACCGCATTGTTATAATGCGCTGGACGCTGTTGATCCAGCTATCAATTATTATCAGGGACCCAGTTGGTATAGAAAATCGCTGGAGATCGACAACCCCTATTTAAATGGTCACACCCTCCTTCATTTTGAAGGAGCCGGGCAAAAGACAGCTGTTTATATCCATACCGTTAAAGTTGGGGAGCACGTTGGTGGATACGACGAATGGACGGTGGACATCACGGATGCGGTTGAAAAGTTTAAAAAAACAGATGCTTTTAAAAAACAATTTAAGAGTAAAATACCACTTTCAATTCGTGTGGACAATTCGCGTGATCTAGAAATGATTCCCTCCAATCTGTCTGATTTTAATGTCTATGGTGGTATTTACAGACACCTAAACCTAAAATATGTTCCGCAGACAGCCTTGGAACGTGTATTTGTTGAAGCGTCAGTAGGGGCCGATGGAAAGCAGGGGGTAGTCAACGTCCGTGGACGACTGATGCCATTTTCGGCTCAGACAAATTTTGAAGTCGAAATGCAGCTCTATGACCCTGCTGGAAAAATCGTGCAAACCCAGCAACCACAGGTTAATAAGGGCGCATTAAATCTTGAATTTGGGAAGTTCATGGTCAAGAAGCCACAGCTTTGGAGCCCTGATCAACCGGCTTTATACCGTTTAGTTACGACAATCAAAAGCAATGGACAAGTATTTAAGGAAGAGAGTGTCTTTGGCTTTAGACATGTAGCGTTTAAAGAAAAAGGTCCTTTTCTGCTGAACGGGAAAAGACTTTTGCTTCGCGGTACCCATCGTCATGAAGACCATGCCGGAGTTGCTGCAGCAATGACTGACGATCAGATCTTACAGGAGATGACCCTGATGAAAGAGATGGGTGTAAACTTTATACGCTTGGGACATTATCAGCAGAGTCGTAAAGTGCTTGAGGCCTGCGATAGTCTGGGTATTTTGGTTTGGGAAGAGATTCCATGGTGCAGAGGTGGATTGGGTGGTGAGGTCTATCAGCTTCAGGGAAAACGGATGTTAACCAATATGATTGAACAGCATTATAATCATCCGTCGGTCATTATTTGGGGCCTCGGCAACGAAAATGATTGGCCCGGTGATTTTACGGAGTTTGATCAGGCGAAGATAAGGGCTTATATGAGTGAACTGAATACCTTATCCCATCAATTGGATCCGAGCCGTAAAACAGCGATACGGCGCTGTGATTTCTGTAAAGATATTGTTGATGTTTATTCTCCGTCCATTTGGGCGGGTTGGTATAGAGGCGTTTATACCGACTATAAAGCAGCCTCCGAAGAAGAAATGAAAAAGGTAAAGCATTTCCTTCATGTGGAGTGGGGCGGGGATAGTCATGCAAGACGACATGCAGAGGACCCTGACCGTGCTCTAGCTAAAATCAAAGGTGATGGTACAACAGATGAACGGGCAGGCGATGCGTCGCTCATTGGTGGAGCAGCACGCGTTTCTAAAGATGGCGATTGGAGTGAAAGCTACATCTGTAATCTCATCGATTGGCACTTAAAGGAACAGGAAACCATGCCTTGGCTCACGGGAACAGCCTACTGGCCATTTAAAGATTTTTCAACTCCGGTCCGGCCAGACAATCCTGTGCCTTATGTCAATCAGAAGGGTGTTGTTGAACGGGATTTTACCAAAAAAGAATCGTACTACGTATTCCAGTCGTATTGGACCGAGAAGCCAATGTTGCATATTTATGGCCATAGCTGGCCGGTCCGTTGGGGTGAAAAAGACGAGTCGAAAATGATCAAGGTGTATTCCAATGCCAAGGAGGTTGAGCTTTTTGTCAATGGCAAAAGTCAAGGACTAAAGAAAAGAAATAGCCAAGATTTTCCAGCGGCAGGTTTGCGCTGGATGGTGAAACTGAACGAAGGAAGCAATCAGATTAAAGCTGTCGCGAAAAACGGCCGGGAAATTCTCGTGGATGAAATTGAACAGCAGTATCAGACAAAAAAGTGGGGTAAACCGGCAAAACTTCTTGTGGAAAAGATTGCCACGGAAGGCGATATGATCACTGTGCAAGCTCAAATTGTGGATAAGACCAATACCCCCTGTCTCGATGCAAAGGATTGGATCTATTTTGGTTCGACCGGCGATGGTCAGTTGATCGTCGACCAAGGCACTTCTACGGGGTCGAAAAAAGTGCAGGCCTACAATGGTCGTGCATTGATTAAGCTTCGACTGCCTTCGGGAAGCGCTGTGGTATCAGGCCGGATGGAAGGATCAAAAAGTACCTTGTTAACGATAGAAAAATAACACAAGATGTTAAAAGCAACGAATCATTTGAACTTCTTTTTACTGCTCGGTCTCATGGGGTCGCTTGCGCCATGCCGTGCACAAGGCAATTCGCAGCAGCTCAAGCTTTGGTATGATCAACCGGCCGCGCTCTGGGAGGAGGCACTACCGCTAGGCAATGGCACTACAGGAGCGATGGTCTTTGGTGGGCTAAGTAAAGATAGGTTTCAAATTAATGATAATACCCTGTGGTCGGGTGAACCCGATGCGGGCAATAATCCCAATGGCCCGCAAATTCTACCCAAGGTACGCCAAGCCATCTTTGCTGGAAAATATGAAGAGGCAGCAGTCCTTTGGAAGAAAATGCAAGGACCTTATTCTGCTCGATATCTACCGATGGGCGATTTATGGTTGGATTTTCATCAGGACGAAAAAAAGGTAAAAGATTACAAACGGGAGCTGGATATGGAGCGAGCGATCAATCGGGTCAGCTATTCCTATCAAGGCGTTCAATACCAAAGGGAAAGTTTTATCAGTTTTCCGGATAAAGCATTGGTCGTTCGGTTGAAGGCAAATAAGAAAAAATCAATTACATTCGACCTTTCCTTAACCAGTAAGCTAAAATACAGTGTTTCAGCGCAAGGGAATAATCAGCTGACCTTGCAGGGTAAAGCACCAAGTTTTGTCGCCAATAGGGATTATGAACCCCAACAAGTCGTGTACGACAGTATTGGCGGAAAAGGGATGGCTTTTGCGATGCAGGTAAGCGTAAAGAATATCGGTGGTGTGGTAAAAAAAGAGGGGGATAAGCTTAAGATCATAGGCGCCGATGAGGTGATTTTATTTTTGACGGAAGCGACAAGCTTTAACGGTTTTGATAAGTCGCCGAGTCAGGAAGGTAAAGATGCCACGCTGCTCGCAAAAAACCGCATGCATACTGTCTCCAAAAAGAATTTTCAGACCATACTCTCCGATCATCAAAAAGATTATCAAGCACTATTCAATCGAGTAGCCTTTGAGTTGGCTGGTACCTCTGCGCATGATAAATTGCCTACAGATCAACGTATCATACAGTTTTCCAAAGGACCGGCCGATTTGGGGCTGCTGACACTGTATTATCATTTTGGACGGTACTTGTTGATTGCCAGTTCCAGACAAGGAGGGAGACCAGCTAATTTACAGGGGATCTGGAATGATCATGTGCAGCCGCCCTGGGGAAGTAATTACACGACCAATATCAATACAGAAATGAATTATTGGCTCGCGGAAAATACCAATCTTGCAGAATGTCATCAACCGTTGTTTGATTTTATGGATGAGCTGGCTATCAATGGGGCCAAAACAGCATCGATAAATTACAATATCGATAAGGGCTGGGTTGTTCATCATAATTCCGATCTATGGGCCAAAACTTCCCCTCCGGGCGGATACGATTGGGATCCCAAAGGAATGCCGCGCTGGTCGGCATGGCCTATGGCAGGAGCCTGGTTGAGCACACATCTATGGGAACACTACCGTTTTACGGGTGACAAAACGTTCTTGAAGGAGAAGGCCTACCCCTTGATGAAAGGGGCAGCCCAATTTATGTTGCAATGGCTGATTGCGGATCTCGGAAATAAATATCTCGTCACCAATCCGTCCACTTCACCTGAAAATACAATTAAAATAGCAGGTAAAGAATATCAATTGACCATGGCCTCTACCATGGACATGGCGATCATTCGGGAGCTTTTCACAGCTGTTATTCACTCCTGTGCTATACTGAACGTTGATCCTGAATTTAAATCAGCACTAGAACAAGCGAAGGAAAAGCTTTATCCCTATCAGGTGGGCCAATATGGACAATTGCAGGAATGGTTTAAAGATTGGGATGATCCAAAGGATCAGCATCGGCATATTTCCCATTTATTTGGATTATACCCGGGCAATCAGATCAGTTTTGCCGAAAACAAGGCTTTGGCCGCGGCATCCAAGCGTTCATTGCTTTTAAGGGGCGATGTGAGTACCGGCTGGTCGATGGCCTGGAAGACAAATTGGTGGGCGAGGCTTCAGGATGGAAATCATGCCTATAAAATCCTCAAGGATGCCTTAAATTTTATTGATCCCAAATTGGACCGTGCGCAGATGAGCGGTGGCGGAGCCTATCCGAATCTATTTGATGCACATCCACCTTTTCAAATAGATGGGAATTTTGGTGCTACGGCGGGAATGACTGAAATGTTGCTGCAGAGTCATGATGGAGCCGTCCACTTGTTACCGGCCCTACCTGATGAATGGTCTGCTGGTACGATAAAAGGAATTAAGGCCAGGGGAAACTTTACCGTAGATATTGCCTGGAAAAATAACGTATTGACCGAAGCAATGATCGTGTCCAATATTGGTGGTGTTTGTCGTTTGCGTACACCTTTACCCGTTAAAGTTGTCGGTGTCGAATCAAATCAGGCAGCTGTCACAGACAATGCGCTATTATATAAACCGGAACAACTTCCGTATACGGTAGCGGATTCTTCCAAACTGCCCCTTTTAGCTGGTCCAAAAACGTTTGAAGTTCAATTTGAGACCATAAAAGGTAAACGGTACCGTATTGTTCCAATGTAATTCAAAATCCAGGAAAAATGAAATTTACATCAATTGTTCGCGTCATTGGCTGTCTCCTTGGGATCGCAATTTTCCCTTTATTCTTGAGGGCAAAAATGAAGGAAGGTATTTTTGAGCAGGAGATCATCCAGACGCTGCGCCCTGTTATCCTAAAGCAGTCCAAGTGGGCGATGAAGCAGAAACCATTGACTGTGACAGCTTATAAGGCAGTTCGGAGTACCGGGGGTATTCATGATTTTTATTCTGAAGGCGATTATTGGTGGCCCGATCCCAAAGATCCCGCTGCGCCCTATATTCAACGGGATGGGATGACTAATCCAGCCAATTTCGTTGAACATCGTAAAGCGATGATCCGCTTCAGCCGAATCGTGGGGGCACTGGCCTCAGCCTATCGTTTGAATCCAGATAAAAAATACGTACAGCAGGCCCTTCGCCATTTAAAGGCTTGGTTCGTGGATGCAGAGACGATGATGAATCCGAATCTTCTTTATGCTCAGGCTATACAAGGGCGTTTTACAGGGCGAGGAATAGGCATTATTGATACCATTCATCTGATGGAAGTTGCACAGGGCGTAAAGATATTTGAAGACGACCCCAATTTTCCACAGGCTGCTAAGGATGCCATACATCGCTGGTTTGCAATCTATTTACGCTGGCTTACAACGCATCAATATGGGATCGATGAAATGAATGCTGCCAATAACCATGGTACCTGTTGGGTGATGCAGGTCGCTGCATTTTCGAGTTTGGTGCAAGACACGGTATTACTCAACAGATGTGCAGATCGCTATGCGCACGTGTTATTGCCGAATCAAATGGAGTCTAATGGCAGTTTTCCGAGAGAATTGCAGCGGACAAAACCTTATGGATACGCGTTGTTTAATCTGGATGCGATGACCATGATCTGCCAGATTTTGTCCAAGACCAACACCTCCCTTTGGCAGTATACATTGTCAGATGGGCGGACAATAAAAACGGGTGTTGATTTTATGGTCCCTTATATTGCAGATAAAGAAAAATGGCCGTATCCGAAAGATGTCATGTATTGGGATCAGTGGCCAATTGCGCATCCGGCACTCGTATTTTCGGCAGAAGCTTACCAGAATAAAGACTATCTGCAGCTTTGGAAAAAGCTTGATCATGCACCTGAACAAGAAGAGGTTGTTCGAAATTTACCCATTCGCAACCCGATTATATGGCTTTGATTTTCCTGGCTCTTTATAAAATAACTTAACCATTTCACCTTAAAAACCTACAGATAACATGAATGTTAATGCGACGTCTTTGCGAAGATATACCCTCTTTTTGCGCTTTCGAAATTTAAAAAGGCCATCCATTGCCAAAGCACTATTTTTGACGGGAATTCTGTGCGCTTTTCAACACGTTGAGGCACAGAGTACCAGGCAGCTGCAAAAAGCGTGGGGCCTTGCAGATCAACAAGCTCAACTACTTTATAAAGAATTGCAGCTCTTGAAAAAAAGGGATTCATCCTTGGTTTCGCCACGTACGCTTTCCACAGATAACGAACTGGTTGCTGTGAAAAGGGGGGACTGGACCAGTGGTTTTTTTCCTGGCGTCCTATGGTTTCTCTACGAAAAGTCGGGAAAACAACAATGGAAGGATCTCGCTTCGGAAACAACAAGGTCGATCGAGGCGGAGCAATTTAATGGTAAGACCCATGATATGGGCTTTAAGATCTATTGTAGCGTTGGAAATGGCTATCGCTTAACCGCAAATCCACAGTACCGGGAGGTGCTTGTACAGGCAGCCAAAACGCTGGCAACCCGTTTCAATCCAACAGTCGGCTGTATACGTTCGTGGGACCACAATAGCCACCGCTGGGACTTTCCGGTTATCATTGATAACATGCTCAATCTAGAATTGCTGTTTGAAGCAACCAAACTCACTGGAGACTCTACTTATTATCAGATCGCGGTGAGCCACGCCAACACAACGCTAAAAAATCATTTTAGACCGGATTACAGTACCTATCATGTGATAGACTACAACCCGAAAACAGGAGCAGTGCAGCATAAAAACACCCATCAGGGCTTAAGTGACGAATCTACCTGGTCGCGGGGTGAAGCCTGGGCACTGTATGGCTATACGATGTGTTACAGAGAAACCGGCGATCCGAAATATTTGCAGCAAGCCGAAAAAGTTGCACATTGGCTGTTTACACATCCTAATATGCCGAAAGACTTGATCCCTTATTGGGATTTCGATGCACCTCATATACCAAATGAACCACGGGATGTGTCGGCAGCGACAGTCATCGCATCGGGGCTGTTGGAATTAAGCACGTATAGCAACCAAGGAAAAGATTATCGTGCAAAAGCACAGACCATATTGGCTAACCTGATAGACCATTACATGTCGCCAACAAATAAAAATCGCGGTTTTATATTATTACACAGTACGGGATCGAAACCTTCCAATACCGAAGTGGATAAACCTTTGAGTTATGCCGATTATTATTTCTTGGAAGCACTACATCGACAAGAAGAGCTGCAGTCCGGAAAAGTGCAATCGGATCTGGTCCGGAAAAATCCAGCGGGACAATTGATCTATTTTCCGGATGCACAGGGAAACGTCATCCCCGACTTTAGCCATGTGGGCTATCATCAAGGTGATCAAAAGCTGCCCAATGTTCCTGTCGTGGTTACGGTAAAACCCAGCATAAATGGCGATGATCAGCAAATTATACAGCAGGCTATCGATGCCGTAGCAGCAAAACCACCTGATAAAAACGGTTATAGAGGTGCTGTTTTGTTAAAAAAAGGCCTGTACACTATACCTGGGAGTTTGGAAATTCATGCCAGCGGTGTGGTGTTGAGAGGTGAGGGGGATGCCGAAGGACAAACCCTGCTTAAAGCAGCAGGCCAGCACCAACGGAGCTTATTGAAAGTTTCCGGTACGGGTAATTATACAGTGGATCAGGCTAGACAACAGTTTGTTAAGCCTGGCTATGGACCTGTAGGGGCTAACTATGTTCTGGTCGATCGTCCGAAGGAATTGAGAGTGGGCGAGCAGGTCCTCCTCTCGTATGAAATGAACGATGCCTGGATTGAAGCGCTTCGAATGAACCAGATTGAAAAAAGAGAAGGGACGAAACAGTGGACAGCGCGGGAATACAAGCTAAATTTTGAACGTACTATTTTAGCCATTCGAGGTGACTCTGTATTTTTTGATAATCCCCTGGTGATGGCGATTGATCCGAGGTACGCAAAAGTGGCCGTCATTCCCTACACCTTCGACGGGCGTATAAGTGAAGTTGGGATCGAAAATATACGGTTCGAGTCTGATTTTGTAAGTGATACGGACGAAAATCACGGCTGGATTGCAATTGATATGGATAAAATAACGAATGGTTGGGTGCGCAATATCACCGCGCGTTATTTTGGCTATGCGGCGGTGAGTCTTGGTGCTTTTGCCAAACAGATTACAGTAATGAAGTCGCGGTGTCTGGATGGAAAATCTCAAATTACAGGCGGGCGGAGGTATTCGTTCAATAATGACGGTCAGCTTAATTTATTGAAAGAACTTTATACGACGGAAGGTCGTCATGATTACGTAACAGGGGCCAGGACCCTCGGTCCGAACGTTTTTAGCCTTTCTAGCGCGGAACGAACACATGCGGATATTGGTCCACATCATCGATGGGCTGTTGGAACCTTATACGATCAAATCGTAACGGATGGTGAAATTAATGTGCAGGATCGGGGTAATTGGGGGAGTGGACACGGTTGGGCTGGGGTGACACAAGTCTTATGGAATTGTACGGTCAAAAGTGCTGCAGTACAACAGCCCTGGACTTCTGGGCAAAATTTTGCCATAGGCGTAAAGGGAGAGAAAGTAGCTGGAAGATTGAAAAATAGAAACGCTGGTTATTGGGAAAATCAAAACCGGATAATGTCGATCGGCTCGCTTTATGAGCAACAATTAAAAGATCGATTAAAGTGATTCTTGTTCGTGTTTATTCAATGGAATGATTATTTTTATCATCCATTTCAATTATATACCTTATGATGCCACTACGTGTTTTTGTGCGCTGTTTTTGCTGTGCTTTAGCGTTAATTTCTGTTTTGCATGCGCAGGAAAAAAACTATCGTTTTTTACACTTGGATGTCAATGAAGGTTTGTCTCAGGGCAGCGTTTTCGCTATTGCTCAAGATTATTTGGGTTTTATGTGGATCGGTACCCGTGATGGCTTAAATAAGTACGACGCCAGAAAGTTTACGATTTACCGCAGCAATCCACAAGATAGCCTTTCCTTAGAGCACAACTTTATTCAAGCGATTACGGAAGATAACAAAAGGCGGCTTTGGATAGGGACAATGACAGGACTGAATTTATACAATCGTGCGTCAGACAATTTCATCCGTATACCCTTACCTACCGTTGAGAGTAGCAGTGGAAAAATGGATGTCAACGTTCATCAGATCTTTCAGGATTCCAAGGGCAAGATTTGGATTGCGACAAATATAGGCTTGTATAAGATTAAAGAGGGCCGGCATCTCGAAGCGGAATTGGTCTTCAATGAGATTACCGTTGAAAGAAGCCAGGGAAAAGAATACTATCGTAATTTTCGAACCGTGTATGAGGATCGCAGAAAGCGATTGTGGTTTTGTACTGATGATGCCATTGTACTCATGCAGGCCGCATCGAAAGATGGAAATAGTTTAAAGGTTCTACGGACTTACTTCAAAGAGAAATCAGTAGATAATAAAGTTAATCAACGGTTTCAGGCCGTATTGGAGGTTAGTCCAGGTATATTCTGGGTAGGCACGAAATATAATGGGATTCGGATTATCAATGAGCATACAGGCGAAATATCCTCGTTAACTGAAGCGGGCAATCATACAGGTTTGGCCAGTCAAGATGTACGGTCCTTAAAAAAAACAGTTGATGGAAAGATTTGGATCGGAACATTCAATGGCCTATATGTTTATCAAAATGGAAAACTGCTTTTTATTCAGGCAGACGATGGAAATCCCAATAGCTTAAGCAATAATTCCATTCGTCCTATATTTCAAGATAAGAGGGGATCTATTTGGATCGGAACCTATTTTGGAGGGGTCAATATCTATGACAAGGATATTCCCAATTTTCAGAATTTTACCCATCAAGCTAAACGCAATAGCTTAAGTTACAATGTGGTGAGCGCTTTTGTTGAAAATGGAATGGGAGAACTTGTAATTGGAACTGAGGGTGGAGGATTGAATTATTTTAATCGGCGTACGAATTCGTTTTTTAGTGAACGTCACGATAAAAATAACCTGAATGGCCTAAGTCATAACAATGTGAAGTCCATCTGTCTAGATAAGGGAGGGAACTTATGGGTAGGTACCTATGACGGTGGATTGAATTTAAGACGAAAGGGGCAACAAGGCTATGAACATTTTCGTTTCGATCCCAATGTAAGTAATGGCCTGGCAAACAATAATGTCTATGCAATCTTAGAGGATCGCAATGGCGATATTTGGATTGGCACGTTCGGTGGCGGACTACAGGTGCATCGTAAAAACCAGAAAGTGGGATCTTTCCAGACATTTGATGTGGCAGGAAAGCAATTGAGCTCCAATATGGTGCGCGCTTTGCTAGAGGATTCAAAAGGTAATCTATGGATCGGTACTTCCAATGGGTTAAATCTAAAACTAGCCGGTACCGATAAATTTGTTTCCTTTCTAAATGACAAGAAAGATTCTCTTTCAATTAGCGGAAATGATATTGTGAGTATCCATGAAGATCGAAAAGGACAGATTTGGATCGGTACCTATATGGGCGGGCTCAATCGCTATCTTCCGGAGAAGAAAGCGTTCAAAAGGTTCAATGAACGAAATGGATTGCCGATCAACAATGTTTTTGCGATGTTGAGCGATCTGAAAAACAAATTGTGGTTGAGTACAAATACAGGGATTTCTTGTTTCGACCCCCTATCGGGTCATGTACGCACCTATACGAAGACCGATGGTCTTCCTGGCAACGAATATATTCAAAATGCAGCAGCAATGTTGCGGGACGGAAAACTTGCCTTTGGAAGTTTCTCCGGCTTCACCCTATTTAATCCGGATAGTTTAAGTGTCAATAATTATATTCCCCCCATTCAGTTTACAGAGCTGAAATTATTCAATAAAACAGTTCTCCCAGGTATTGATGCTGTTATTCCCAAAGATATAGCCATGATGGATGAATTGATACTTGATCATAATCAAAATGTTTTTAGTCTCGAATTCAGTGTGTTGAATTATGTCCATCCGGAGAAAAATCAATACGCGTATTATCTGAAAGGTTTTGATCAAGACTGGAATTATGTGAGCAATCCCGTGGCTACGTATACCAATTTAGACCCTGGTACCTACGAGCTTTGGGTAAAGGGGGCTAACAACGATGGGGTATGGAACGAAAAGGCAACGGTTTTGAAGATTAAAGTGCTGCCAGCACCCTGGAAGACATGGTGGGCCTATAGCGGCTATTTTCTTCTTTTTGCTGCGGCCGGTTTTTTGGTTATCCGATTTTTCCACGGCCGGAATAAATTGAAACAGGACCTTTTGATTCGGCAAATAGATTCGGAAAAACAGGAGGAGCTCCATGAAGCAAAACTGAATTTCTTTACCAATATCTCCCATGAATTCCGTACGCCATTGTCATTAATTATCGGGCCGTTAAATCAATTAAAAGGCGACCGATCGCTTTCAGCGTATGCACAGGAGCACCTTGGTTATGCGACGAGAAATGCCGATCGGTTGATGAATCTGGTCAATCAGCTGCTTGATTTCAGAAAACATGAAGGCGGAAAGATGAAATTGTTTTGCCAAAAGGTTCATCTTGCTACGTATTTGGAAAACATTCGCCAGAATTTTCACTTTATTGCCGAAAAAAATAATATTCAGTTTTTTCTGGATAATAAGGTAAGTCCTAATTACGTTGCAGGTTTCGATCCGGAACAATTTGAAAAAGTCCTTGTCAATTTGATTTATAATGCGTTTAAATTTACGGATAAGGGAGGTAAAATAAAGATACAGGTTGAGCTAGAAGTGGAAGGTGAGTTGGAGAAATTGCTTGTTTCCGTTTGGGATTCCGGGCGTGGAATCCCACCCAAAGATATTCCTTTTGTATTTGAACAATTTTATCAGGCCAATACAAAAGGCTTGTCGGCTACCAACGGTGGAATAGGTTTGGCACTTTGCCGTTCCATTGTCCAGTTGCACGGCGGGAAACTCACTGTTGAAAGCAATATGGCACAGGAAACGACAGACTACAATACGGTATTTCGGATCAGCCTGCCCCAGAGCGCTGTCGTCATCGAAGAGCTACCGGTCTTAACGGATACTCCAGGGATGATATGCGCTGACCCAGCAGATGCCGGTATGCCCTATGTGCATACTACAAAAACAGCAATTGAGCGTCCTGCGGCGGAGGAAGATAAACCCATCATACTTGTTGCCGAGGACAATGTGGAGCTACGTTGTTTTATATGTGAAAATTTACGAAAAAAATATATTGTTTTGGAAGCCAACGATGGTATTGAGGCCCTGGAATTGGTGCAAACAAAACAGCCCGATATTATCATTTCGGATGTAACGATGCCCAACTGTGACGGAATCACACTTTTGCAGCAGATTAAAAATGATAGCAGTTCAAATCATATTCCGGTGATTCTTTTGACAGCCCGCACAGCTGATCCTTATATCACAGAGGCATTTGAAATCGGTACAGATGATTACATTACCAAGCCCTTCAGTATGCCGCACCTCATTCAGAAAATTTCTAACATCTTACAGACGCGGAAAAGGTTGGAGGAAAAATTTGTACAGCATTATCTTCTTGGAGCGCAGGGAACAGATCTGCCCGAAAGAACTCGTTTCTTGGATCAGGTGTTGAAGATTGTTGAAGAAAATCTGGGCTGCGAAGATTTTGGCGTGCTTGATCTTACAAAAGCCATCGGTGTGAGCCGCTCTGTTTTGTACCGCAAGATTAAGCAGCAAACGGGACTGAATCTGGTTGAATTTATTAATATGGTCCGTCTCAAGAAAGCAGCCTATATTTTGGTGAACGATACAGGTTTGAGTATCAGCGAGGTGGCTTATCAGGTCGGGTTCAATGATCCAAAGTATTTTAGCAAATCATTTAAGAAATTCTATAAGGAGAGTCCACGTACCTATGTTGAAAAATTCGGTGTAAAGGAAAGTAGCAATTTAGAAAAATAAGCAAGGGTTTTCGTGATTTGGTCAGCAGCAGCGAGGACAGCAGACTGAATTTTTTTTCGGTCAAAAAAAAAGGTTTTCAAACGGGGAGAATGAAAACCTTCAATAACCAATTATAAACCTAAATTATGATGCAACAAATATAGTTGTTTTTAATACTATTTTAAAAATAATTCAACTTTTAAGTATAGTTTTGTAGCTGTCCAGCTACAGGTTAATATTGCCCTGTCGCTGAAAGAACCTGCCCATAGCTTATACG
Source organism: Sphingobacterium sp. UBA865 (assembly GCF_002295765.1). Lineage (NCBI taxonomy): Bacteria > Pseudomonadati > Bacteroidota > Sphingobacteriia > Sphingobacteriales > Sphingobacteriaceae > Sphingobacterium > Sphingobacterium sp. UBA865. Next base: position 125,136 of record NZ_DBGB01000042.1, on the reverse strand, counting down.
CTTTTGACCAATTTATGAATAACGTATAAAGTGGTCAATCCCAACAGCGCAAATATGCCATAACCTAATCCAATCTGAAACTGCGAAGAAGGGTTTACCAAGCTTACCGTGATGTAACTGAGTGAAGAGGTCAGCAGGTAGGTAATTCCGCCAACCAATCCGCCGGCGATACCTGCCGACAATGGAAACCTCCCTAAACAGTAGCTGAAATAATTGTTAAAAATAAATCCTGCTGTACAATGTACAGCAAATGCGAAAAATGTCAATGTATAGAGATTTGACAGGTAAGGTGAAACCAAGAGCATACATACAATCAGGCTGATCTGAATGAAGTTGGCGATTCTCAACTTCGGAACCAAGGCTCTTTTAATAAGGGCTTTACCAATAAAACCACCACACATCCAAGCTAAGCCCATAATTAGCGAGGTATAACCGGTTGTGATTGCGCTATAGCCCAGCTGGTGTTCAATAAAAAAGGGACCGCTGAGGTTGTAGAACATGACAAGACCGTAGGATATACCGCACATGACTATACCGAAGGTAAAATCATTGCTTTTAAGCATCATTTTAAATTCGCCAATCAGGTAGTTGATATGGAGAGGTTTCTTCTGTTTGATTGTTTCGCCAGAAAAGATCAGTTCAAGGATGAAAAGTACAGCACTGTAAACGGCCAGAACCATAAAGTTAGAACGCCAACCAAATTGTGTCTGAAGGTAGCCGCCAATAAAAGGAGCAACAATCGGACCGATCGACCAGACGATGGTCATAATGCTGAGGTAGTGCTTGCGCTGTTCACCTTCGTAGACATCCACAAAATAGGCTCTTTTTGAGATGACCACAAATGCCGATAAGATGCCCTGTAGAATACGCATCAGGTAAATAACCCAAATATCTTGCGTGCTTGCTGTAATCCAGAAACTGACAATGAAAAGGAAAAGTGATATCAGGTTGATGCGATATCTTCCCCAAGCGTCAACCAACGCTCCTGTAAAGAACTGAGCAACACCATAGCTGATTAGAAAAAGCGAAAGGGTTAGCTGGATTTTGCTTTCATTCAAGCCAAGCTCCTGAGCCATTTGTGGCATCGACGGAAGATAAATATCGGTCGCAAGTCCCGTAATTGGAACAAGTGCAAATGCTAGTATCGTCGGGATAAAAGATTGCTGTGGTTTAGTGTTTTTTTCCATCCTTTAATTTTTTAAATTTCGCGTCTCTATGGACGTTCATGCAGCCAGCCACTTTTTTCTCTTTGACCTGCTAAATATGATGTGGACAAAAGTAGCTTCATTGCCTGTTTCGAAAGATATAGAATTCAAACAAATTATTGTGAAAATCAAACAGGCTTATTGCGGTAGGCTAAAGGTGGTATACCCGCATGTTTTTTGAAATAATTACTGAAGTTTGCGGGTTCCATGAGTGCGGTTGTACTGATCAGTTATTCGGATAAGCCGGTTTTCCTTTATTTGATGAATCTGTATGGTCTTTTCACGCCAGGCATCGCAACAATGTTTTTAATGGGGGTATTTTGGAAAAGAACCACATCTCAGGGTGCTTTAACAGCAGGTTTACTGACAATTCCCCTTTCTTTACTTTTGGAATACACCTTACCTGAAATGCCGTTTTTTAATAGAACAGGCATTGTATTCTGGACTTGTATGCTTGCTTGTGCTGTGGTCAGTTTGTTGACACCAGCGGTCGCCGAAGCAAGATTAAAAAATCTGGTGTTGACGGGCGATTCTTTTCAGGTACCGGATCAGGATAAAGCCGCTTACCGTGGTTTTCGAAATCCGACCTTATGGTGGATTATTATAACGGTGTTGGTGCTTTATTTTTATGTACGTTATTTTTAGCTTAACTTGTTGACCTGTTATACTCTTAAAACTTATCCAGATGATCGACCCAATATTGAAAGAATTAAATGCCAAGATAGCGACTGTTTTTCCAAAAATCGTTGCAATGCGCCGACATATCCATCAGCATCCTGAATTGTCTTTTCAAGAATACGAGACAAGTGCCTATATTCAGCAACAACTTCGCGAACTGGGTATACCATTCGAGCTTGTCGCTCAGACAGGTGTTGTGGCTGTACTGACCGGACAAAAATCGGCGAGCGATGATATTGTGGTATTACGGGCTGATATTGATGCTTTGCCGATACATGAGCAAAATGATGTGGACTATAAATCGAGGAATAGCGGTGTCATGCATGCTTGTGGCCATGATTTTCATACGGCTAATCTCTTGGGGGCGGCGTCCATATTAAATGATTATAAAACGGAGTTTTCTGGTAAAATTATACTACTATTTCAGCCTGCTGAGGAAAAGATTCCGGGCGGAGCGATTCAGGTTTTGGAATCCGGGATTCTGGAATCTTTTGGTGGAACGATTAAAGCTGTGCTGGGGTTACATGTAAGTCCCCGTGTTTCTGTAGGAAAAGTCGGTTTACGTTCGGGACGATTTATGGCCTCGAGCGACGAGTTCTATTTCACCATTAAGGGACGTGGTGGCCACGCTGCGGAGCCACATCGGGCTGTTGATCCCATTATGATCGGCGCGCAGTTACTCACCACCTTACAGCAAGTTGTCAGCCGGAAAGCCAACCCCGATGTGCCGTCTGTATTGACCTTTGGTCGTTTCATTGGGGATGGTGCTGCCAATGTTATTCCCGAGGAAGTCAAATTAGCCGGAACATTTCGTACCATGGATGAGGTATGGCGCAAGGAGGCGCTGGAAATGGTTGCTGAAATAGCGGCAACGCTTCCCGTATCGCTGGGTGCAAAGGTGGAAGTTGAAGTACGGCATGGTTACCCCGCACTTTATAACGATCCCGCATTAACGCAAAAAGTCAAAACAATTATTGCGGAAACGATGGGGAATAGTGTGCCACAAGATCTCGAAATCTGGATGGCGGCCGAGGATTTTGCTTATTATTCTTATCGTTATCCGGCGTTGTTCATGTTGATTGGGACAAATAACGACGATTCCACCACGCAATATGGTCTTCACAATCCACAGTTCAATCTGGATGAAAAGGCTTTCGAAACATCCATGGCTGTTTTGGTCAATGCAGCTATTTCTCTTTTGAATGAATCAAATGAATAGAAAGAAATTCTTGATGTCCTCTTTTGCATTTGGACTATCCTATGCCGTTAATGCGAATAACAAGCTGTCCTCGAGGCAAGAGAAGGTAAAAAAAATAGGGATCATTGGACTGGATATTACGCACGCTGTTGCTTTTACAAGAGCGATTAATACGGCTGCCAGCAATCATCCCTATGGAAAATTCAGGGTTACTGCGGCTTACCCCTATGGAAGCAAAACGATCCCTTTAAGTATCGAGCGTATTCCGAAAATTACAGCGGAAGTGCAACAGCTCGGGGTTTCGATCGTATCAAGTATTGCCGAACTATTGAAGAAAGTAGATTATGTACTTTTGGAGACAAATGATGGAAATCTCCATTTGGAACAGGCACTTCAAGTGATTAAAGCAAAGAAACCTTTATTTATTGACAAACCAATAGCGAATTCCTATGCGGACGCTTTCAAAATTTTTGAAGCTGCAAGAAAGTATGGTTGCCCTATTTTTTCGTCAAGCTCCTTGCGTTATATTACCGGTCTTCAGGAAGTGGATAGGACTAAGGTTATCGGAGCAGATGTCTATTGTCCGGCAGTAACGGAACCTTCACATAAGGATTTATATTGGTACGGCATTCATGGCGTTGAAATGTTATTTGCGTTGATGGGATCGGGGTGTCTTTCGGTAAAGACTGTTCAGGAACAGGGTACCTCGTTTTATGTTGGGAACTGGGCGGATGGAAGAATTGCCTCACTTCGGGGCATTCGTGAGGGGAAGGATGATTTTGGTGGAACGGTTTTTTTGAAAGATCAGATTGTCCATTTGGGGCAATTTATGGGATACGGTCCCTTGTTGGATAAGATCCTTCCATTTTTCGAAACGGGTGTAAGTCCGGTTGACGAAAAGGAAACCCTGGCAATATGCGCATTTATAGACGCCGCCGAAGAAAGTAAATTAAACGGCGGCAAGACGGTTCTGCTTCAAAAATAAAAAACTATGTAGGTATGCTTAATACGTATTCGCAATCGTGATCAATAACGCACTATTAAAAATCGAAGCTGGTGATATGACCGTTTCATTTAGCGGGACGCTGTTGCCGTAACGCTCTTTCAATTTGGTTTTTACTTCGGGGCTGCTTAGGTCAAAATCTTTCAGCTTTTCCAGCTTCCCAACTTCGATGCCTGCTCCACGTTGGTATATTTTCCAGATCAATTCCGAACAATATATTTTATCGTCCGACCATTCGAATGTAGCATCGTAATTTTTTCCGAGAAAATTTTTGCCGATTGATTTCATTTTGGCCAGCGTCGAATTGGTCAGTACCTGATCTGCATTTTTGAGGCGCTTGACCGCGTAATGCTGCTTTTCCCCTCGCGCAATCCAGTGTTCTAACTTAGTTACAGTTACGGGCTGTACGGCTTCCAGTACATAAGGATTACCGTTCTCATAAAAAATAATCCCACAATGGGAATACGGAGAACGCGTCGCTAATTGGATCGCTTTACATTGCGGTGAAATGGAAGACTGAAAGATCATATCACCATCTTTGAGTGGGGGCAATTTCGCATTATCTTTTGCGTGTTTGGGGGCCACTTTTTTTGGTTGAGCATGTATTGGCTCAGCAAAGATCAGTGTGACTAACATCAAGCTAATCAGCGATAGCAGGTATATAAATGTCTTTTTCATTGTTTTATTGATGACTTATTGAAATAGTTTCATGATTTTCTTTGACTTGGTCCTTTCGGCAAGTTGAAAAGCAGATAATACGTCGGATTCATATTGGTATACTTTCTCCGTGTTTGCACCGTTCTGCAAAAGATAATCTACGATTATTTTGTTTTTTATTAAGATAGCTTTTCCAAGTAATGTGCATTGTGTAAAGCTATAATCAGCTTTAATTTCATCAATACCCAGTCGGTTCAGGCTATTTAAACAAGTTTTACGGATAAAATCCATGTCGTTTTTTTCTATTGCTATCTTCAGGATTTCGAAATCATTGAATTGTCTGTTTTTAGCTAGAAATAAATGGTGAAACTGTTTGGCGATAGCGTACTGTCCCTTTTCTAAAATCCGATGAATGGCATTGCTGCTAAATTCCTCTACTGTGGAAAATCCATGCAGCTGACTAAAAAATAAAAGTATATTTTCAAAAGGGAGCTTGGCTACCTCCAGTTGCATGAGGCCGCTCAGATCGCTCGTGTCGAATAAATTCTCCATGTATCTGAGGCTGTCCAAAGCGATAAATTGAAATTCGGGTTGATAGTCCGCGAGCCAATTGGAGGATTTGGCTATTACAAAGGTGTTGTTAGCAATCCTATAGTTGATAGAGATAGCTGGTTCAGCATAGTTGATTATTGTTATTGTACTGTCTGATAATTCATAATGTTTTGAACGAAGATGCGCTGTCGTTGCGGTGGGAAAGAGCCTGTTGAGATTGATCTGTATGGCGTATACGCCCAACTTGTCTGCATGCAAATTATAACAAAGTGTTCCTTGCTCTGTGATGTAAAAGGGTATTCTGCTCCCCGGCTGCTGCTGTGACTGAAAAACGATCTTGTTTTGGTAGGCAAATAACGATGTTGCCAGACCGGCTAGTAAGCAAAGCATGCAAAGACCTATTTTTAACCCTAAGCGATTCATGGTATAAAATGATCGCATGACTAATCGTGGTATAGCTCTAAAAACTGATTGATCTGATTGGTTAACCCAAACGATTCGGATTCCAATAAATTGATTTCAGCTTGTATCTCCATTGTAGTCGGCGACAAGGTAAGCTTTCGATAGACCTGAATATCTAGTTCCAAAACGGCTAATTGTAGTGCGAGCAGCTGTTTGCCTTCTGTAGTATGGAGTTGTAGTTCATTAAAGGCATGTTTTAATCGTTCCAATTCAGCGATTGATTTTTGGACGTCATTTTCATCGGCCTTGCCAAAGTTCGGATAGGCCTCTCCCAACGTGCGAAAAGCATCGAGGTATTCTTCCTCGGACATTTCATAAATATTCGAATAGAGCATATTGTACGCATCAATGGCGTCATAGGTTTCCGAATCCATTAAGTCTTCGCGATAGTCCTCGACCAACTGTTTGATGTCTTGAGATTCAATCTGTAAGATTGACTCAATATCCTGTTTGATAAGATTGGCTATTTCCATGCTTTATGCTTAAAGTAATCTAAAGTCCCCCGCCGGCTCACAAATTTGCTGACAAAGAATTTTTTGACTTTGGTATAGACAAAGATCTTGTTTTATCGCAAAATTTCAATCCCTATAATCAGCTAATTTTTATGGAGACTGTCGCTCAGCAGTTTTTTATCACCTGAGCATCTCCTATAGGACCTGTGCAGTCCATATTTCCATCGCATTTTTCTGTCTTGTCGCACGTATTTTTCTTTCTGCCCGTCAATCAAACGGAGAGCGGGATGCCGTGTAGCCAAACGGGGATGAGCGAGCTATCAAATTCTACCTTTTAACATTGTTTGTTCAGTGCTTGTTCAGTGATTGTTCAGTGCTCGTTCAGTGATGACTCAGTGTGGACTGTATAATTAATGAATGATCACTGTCTAAATAGTGACTAAAAATTGTTATGAGATACGACTTGGTATAGGTATGCTTGGTTTAATATAGGTGAATCAGGAGATCAGCTTTAGGACCAATAGTTAGAAATGGGGGATGAATTTTAAGTAAACTAACTTTCTCTAAATTATTTGATTGATTGATAGTGTTTTATGGTGTTTTTGTGATTTTATGAGTAAAAAGTACTCAATATATTTTGCGCGCTTAAATTTAATCCTCATATTTGTTGAGTAAAAAATACTCAATAGTACAAAGTAAAATTAAAAGCTATGATCGTATTAAATAAGCAACAGGTAGTCACAGAACAATTTCCAAACGGGGAAACAAAAGTGAAAGATTTTGATCAGTTGATCTTAAAAGACAACCTTGTCGAATTTACATATCAAGAAGATGGAGACTTAATCCGCTTGCTTTTTGTCAAGAAGCGGTTGGATGAAACCGAAGCTGAAACTTGTCGGTTATTGATCCATTATATGCCCTATAGCCGTATGGATCGCAAAATAGAAGGTGATTTATTCACATTGAACTATGTGGCGGAGTTTATCAACAGTTTGCAATTTGATCAGGTGTTTGTGGTCGAACCGCATTCCCACGTTACCCTAGAACTTTTAGTGAACAGTGTTGGGGTTTATCCGGCATTGGACTGGTTGCCACAGTTGATGGAAAAGCTTGATTTTTCGGACAATGATCGGATTGTTTTCCCGGATAAAGGAGCGGCGGCACGTTACATCAACAGCGGCTATGAAAATAGCTGTGTTTTTGAGAAAAAGCGAAATCCACAAACAGGCCGGATCGAAGGGATGGAACTTAAGGCTGGAGATATTCCGCTCGGCGCAAAATGTATTATTGTCGATGACCTCTGTTCTGCAGGTGGCACATTTCTTTGGGCCGGGAAAATATTGAAAGAAATGGGAGCCAGTGCAGTTTATCTTTTGGTCACACATTGTGAAGCCCGAATTTTTAAAGGGACCCTGTTGGATGATGATTCACCAATAACCAGTGTCTTTACCACCAATTCCATGATGGATACCGAGCACCCAAAAATAAATTATATCAACTTAACGACTGAAAGTTATGTTTAAATCAATGAGCAAGAATCCAATACTTTGGACAGATGGTTATAAATTGTGTCATAAGGATCAATATCCAACACATACGGAATGGGTTTATGAGACTTGGACGCCACGCATGTCTCGCATAGAAGGTATTAGTCATGTTGTATTTTTTGGATTACAGGGAGCCTTGGCCGAAATCACCAATTCATTTGATGCAAACTTTTTTGCTCAACCGGAAGAAGAGGTCGTGGCGGCTTACGAAGAGGCAATTGCAACTGTTTTTGAAAATACAAACGCGAAGTTTGCGGCGACGCATGATTCGAAACATATTCGCGACTTACATCGGCTGGGGTATCTTCCAATCAAGGTAAATGCGTTGCAGGAAGGAAGCTTGGTTCCTGTCGGCGTACCAATATTTACGATTGAAAATACACATCCCGATTTTTTCTGGCTTCCGGGTTACCTGGAAACACAATTATCGGCTTTTATCTGGTCACCGATGACTGCAGCGACAATCGCAGATCGCTATAAAAGGTTATTGACGGGGTTTGCCGAGAGAACGGGCGACGTCAATAAAGTCTTTACGCAGGCCGGAGATTTTTCCATGCGTGGTATGGGTTCTCCTGAAACGGCTTATCGTACGGCTGGGGGACATCTGTTGAGCTTCGGTGTCTCTGCTACATTGTCTGTTCGGGAGTATCTGAAATCCTACTATCATGCAAAAAGTGATGTAATGATGTACACCCCATCGACGGAGCACAGTGTAATGTGTTCGTACGGAGAGGACGAGGTAGAAGCATTTCGACATTTAATCACAACGGTGTATCCAAGTGGAAATATCTCCATCGTATCGGATACCTACGACCTCTGGAATGTAGTTGACAATGTATTGCCGCAATTGAAAGATCTTATTATGGCTAGGGAGGGGAAGGTTGTTATTCGTCCCGATAGTGGCGATCCTGTGAAGATTATCTGTGGCGATGCTGCATCTGATCGCAGTACTGTGCAGAAAGGTATCGTCGAACGTTTGTTTGAACTTTTTGGTGGTACGACCAACAGCAAAGGCTTTAAGGAGCTGGATCCCCATATTGGCGTAGTGTACGGTGATTCCATTACAGTCGATCGAGCGGATAAGATCTGTCAAGGTTTGCTGGATAAGGGTTTTGCCTCGACGAATACCATATTGGGCATAGGTTCGTATACCTATCAGTATGTGACACGGGATACCTTTGGCTTTGCGTTAAAAGGGACGGCTGAGATTGTCAATGGTGAGTTTAAAGCGATACAGAAACGTCCCGCTACAGATACTGGCAACTTTAAAAAGTCGCAAAAGGGGATGGTCGCTGTGGTCTTTGAAAATGACGATTTTCGTTTGATAGACGATCTTACACCGCAAACGGTCGCCGATCTGGGTGAACGAAATCTGCTGGAAACATGTTATCTGAATGGCGAATTTATACGCACAACGCGTTTTGAAGAAATAAGGAATAGATTAAGAACTGAAACAATTCGAGTATATGGAAAATAGCGTAAACAAACCGTTTTTCATCCAGGATGAAAACGTTGCACAGTATGCACAATTGATGGCATCCTGGATTGCCCAACAGGTGAAATCGGCCGACCGCAAAGGACTTGTATTGGGTATGAGTGGTGGAATAGACTGCAGTGTTGTCGCTTGCCTATGCCGGCTGGCACAGGTGGATGTCCACTTGGTGTTGATGCCGTATGGCAGTGATATGAACAAAAGTAAAAGCCATCAACATGCCATGGAGCTTATTCAGAAATTTGATTTTCCATTTCATGTATTTGACATTCAACCCGCGGTGGATGCGTTGGCCATTCATCAAGAAAAGTTTATCGCAGAAGCTACCGCCACTAACCGCGCTTTGAGCCTTGCTAATATTCGTCCACGTGTTCGTATGACGTATTTGTATCAATTAGCACAATTGGGTAGTAGATTTGTTATTGGTACGGGGAATATGGCCGAAGCTACTGTAGGTTATTTTACGAAGTGGGGCGATGGTGCCTATGATCTGAACCCGCTGGCAATGGTTACCAAACAGGAAGTATATACCTTAGCCAAATATTTGGGGGTGCCCGAATCTATTCAGTATAAAAGTCCATCTGCTGGTCTTTGGGAGGGGCAGACCGATGAAGAGGAATTGGGTATGACCTATGCGCAAATCGATGGGTTTATTTTAAAAGGTACATCGGGCGATCCGGTTATAGACGAAATTATTCGTAAACGTATACAACAATCTGCCCACAAGTTTGCAGCGGTGCCTACATTCAAAGGTTAATTTTAAATGGTTCGAGAAGTCGACGCAAGCACTTCATAACAGGCAACAAGGGACAAAAAAGTACTATAGTGAAGATGATTTTTCACTGGAAGAAGGCTTTAATGGCTTCATCGTTCTGCGAAATGAAGGCTGCGTTGAAATAAATATAGATGTTATGAAACTGAATAACATAAAAACACAATTTGATCAGATTGTAGATGTCCAACAGATTGCCAGCGGCAAAAAGGATAATATTCCAAACATGTTGATGTTGGCACAGGAAGAAAATATACAGCCAGCAGCCTTGGATAAAAAACGAACCTTGCTATTGGCGATCGATGTCCAAAATGATTTTATGGAATCCATCGGTAGTCTTGCCGTCAACGGTTCAAAGGCCGATGTACAACGTCTGACGCAGTGGATGTACCGTAATATTGAGGCCTTAACGCAAGTCATGTGTAGTCTCGATTGTCACTCGATAAGGCAGATTTTCCATCCCGCTTGGTGGCTTGACAGTGCGGGAAATCATCCGGAGCGATTCACCGTTATTCGCCATGCCGATGTCCGCGATGGTATCTGGCGTGCTGCGAATGACCATACAGCCTTAGCGCTGGATTATCTCCAGCATTTGGAAGCTGAGGGAAAAAAACAATTGTGTATCTGGCCATACCATTGTCTGGAAGGGACTTCGGGGGCGCAGCTGGAGAGTCAATTTACCAATATGCTTTATTTTCACAGTGCAGCACGTCAGGTCAAACCGATATTGGTTTATAAGGGGCAAGATCCAAATACGGAAATGTACGGTATTATCAAAGCGGAATATGACGATAATAAATTCGTAAATCATGCTGTGCTCGATGCAATTCGCGATTACGATGCGATATACATCGCCGGTGAAGCTTCCAGTCATTGTGTTTTAGCATCAACCGTGCAGATTTTGGAATATTTTGAACAAGATCGAGCGATTACGTCACGAATCACCTTATTGATCGACTGTATGTCGCCCATCGCTGGATTTGAAGCGCAGACTTTACAGCAGTTTGAGGCTTTAAAGGAGAAGTATGGAATCCAGATCAAATTGTCAACCGAAGTAACTTTGTAGCAGATGACAGCCTCAGAAAAAAAATACACATATGATTACCCAAGACCTGCTGTTACGGTTGACTGTGTAATCTTCGGCTTTGATAAAAACCAGCTTAAGGTATTATTGACCAAACGGGCAATAGAGCCTTTCTTGGGAAAATGGGCATTTCCTGGCGGTTTTATTCAGGAAGATGAGAACGCCGACGACTGTGCGATTCGTAAACTGCAGGAGGAGGCCGGTCTCAAAGATATTTTCCTCGAACAGCTTTATACATTTTCAAACTTAGCTCGTGATCCGCGCGGAAGAGTCATTAGTATTGCCTATTATGCACTTGTCAGGCCCGATGCTTATACGTTGGAAGCAGGGGTTGATATCGATGCGGTGCAATGGTTTGGTATTGACGAAAAGTTGGATCTCGCTTTTGACCATAAACAGATCTTGAACACCGCCATACAACGGCTCAGGGGTAAAATTCGTTATCAACCAATCGGTTTTGAGCTCTTGCCCAAACAGTTTACGTTGCCCGATTTACACAATTTGTATGAAACCGTTCTGCAGCGGTCAATTGACCGTGGGAATTTTCGAAAAAAAATTCTCAGCATGGGTTTATTGATCGACCACAGCGATAAGCAAAAAGACCGGCGTGCCAGGGCTGCAAAGATCTATAGTTTTGACAGGGTAAAATATAAAGAACTTACTGAATCGGGGTTTTATTTTGAAGTATAGGTCTAAAGAACGGAGCAGGCAACCATGAAATTGGCTTCTGCCTGCTTTCATTGCTGTCTGGTCTTTTTAAGATCTTACGTTAATGTCCGGTGCAGCGCTGTCTTAATACACTAATTCAAGCTGAGTCGCGTTTGGGCTAACCCTGAAAATCACCACAATCATGGACTTCGAACTGATCGACTAAAGCTTTCTGTGTATAGTATTTTGCGACACGTTTATTTTTTAACAAAAGAGAATCCCCCTTAATTTTTAATTCGAAAATGGGCTCTTTCTCTATTTTCTTGAAGTAAAACTCATTATTTTTAGTCTTCATCGTGAGGCCGCTGTCACGAAAATTATAGGTGAAATCTTTGATTTGATAGATTTCATTGGAATCACAGACATTGACCAAAAGCAGTTGTTTTTTATTCATTTTGATTTCTGCAAGATCGCATGCATAACATATTCCTGAGAATTCGATGCCATACTTCTTAAAACTATCGTTGCTTTCCGGTCGAAGAATAGCAATAGGATACAGCTGTTTAAAGAGCGAAAGGTTATCATCGGATATGGATGTTAGCTCTTTTTGTTTCTTTATGGAGTCTATGCTGGCGGTGCTGCTGAATGCGGCAGCTGATTTTTTGGCTCCATTCTTTTGCTGGCAGCTGAAAAACAATACCATGCAGGACAGAAACATAGTCTTTAAGATTACCTTCATCGTTATTTTTCGCAATTATTGTTGTTACTCATAAACATATAGATTGAGAAACGGTTTTTGTTATTCAATCTCAACCCATTTTCTTTCGAAGTAGACGGTGCCTACCGGTGTATCGGTGGCGTCTATGATTTTCGCTGCTACAAAGTCGCCCTTTAGGCCAGCATATTTTAGTTTTAAACCTTTACTTTCTAAGTCGGAGGTATCATAGTATGCACCCAATTTGAGTTGAAATGGATTGTGTTCCACATCATTTGTAAAGATGGAAAACAAAAGCAACTTCGTAGCCTGTTTATCTGCCTCTTCGTATCCAAAGAAGCGATGATCGATACGTATATTGGCATGTAAGCGGATCATACTGTCTCGAGCACTTAAGTTTACATAAGCTTTGGTGATTTCGTCAGATTCCAGTACGCTTTGTGCATTTGCTTGGTCAATGCTATCCAGTTTGGAAGTTTTTAACGAGATACTTTTTTTGGGGGCAGTATCCTCGGCAGCTTTTTCCATGGCCTTGCTTGAACTTACAGGTGCTTCAGCTTGTTTTGGTTTTTCCTGACAAGCGATTTGTAACGCGAGGAGTGCTAATGCACTGCTATAATAACTGTATTTGAAATGATTCATTGTTCTTTCTGTTACAAAATCCAATCCAAAGTTGCCGAAAATAGGGGGAGAAAAAAATCCCTGTTTTCCGCTAATCGAAAAAATCGATAAATACGGTATTTTTACGGCATTCGCATGATTCTTGTCGTATGGAACGGATCAATGTGATACAACAAAAAACAGAAGAAATAAAGTATGGCACATCGTATTTATATTTATAATGTAAATCTCAGGACCAAAGAAACATATCCCACTTACCTGGCTGAATGGAATTATGAAATTCCCATCCTCATGCGGCCATTATTTTCCGCCAATATCCGTTCCAAAGGTTCTCAGCTTTATGCCAACAAGGAAGATGGGATCGCAAGACTTCGCTATTTTTATGCGTTGTTGGCTGATAGGTATCAATTGCATTATAAAAAAAGCTATTATGAGCCTGTCAACAACATGTTTGAATTTTTGGAAGCGCTACCTTTTGATACCTTGCAGATCGATGGACGCGATGTTTTTACAATGAATGCGGAAAAAGATGTGGAGCAAGCCAAAGATTGGGTGGAAGAAATTAAAATGCAAGCCTTATTGTTTGAACAAGCTGTCGAAGAACAGTCCTTAGATCCGCTTGACCCGCTTGTGAAAGCGTCTGGTTATACTTCTTTTTTAGATGCCCTTCAAACCGATTGGATTGATTATGGATTGGGTTTATGGGAAGAAGACGTTCTGAAAGAGCCAGACCCTGAAGTTTTTGAGGCAGTAGGAAAGCAGGGATTAAAGAATGCCAAGGGGGATATTTTGGTTGAGGCGATTTACGATGAAATATTCGAATTCAATGAACAGGGGATCGCTGTTGTTGAACGCGATGGCCTTTTTGGTTATGTTGATACGAGTGGCACTATACTAATTCCATGTCAATATGTGGAGGCCTTTGATGCCCGACATATCAATGGGAACAATTACGCTGAAGTGGAAGTGGCAGGGAAACGTGGGGTATTGCATATTGATACCAAACAGCTGAGCATACCTGCATTATATGATGAACTCGACTGGATCGCCTATGGCTTTTTAAATGCAAGACAGGGGGATAGCCACATGCTCCTTTCGGCTGAAGGACGATTGATTATTTCAGATCCCGCAGCCGAGTCGTTTATGTTTGACTATAACAAGTTGTTCTATAGCCGGCAAAAAGGAACGATAAAAAGGAAGTATTACCTAATGGATGGTCAGTTTTTAGGGACCTTTTTGGAAGGTAGCCTGGAGCCGCTAGCCAATCGCTATTTTTGGATTAAACCCAATAAGCTACAGTCAAAAATTGCCGTCATTCAACCCGATGGTAATATTTTGGATGAAGGAATTGACCGGATTATAGTGTTGGACGACTATCGAAGTATTGCGTATCTCAAAAATAAAAGATGGCAGATCTATTCGCTTGAACTAGGCTTATTCCGATTGGCTGATTTAACGATTGATCAGGTTCTAGTCGATCATATACAGCAGTACCGTAAAGATATCTTTGTCGTTGGTTGTGCCCAAGGACAGGGGATTTATGACGCTCATCGAGGGGAATGGTTACTTGAACCTGCTATTGCCTATCAAAAAATCGAACATTGCTTTTTGGATTTTATGCGCATACACTGTGCACAGGGTATGTACTGCTTCGATACGAAGCTTAACGTCCGTAGTGCGCTGTATGATTATATTTGTTCGCCTTTTCATTACCCAAGACCAGAAGCGGCCGAAGGTGAACTGTTGCTTTTATTCAAAGGGGATAAGTTGTTTAATTTGGATATAAATCGAAATGTTGTCGAGATTCCCGAAACAGCATATGGCTATTTGTATTCCGAGCGATACCAGCTCCGGGGGCGTGATCAAAGTTATTTTATACAGTTCTATCAGGCATGGATCAGGCGTAAGGGCGACGGCTACGAACAGTATTTTGACAATGAAACGCTGTTGGAAAATGGTAAGAAGCTGGAAGCGGAGGGAAAGATTTCAGATGCCATTCGACTGTTCAGCTTCGGAGCAGATCGGGGTAGTGCGGACTGTCAATATCTGCTTGGAAACATCTTTACGGATGATGACTACGAGGGGATGGACATCGAAAAAGGAAAGTCTTTTTATGAAAAGGCCATGGCTCATGATCATGCGCAGGCATGGAACAATTGGGGATTTTTATATGCCACAGGCCATGGTGTAGCTTTTGATGTATCTAAAGCCTTAAAGGCCTATCAAAAGTCTGCTGCGCTGGGGGAAGCGCAGGCCATGAGCAACCTGGGTAACTGGTATTACGAGGGTGAATATGTGGAACAAGATTATGCCTTAGCCCTAGATTATTTTAAACAAGCAGAGAAAGCGGGGATTTATAATGATGCTCAAATCGCAGAAATCTACTATCAAGGGCAAGATTATGCGAACTTATTGCGTTATTTGAAAAAGGATACAACCAATCAATTTTCTGCTATTTATTATGGGATTCTTTATGAGGAAGGCTTTGGTGTAAAGCAAAACTTACAAAAAGCGATCCGCTACTATGAAAAAGCCAATGAAAATAGCGTGTACGCCTATGCCGTTAATCGTTTGCTACAACTCTATGGAGCGCATGGAGCGGCTTCAGACGCGGATAAATACGGATTTTGGTTCAATTTTGCTAAAGAAAATGCTGTTGAAATTGATCAATAGTAAGGAAATTGCATAGAAAATGGCTCATCGCATATATATTTACAATACAGATAAGAAGGATCAAGATTACTTCCCTCATTATTTAGGAGAATGGAACTATGTGATTCCACCCCTTTTTTTACCCCTATTTGCTGCTAATCCGAAAGCAAAAGGTACCTTAGTTTACTCCGAAAAGGAACCGGGAGTCAGAAAGCTTCGTGCGTTGTATGATTTGCTCATTCATGAATATGGGTTAAATTCCGATGCGCTGGCCATGGCAGCTATCGGGAAACTGTTCGATTTTTTGGACGGTTTACCCTTCGATTATTTCCAGCTGAACGCAAGTGATGTATTTAACATGAGCGATGTTAAACATAGCCAACAGGCCAAAGATTTTGCAATTGAAATCCTTGAGAAGAATTTGCTCTATGAAAAAGCAATCGAAAAACAATCCTTAGCTGAGCTTGAGTTTATTTTGGTGTCCGCTGGTTATACTTCTTTTTTAGCGATGCTCGAACTGGAATGGAGCAACTATGGCTTAGGCTGGTGGAATAGAGACGCGATTGATCGTCTGGATAATCAATTTTTTGAAGATCAGGGGCTTTGGGGGATACGCAATGCAAAAGGGGAGGTGAAGGTCGAAGCTAGCTATCAGGAAATTGGTACTTTTGAGTGTGAAGGGATCGCAGTCATACAGAAAAATGAGCTGTTCGGTTATTTGAATAGGGGTGGAGAAGAAGCTATTTCCTGTGTTTATTCATCGGCGGCGCCAGCCCAATATGGAACCGGATCAACGGTTGGTAAGGTGAGCTTAGCTAAAAAATATGGATTAGTCAACGTCGGGAACGGAGAAATAATCATACCACTTGAATATGATGAACTCGAAGATTTTGCTTACGGTTATTATCAGGGGAAGAAAGATCAGCAATATTATATCATCGATGCTCAAGGCCAGCTGTTCAATGCTGCCGGTGCGGACAAACCGTTTGAAATTGATTATGATGGATTTATCTATCAAGAGATTGGGGGAAATAAACTGCGTCATTATTATTCCAATAGCGGTATTTTGCTTGGCGCTTTTGCCAGTAGTGCACTGAGCGAATTACTGTTTGATTTTTATGCAGTCAATTTGAATAATAAAAAGAAAAAATCAGTTTTGTCTCCCGATGGAACTATCTTGGTCAAAGATGTTGCTGTACTTAATGCCGGAAATGGCTGAAGCGCATTATTTTTTGCTGATTCCGGCGGCATCCGTTTGTATGACCTGGAAGCCCGCGCCTTTGTACTGCAAGATTTGGCAATTCGGTCCATTCAAGGGGGGACTGATTTTGGTAATGGCGCCTGGGATTGCTATATTATCGAAACAGCAACCGGGAGGGGAATTTATCAGGCTGCTGAAAAGGTGTGGCTGGTCCCGCTCTCAACGCACTATGTGAAAATTGTATATGCTGCTGTGATGGATTATTTTATTCTGAAAGACCATGCGGGAAGATATTACTATTTTGACGCAGTGGAAAGGACGCTCAGTTCCGCCTACGATTATGTTTGTGCAAGCGTTAATCACTATCAGGATCTGATGTTATTGCAAGGTGACCTGTTGTATAAAAAGGGCTACGATGGTGTGGAAGTAATTCAGGAAGATCAATATGGTCAGTTTCTGAAGAAGCTGGATCAATTGTCTGGAGAAGATTTTGAAATATGTAATCGTTTTTTTGAAGGGTGGAAGGCTGCGAAGGGCGATAATTTTGAATCCAGTTATGATAGTTATACGCTATATCATATGGCCCTGGACTGTTGCCGACAAGGCGATGTCGAAATGGCGATACGCTATTTTACCTTTTCTGCTGACCAGAATAATGAAAGCAGCATGCATGAATTGGGGAATATCTATACGGATACTGATAGCGAAGACAATCCTTTTTTAGATTTGGACAAAGGAATTCAATATTATGAACAAGCGGCCCAAAAAGATTATTCCGCTGCATGGAATGCAATCGGCTACCTCTTTCAGTATGGCATCGGCTATAAAAAAGACCTGGAAAAGTCATTTAATGCCTACATGAAAGGAGCAGAGTTGGGTAATGGCTATGCTTTGTCCAATTTAGGCTACTTTTATTCAAGTGGAACCTATGTCGAAGAAGATCTGGAAAAAGCCCTCAGCTATTATCAGAAAGCTGAATTAAAATTAGTTGAGAACAACAGCAATATAGCTTCTATCTATTACAGTTTGGAGGATTACGATCGTCTATTGGTTTATTTGAAAAGGGATAAAGAAAATAGTTATTCCAATATTTATTATGGATTGCTCTATGATCAGGGACTTAAATTTAAAAAGGACAGTAAAAAGGCGATCCACTATTTTGAACGAGCCAACGACTATGGTGTTTACGAAAGTGCCACTGCTCGCTTATTGGATTATTACAAGAATGATCCTACATTTAGAAATCAGGAAAAATATGTCCATTGGCTTGATTTTGCAAAAAACAATGAACTGGATATCGAACTGGATTTATTGCAATGGGATAATCAGTCTGAAGACTCAGGTGCTAGCTCGTCCTTTTTTGGCAAACTGTTTAAAAAGAAAAAGTAAATTATGTTATCATCAGCAAATATAGATTTTGGTGGCATTCTGATCGACTTGATCCTGATTGTTTTTTTTGGATTTGGAACACTTTATACGTTATCTGCAGGCATTGTTCATCGTGTAAAGAAGCAAACACGGACGGTAGGATATTATTTCCTATCCTTTGTGGTATCGGGTGTTATTGGACTGGTTGCCGCCGGATTGCTGGCCTTTATATGGGCGATGTCATTATCGTAAAGTGACGGCAATAGAGTAAATTTATCGCAATGATCTGTTGACTTTAAGTGAAATGATCATTGCGATATTTGATGCCCATCAATGGTTTTTAGCATTGACAATGTGCATCAGGTGGTGATTGCAATGCCAGGCATAGAGGCCAATATTGATCTTTAAAGAAATCAACCTTTTGGTCGCAGGATGAATAAAACCTCTTTCAAGCTGTTCGCCAGTCAGGCTTTTCAACAAAATAACCCAGCGTTCATGTAGACCTTCGAGCAATTTGATCGAGCTTTCTATTGGAATATTTTTTGCGTCGGGAAGCTCGGCCCACAATTTCTCCTCATATAATTTGATGGTTGGGTCTTCTTCTGTGAGGGCTAATTTAAAACGGACAAAGCTGTTCATGTGGCTGTCGGCGCAGTGATGAACGACCTGACGAATCGTCCAGCCTTCGGGACGGTAGCGTTTTTCCAGTACGTCGTCTGTTAGATCGCCGACTTCGGATTTTAACCGGGCCGGAAAGTCGGCAATTGTTTTGATCCAGTCATTCAACAGGGATTTGTTGATGACATCGGGTATCGCAAAGCGACCTATAGGGTATCTGAGTTTTTCTAATTCATGTTGCATGACTTAAAATTAGTTAAAATAGACACAAGGTTCCTAATCTTTAGGTGTATGTTTTCGAAGAATATTTTCTTCGATTTGCTCTTGGGTCTGCTGTAATTTGGATGCGATAAAGAATTATGGTAATTTCGGCACAATGAATAGCTGGATAGCGTTCGAATTCGACCGGTAGACTAGCTGGTCGCTGCATAAAACACATAGGAAATGAAAAGTCTAAAAGAACTGATTGATACAAGTAATTCAGGATGGAAGTTGGTAGAAAGTTGGATGAAAGAAGCGACGAATGCTTATGAAGTGCTTCCTCGAAACCCTAAGCGGGCTGATGAGGAACTTTTAAGGGCCCAAATTACCACAAAATCGCCTATGGGAGCCATTATTCATCAAACTGGTGGTATTTTAATCGATGGGGGCTGGTTACGTATTTTAGGCTCTGGCTCGTCGCAGTTGGACCGAGGGATTATGGAATGGAATAAAGGGAAAAGTTTTGACAAGGAAGGCGAAAAAGGTGGTTTTTTGCTGATTGCAGACGATGTTCTAGGTGGTTATTTCGCTATTAATGCTGGTGCGCTGGGAGATGCTATTGGACAGGTCTATTATTTCGCACAAGATACCTTACAATGGGAAAGTTTGGAATGTGGTTATTCAGATTTTGTTTTTTGGGCATTGAAAGGGGATATTAGACAGTTTTACGAAACATTTAAATGGAAAGACTGGAGCGAAGAGGTCAAACTCCTGAGCGGCAATCAAGTTTTTTCATTTTACCCTTTCCTGTGGACTGAAGAAGCACGCGATTTTCGTAAAGTGGATCGTAAGCCAATGGCCATCGATGAGAACTACCATTTTACGATGGAATTTGCTGGTGGACGCTAATTGTTATTTCAATACGACAAACCTCCTGCATAAGGCTTTAATACGATAATAGGACAATGTATTGTTGTCCTATTATCGTATGATACAGAAGATAATTCCGCTGAATGATATTAAACTGATTTATTTTGAAGGCTAAAGCTAACTTCGTTCAGTCTGACTATTTGTATTTGTATCCCCTCGGAAAGGCCAAGTTTGGTCGCCGCATCTTTTCCTAATTTAAGCACATGAAACCCTCTGCCGCGATAGGTAAAATTACATTCATATTCTCCAGCGTTGATCATAATCCTTAATTTTTGGGATTTGGTTGGGAATAGGGGTTTAAATTCTTTCGTGATCCGTATTTGCGATTTTTTTACGTCATCTGTAGTGATCTTGTTACCTTCAGAAGGAAACAACATGTTCGTGGGCGGAGTGTCAGCTGTAGGGGGGGGCGTTTCTGTTTTTTGTTCCTGAATTTCCTGAACTTTTGGAGCCTCGTTTTGTATCGGCTCAGAGTTTGTTTTATCCTGACGTTTCTTATCTTGCCGCCCTTTCTTTCTGGTGTTTTGATTTGCAGTTTTTTCCGTAGTTTCTGTAGAGGGTACGGAAGGAGTAGGAGTAGCAGGAGTTTTGTGCTCGGTGTCCACTGCTGTAGCTGGGCTGGCCATTGCTAAAGGCCGTTTAATAATATTACGGATGTAATAGTGTTTTATGCGCGATTTGTCGGTGTTTCGTTCCTCAATTTCAAAATCTTCTTTGTAAGCTTTGAAAAGATGAGACATCTTGTCGTATCCATAGTTGCGCGCATCAAAATCAGGCTTTCTTTTGTTGAAAAGACTTCCGATCTCACCCAGGAATGCCCAGCCATTTTCATCTGCAGTATCATCCACCGTGTCCTTTAAAAGTTCCAAAGTCTCCTCGTCCAATACGGCAATACTTGTTGGATTGTCAACGGGAGCAGGTTTGGGCTGATTTTGTTGCTTTTTCTTTGCGACCGTTTCTTTCTTTTGATTTTTCTCAAAAATTTCGACGTAGATGAACTTGTCGCAGGAGGCAATAAAGGGTTTGGGGGTCTTTTTCTCGCCGATACCGATGACCAGTTTACCGGATTCTCGAAGACGTGTAGCCAGTCGGGTGAAATCGCTGTCGCTGGATACAATACAAAACCCATCAACTCGGTCTGAATGCAGAATATCCATGGCATCAATAATTAATGCCGAGTCAGTAGAATTTTTGCCTTGTGTATAACTGTATTGTTGTATGGGGGTAATTGCATGGGTAAGGAGTTTATCCTTCCATTTTTCAACATATGGGTTGGTCCAGTCTCCGTAGATGCGTTTGATGGTCGGAATTCCATATCTTTTGACTTCATTCAAAATCTCTTCGATCTTTCGATAAGATACATTGTCCGCATCGATTAGTATTGCGATTTGCAAATCCCCATGTTCTGCCATATATGTTTAGATTATTTTTTCAATATAATATTTGAACTCTTTTCTATTCGCGTGACCTTTCTCATCCGAATATATTCGTTAAAAATACAGTATTGTTAAAGAATATCTTGAATTTTTTGAGAATTAATTTGAACGCTATTTTTTGAGAACATGCGATCAGCTGCTTTTGTTTGGGCCTAAAAGGGAAATTATTACGTTTGCGGAGTAGCGAAATGATTTGAGGGACGGTGAAAATAAATAAAAAAAGGTTTTCAAACGGGGAGAATGAAAACCTTAAATAACCAATTATAAACCTAAATTATGATGATACAAAGATAGTGTAAATATTACACCTGTGCAAATATTCGTTACTATTTTTTTTAAACGTCCTAAATTTTGTAGCTGCTTAGCTACAAACCGCCTGTAGCTACGCCAAAACTAGTCCATCATGAAGTGCGAAGGTCTATATTTCATCACCGCATAAAAGCTATTGGTAAATGCTTGGACGCTTTTATAACCGACTTTATACGCAATTTGAGAGATGGTGAATTGTTTTGTGCTCAAAAGCTCCAAACTCTTGATAATGAGAAGGAGCTGCTGATATTTTGCAAGCGTCATTCCGGTTTCTTTTTTAAAAAGGCGTTCAATAGTTCGGAGCGAAAGATTGGACAGCATGGCAATCTCGTCTAACGTGATGGCTTCTGTGTAATGGTCATGTAGGTGATTTAAGACCGTTTGAAGCCTGCTTTCATGCGGAAGGGTAATTTCTAAGTGGAGTAATTGTGAGCAGAAATAGGGGAGTTCATGGAGTAAAGCACCGAGGAAAACTCTTTCCTGTTCATTTTCTTCTCTCAATTTTGACCATTTTTCGGTATATAAAATCATTTCCCGTAATACTTTAGGCGCCGAAAATAGCTGTACCTGATTGAAAAACAAATGCTCTTGTGAGCTGTCAAATTGTGGGGGATCAAAAAAAAGGACTATAAGCTTAATGCGTTCCGAGTGGGAGTTGGTCTTATGTAATGCACCTGAAGGAATCCAAGCAACGTGATTTTGGGGGAGTAGGTACATTTTTCCTGCAACGGTAAGGTATTGAAAACCCTGCTCAACATAAATCAATTGACCTTTCCGATGACTGTGTAACTCGTCGTCGTGTATCCAGTTTTCTTCAAACCAGACATAGGTTGATTTCTGGATGCCTTCAATTATCAACGTATGATTTGTCTGATCCATGTCGTTTTAAATTAAATTAATGGCAAATTTAATTAAAATTCCATACATACCTTTGCAAGCATTCATTACGTGTATAGCTTAATTTACATGTATAGTGTGGTTTTATGATGAAAGAAAATATAAAAATATCCGCAGCTGTCTCTTGGACCTGGTTACCCATATTGGTTGTTGTTTTAGTCTCAACCAATCTGCGGTCGCCAATCACAGCCGTTGGCCCTGTACTGGGGCAAATCAGTGAAGATTTGCAATTAAATAGTTTTCAAAGCAGTCTATTGACGGCAATACCTCTTTTTATGTTTGCGAGCTGTTCTGTAGCAGTGAGCCGATATTCACATAAACTGGGCATGCACCGTTTTTTATTACTCGGTTTAATGGCGTTGAGTGTAGGAATTGTGCTTCGGATTTGGGGCAATATGCCAACGCTGTTTGTGGGGTCTTTTTTAATCGGACTTGGGATCTGTGTGGGCAATGTCGTTACGCCCGGTTATATAAAAACAAATTTTCCAAAGCAGATTGGACTGATGACAGGCATTTTTGCCGTAGCAATGAATCTGACCGCAGCTTTTGCTTCGGGGTTTAGTTTACGATTGGGCGAATGGACTGGTCTCGGGTGGCAGGGTTCCTTGGGGGTTTGGGTGATTTTAGCCTTGTTATCCCTTATCATTGTTTCCTTTGATGCTTTAAGCCGAAAGAAAGCACAGGGTATCACTGAAAATAGACCGGCGACAAGTGGAATCGGACATATCTTTAGGTCAAGATTAGCTTGGTATATCAGCTTATTTATGGGTATTCAGTCCTTAATTTACTACAGTTTGATTTCTTGGTTACCTAAAGTATTGGTCGATTATGGTATGCCAGCGGAGGATACGGGCTGGTTGCTTTTTTTGATCCAAATTGCCATGATTCCCATAATGTTTATTGGGCCTATTTTGGCACATCGGATGAAGGATCAGCGTCTAATGGCAGCGGCTGTTGCGATAGGCATGTTTGGAAGTATCTTTATATTTTGGCATTACAAACTTCAGGGAATTTATGTTGCCGCCATATTGTTGGGACTTTCCAATGGACTTTCTTTCAGTTTGTCTATTCTTTTCTTTACCCTGCGGGCGAGGTCAACGGCGAATGCGATTAAAATATCGGGCATGGCCCAGTCTGTTGGTTATCTGATTGCAGCTTTTGGCCCGCCGGTATTCGGTAAGCTGCACGAAATAGATGCTACCTGGAATTACTCCTTCTATTTTTTAGCGGGCAGTATCGTACTTTTATTGTTTGCAGGATGGAAGGCCGGGGAAGATAAGTATGTAGCGGAAGATTAAAGATAAGGCTACATCAGGCTCAGCTGTTTAGCTGATGTAGCCTTATTCAATTCGCTCTTAAACGCTATTATTCAAATTTAACTGTTAATCTTTGAGGACAGAAAATTCGATGTACGTGGCATTGTTCACATCGTGAAAAATACGTTGTGTGGCTTTACGGAAGTCAGCTTTGGTAGCTGTATAAGGCGCTAAAAACACCTGTGGATTTCGTTCTGCCAGCGGAAACCAGGAGTTTTGTACCTGAACCATAATGCGATGTCCTTTTTTGAACGTATGCGCAACATCTGGCATTTCAAAATTCACCTTTTCGACCATTCCTGGAGTCAGGGCCTGCGCTTTTTCAAAACCATTTCGGTATTTCCCGGCCATGATCTCACCACGTACCATCATCTGGTATCCAGCCATTGTTTTTCCTTGATAACTTGCTGCATCGTTCGGGTAAACATCAATCAGTTTGACAACATAATCTGCATCTGTACCTGTTGAAGAAACCTTAAGGAAATTTTTGATGGGGCCAACTATAGTCAGGTCTTCTGTCAACGGTTCCGTTTGATAAACCATGACATCAGGGCGACTAGCGGCGAAACGCTGATCATCTACCATATACTCTCGCGTTCGGTTTTGGATTAGCCCACCCTGGTGCGGAACCGGTTTATTGGGGTCAGTGACATATTCATCCCAAGAATCTGTACGTTGAACTTTGTCAAATCCAAGTTTCCCCTGAGGTTGGAAGTATAGTTTTTTTGTTTCTACATTTTTGGGTGGCCATTGTTCGAAATGTTTCCATTCATTGCTTCCAGAGACAAAAATGTTTGCTTCCGATGGTGCGAAGTTCCCTTCATCTTTTAGATAATATTTGAAAAAAGGCTGTTCAAATTGTTCCTGATAGGTAACGCTGGTTTTTTTCTCAAATTGGATATCACCTAAATAGTTTCCCTCTGCACGAACCCAGCCGCCATGATACCAAGGTCCCGCGACTAAAATCGAGTTGTTTTTTTTGCTTTTATCCTCAATCGATTGATAGGTCTTAAATGTTCCATAAGCATCTTCCGCGTCAAAGAAACCACCGACGACCATCACCGCTGGTTTTACCTCCTGTAAAGAATTGGTGATCACACGCGACTTCCAAAAATCATCATAGTCGGGATGTTTAAACAGGTCATTCCAAAACTGTACGGAGTCACCAAAATACTTTTCCTTCAGTTCCCGTGCTGTTCCGGCTTCTAAAAAGAAGTTGTATTTATCGGCTTCTTTAATCTGAATTTTGCTCTTGAATTGATCTGGGGTGATGGGTTTTGGACGCGGGACACCAAAGGTTGACATGAAGGTGAATGCATCCTGAAGAAACAGTACGCCATTATGGTGGAAGTCATCGCCGATATACCAGTCTGTTACCGGAGCTTGTGGGGAGACCGCTTTCAAGCTCGGGTGCGTTTTGACCAATCCAACGGTAGAATAGAAGCCTGGATAGGAGATCCCATAGAGTCCGGCTTTGCCATTATAGTTTTTGAGATTTTTCTGTAGCCATTCAAGCGCATCATAGGTATCTGTACTTTCATCGATGGCTTTTTTGTCTTTGCTGTAGGTGGTCGGACGTACATCTTCAAATTCACCTTCGCTCATCCACTTTCCCCGCACATCTTGGTAGACGAAAATATAGCCTTCACGCATCATCGTCGGAAAGTTGCCCAGGCTTTTTTTGTATTCGTTTTGTCCATAAGGAGAAACCGTGTAGGGCGTTCTATTGAGCAAAACTGGATATTTCTTCGATTTGTCTTTTGGACTGTAGATCGCAGTAAATAATTTTTTCCCATCTCGCATGGGGATTGCTACTTCGGTCTTTTCATAATGATCTCTAACATAAGCCGAGTCGGCAGCGGTTTGAGCATGTAACTGGCTTGCGCTTAAAAGCGCCAAAGTTAGGCACGAAATTGTATTTTTCATTCAGATAATTATTTGTTCAGTACATTCTTTGGTGTAAAACTCTACTTTACACTTGGTTTCGTTCGTTGCAATGTTATGGATACTCTTATGCACCTTAGGCTATAGGGGATACCGTTAAATTTGTCATCGCGCTACCGATTGGCAGAGCATTTATCCAATAACAATGCGCAGGTCAAATGCTGTTGGTTTATAAATTGAACGATAGACTCATTGCCTGTATTTAGATTTTAGGCTAAAGTTAGTGCTACTAAAACCATTTTCCAATTTTATTGTCATATTTATGGGAAATAGAAAAAGAAAAATTGACCAATTTTTAAGAAAGAAAAACTTTTTTTGGATTGAATTTGGATTAGTTTTCGAATCTTGATATATTGAGTAAAATTAAGGACAATTGTTTTTTGGGTTAACAACTTTAGCTAAAAACGTTAAATTCCAGTTAGATGGACTAGTAGAATACTAAATAATAATTCATTTTCGGATTATTTCTTAAGGTTTCGAATAGGCTTCGTATCGCTATTTGTCACGATTTTATAAATTAAGTGCGGGGTGGTATGAAATATGTTTTTTTAAGCTAATTTTAAGAATTATTTTATCATAATACATCAATTAAATAACAATTTAAGTATATAGAATTAATATGGGACAACAAGTGAAAGATGCCAATGGAAAATTGGGTATTCTTATTCCGGGATTAGGTGCTGTGGCTACAACATTAATCGCTGGTGTGGCATCTATAAACAAAGGTTTTTCAAAACCAATCGGATCTGTTTCTCAATTGAGCAGAATCCGTCTGGGTAAACGCACTGAGAACAGAAATCCATTAATTAAAGATTTCGTCCCTTTAGCAAAACTGGAAGATGTTGTTTTTGGTGGCTGGGACGTATACGAAGATAACGTATATGAGGCTGCATCAAAAGCACAGGTATTGGAGCAAGGTCAATTGGATGCTGTTAAGGCTGAATTGGAGGCTATCCAACCGATGAAAGCTGTGTTTGACCGTAATTTTGTGAAAAATTTGGACGGAACGCACATCAAATCTGAAAAAACTCGCCGTGAATTGGCAGATGCTGTACAACGTGATATTCGTGAATTCAAAGAGAAAAACGGATTAGACCGTATTGTCTTGGTATGGTGTGGATCTACTGAGCGTTATATTGAGACAAACGAAGCTTTTTCAACCTTAGCTAAATTAGAGGAAGCGTTAGATAATGATGATCAACGTATTCCACCGAGTATGATCTATTGTTATGCGGCATTGAAAGAGGGCGCTCCGTATGTCAATGGTGCACCAAATTTAACATGTGACGTTCCAGCGATTGTTGAGTTGGCGCATGAAAATGGTGTAGCAATTGCAGGTAAAGATTTTAAAACAGGTCAAACATTGATGAAAACAATTGTGGCACCTGGTCTTCAAGCGAGAGCTTTGGGTGTTGAAGGTTGGTTTTCGACGAATATCTTAGGTAACCGTGACGGATTAGTATTGGATGATCCTGAAAATTTCAAAACAAAAGAAGTGTCTAAATTATCGGTATTGGAAGAAATTCTAGATGCGAAAAAGAACCCTGAGTTATACGGTGACCTTTACCATAAAGTACGTATCAACTATTATCCTCCACACGGTGATAATAAAGAATCTTGGGACAACATCGATATTTTCGGTTGGTTGGGCTACAAAATGCAGATTAAAATCAATTTCTTATGCCGCGATTCAATTTTAGCAGCACCGGTTGCCTTGGATTTGGCTTTGTTTATTGACTTGGCGCAACGTGCAGGCATGTCGGGTATTCAAGAGTGGTTGTCATTCTACTTGAAGTCGCCTCAAACAGCTCCAGGATTGCCTCCTGAACACGATATCTTCAAACAATTGATGAAATTGCAAAATACATTGCGTCACATTATGGGTGAAGATTTAATCACACATTTAGGACTGGATTATTACCAGGAGCTAGTCGATAGTATTCAATAAGCTAACTTAATAAGAGCGGGGAAACAATTGTCTAAAAACAGTTTTTCCCCTTTTTCTTCAACATCTTTACGGTATTGAAGATTTGTGATATA
Source organism: Sphingobacterium sp. UBA865 (assembly GCF_002295765.1). Taxonomy (NCBI): domain Bacteria; kingdom Pseudomonadati; phylum Bacteroidota; class Sphingobacteriia; order Sphingobacteriales; family Sphingobacteriaceae; genus Sphingobacterium; species Sphingobacterium sp. UBA865. The sequence goes on along the minus strand of NZ_DBGB01000042.1, from coordinate 97,138 downwards.
ACCCTCTGTAGACTTTTGCGCTTACGAACGCTGAGATAGTGACGGGGGTTTTGCTTTTTTATAAATGATTTTATTTTGCAATTAGAAGAAATGGAATTTGCAATTATAGCAGCGGGAGAAGGTTCTCGATTGCGAAAAGAGGGGTTCAATTTACCGAAACCCTTGCTACCATTACATGGAGTTCCATTAATTGAACGATTGATTCGCATGTTTGTTAAAGAAGGAGCGCAACGAGTTCATGTTATTATCAATAAACAATCTCCGGAGCTGAAATTGTTTTTGGAAAAAACGACGTTTGAATTACCTATTGTGCTTATAGAGGAAGATACTGCAAGTTCATTGCATAGTTTTGCCTTGCTTGTCAAAAACAACCCCGATTGGTCGTCCTGTTGTCTGACCACAACAGATACGGTTTTTAGGCCACATGAATTTCATGCCTATTTAGAAGCATTTCAGCAACATCAACAGGCCGATGCTTTTATGGCTGTAACTCCTTTTGTTGACGATGAGAGTCCGCTCTATGTGAACACCAATTCGCAGCTTCGGGTGGAAGCTTTTTTGGATACGGCAACCGCCAAAACGAAGTACGTTTCTGGGGGAATTTACTGCTTTCGTCAGGCGGCGATGGACTGTGCGTTGAGCTCCGTCGAAGCAGGTAATTCCAGAATGCGTAATTTTCAGCGTGCTCTATTGGAAAACGATTTACAAGTAGAAGCATTTGTATTTGAAAAGGTGGTCGATATTGATCATTTAAAAGATCGTGTTGTCGCAGAACAATTTTTGAGTGAGGAGGTTAGTTAGTAAAATGAGCGATATGATTTCTATTTTAGGCGTAACTCGAAAAAATCGCTTTTCACCCAACCATGTGGGGAATGATGCCGCCATATTCAATGAAGTAGTTTTAAAACTGACTGAAAAAGGTGCCTCGGTAGAGCTTTGTAACGAGGATGAATTTTTGTCTTCAGCATCCGTGAAGCAGGATAATATTCTGACTATGGGGAGAACAAAGACTTTAGTGAAAAAGTTGCAATCTCTTCAAAATAATGGGGTCAATGTTTTGAATTCTGGATTTGGAATTGAAAATTGCTTTCGGAAAAATATGACCCTTAAGCTTTTGGAAGGTGGAGTTCCTTATCCGAAAAGTATCGTGATCTCTACGGTTGCCGATATTCAATCTATTTTTGAGAAACTGAAAGGAAAGGGTGTGTGGATCAAACGTGGCGACTTTCACGCCATTCATAAAGAAGATGTTACTTTTGCCGCTAGTCTGAAAGAAGCGCAACATATCTTGAATGAATATGCGCTCCGCGGGATTAAAGAGGCGGTGATTTCTGAACATCTTGCCGGAGACCTACTAAAATTTTATGCGGTGCGGGGAACGGATTTCTTTTTTTATTTTTACCCCTATGAACACAATCATCACAAATATGATTTGTATGAACAAATTAATGATGAGGTCGTACACTTTCCTTTTGATCTCGACAAACTAAAAGAAGTCGCCAATCGTGCGGCAGAAGTCCTGGATGTACATATCTACGGCGGCGACGTGATTATTGATGCAAATGGAGACTTCCATATTATTGACTTAAATGACTGGCCAAGTTTTGCGCCTTGTCGGGCAGAGGCTGCAGAGGCCATTGCTCAAATGGTTTACCATAAATTTACTGAAAAGAACCACAATGCAGAAAGAACAAGTTAATGTAATCGAAGAAGATAATTTGAGTGCATTCGAACAATCTTTAAAATCTAATGATACCGAGGAACGAATTGATATTTGGTTTTATCGACCTATAGGTTATCGCATTGCGCAAGTCTGTGCAAAAATTGGTATTACACCCAACGCTGTAACCATTATTAGTATTTTCTTTGGCGTTGCGGCGGGTATTTTATTCTATTACCCGGCGTTATGGATTAATGTGATCGGCATGCTTTTATTGGTTTTTGCCAATTCTCTAGATAGTGCCGATGGACAGCTGGCCAGAATGACGGACAATAAAAGTCGCTTTGGTCGTATCTTGGATGGTTTTGCTGGCGATTTTTGGTTTGCTTCTATTCATATTGCGATCTGTTTACGCAGTATTAACGAGGGGTGGCCACAATGGCTATGGGTATTTTGTGTGCTTGCAGGTGTATCGCATATGCTTCAGTCAGCAATGGCTGATTATTATCGTAACGTGCATTTGTATTTTATTAAAGGTAAAGCTGGAAGTGAGCTGGACAATACACGTGATTTGAAAGTTGACTACGATGCCTTGTCCTGGCGCAAGAATTTTTTCAGCAAATTTGTGTTAAATGGCTATATGGGCTATACACGAAACCAGGAAAAGCTTTCGCCAAAACTGCAAAAGCTACTGCGCCTAGTGAAAAGTCGCTATAAAGACGAATTGCCAAAACAATTAATGGTCGACTTTAGAACTCAAAATAAACCATTGATGAAGTATACAAATATTGTACAGTTCAATACAAGGGTGATTTTCCTATTTGTTTGGTTGTTTATCGGCCAACCTTGGATTTACTTTTTCTTTGACATGTTTGTCCTAAATCCGATATTGATCTATATGTGTAACCGACAAGAAAAGGTAAGTGGCTATTTTGTTGATAAATTAACAAATGATCCAACCTATGGGTAGCAAAATCTATAAAGTGCTCTTTATGCTGATCGGTATAGGTACACTGGCCTATATGATTCATGCAATGGGAATTGATGAGATTTGGAACAACCTTGAAAATATTGGCTGGTGGTTTCTGCCTGTACTTGGTAGCTGGGCAGTACTCTACTGGATGAATGCTATGGCATTTAAGGCAATTATTCAGGAACCGGAATTGCCACAGACAAACGTCCCTTTTTGGAAGGTCTTACAATTGACAATATCGGGGTATGCCATCAATTATATAACACCATTTGTTGCGTTAGGAGGGGAGCCTTATCGTATTATGGAGCTTAAAAACTATGTCGGTGGTTCGAAGGCAGGTTCATCTGTGCTGTTATACGGTGTCATGCACATCCTATCGCATATTTTATTTTGGGTCGCTTCTGTTTTTCTAATTCTTTGGTTTGTGCCTGCTAGCACGATGGTCAATGTGGCCTGTGCTGCGATTTTTGTAATGGCTATCATCTGTACTTGGCTATTTACAAAATTTTATAAGAAGGGAATTACCGTTTCACTATTGAAAGCCTTGTCTAAACTGCCTTTGGTAGGCAAGAAAGTGGGTGATGTACTGGATACGAAATATGAAACTTTGAATGACGTCGATCAACAGGTGAAAAACCTCTTTCAAAATCGTCGTGATCGTTTCTATACGGCGCTTTTTTGGGAATTTGTAGCACGCGTTGTAGGCTGTTTTGAGATTTATTTTATTGGTTTGGCTTTAGATATCAATATTGATTTTATTGATGCTATGATCATTAGCTCAGGATCTTCCCTATTTGCCAATCTTGTTTTTTTCTTTCCAATGCAGTTGGGAACCCGGGAAGGTGGATTGGCAATGGCCGTAATGAGTATAGGATTGCCTGCGAAAGTCGGTATTTTTATGGGTGTTGTGACACGAATTAGGGAAATTGTGTGGATTATGATCGGTTTGGGGTGGATGAGTTTAGTAAAAAGGAAATAACATGGATAAGTTTAATATTAAAGGAATTATTTTTGATTATGGTGGAACCTTAGACACCAATGGCGGCCACTGGGGAGCTGTTATCTGGTCGGGTTATGAAAAATATCAGGTTCCCGTAAATTTGAACGCTTTTCAGGAGGCCTATACCTACGCGGAACGTCAGATGGCTTTACAACCTATTATTAAACCGCAGTTTAATTTTTTGGAAGTGCTTGAAGCAAAGCTCAATGTGCAATTTGATTATCTTATTGCTGCAGGGTACGACTTAGACCGATCATTAGCGCATAGAATAGCCTTTGACGGTTATTCATTGGCGAAGAATACGGTTGAAGAGGTAAAACCACTGTTAAATTCACTCCATGAAAAATATCCGATTGTCATGGTTTCCAATTTTTATGGTAATTTAAAATCGGTCCTTGATGATTTTGGGATTCTATCTTATTTTCAGGAAGTTGTGGAGTCGGCTGTCGTCGGTGTGCGCAAACCTGATCCTGCCATTTATGCCTTAGGTGTAACTAAAATAGGACTTCCTGCACAAGAGGTATTGGTGGTGGGTGATTCCTATAGTAAAGATATGGTACCTGCCAAAGCGGTTGGCTGCCAAACCTTATGGTTGAAAGGGCAGACTTGGGGCGAGGATAAATTGCAGGATACTGGAGCTGCAGACCAGCAATTTACAAGCATCTTCGATTTAATCGACTTTGTTTAAGTAGAGATTCTGACGAAATTCTTTAGGCGAGATTCCAACATTTCGCTTAAAGAATTTACCAAAAAAAGATTGATCCGAGAAATGTAATTTCACTGCAATTTCTCCGATGGGAAGCCCCTGGCAAAGTAATGATTTTGCTTCCTCCACTAAAACGTTCTGAATAAGTTCTATTGCTGATTTTCCAGTTAGTTCCTTGGTAATTACGGATAGATGTTTCGCTGTGATGCCGAGTTCCATCGCATAAAATTGCACCATGTGTTCTTTATGAAACGACTTTTTTAATAGCAAATGGAAATTGGCCAGAATCTCTCTTTTCCGGGAGGGAATAGCGGGTGTATTTCGCATATTTTGGCTTCCTAGACGGGCTATTTCACAAAATAATATTTCTGTTAATGACTTAATAATCTGATGTTTGAAAAGGTAGCTAGAGTCTTGTCGGTCGTAATGAATAAACTGTTTAAATAAGTTAGATAAGTTGATCGAATCTTGGTTCGATAGCGACCAGATGTAACTGTCACTTAAGGCAAGAGATTTTTTGGTGACCTCGAAGAAATCTTCTTGAAAATCCAGTTTGAAGCTAAAATCCAGCGTAAAGAAAATCAAATATACCTCACAATCCCAAGATTTGACGACCGAAGAGCCATTCACTCGGGAGGATGGATTGGTTAACAATAGGTGATTTTGCGCAACTTGTACCCGTTCATTATTAATCATGAAGGAAGTCTCACCTTTTTTTATTAAACAGAGCGAATAGAGGTCACCTTTTGTTAAAATCTGCTGCTGCTCGGAACTAAAGACAGGTTTCGATTTGTTGCCCTTAAAATGAAAGACATAAAAACCCTTGTTTTTGATGGGAGTTTCCTTTACAGACATGTTTATTTTACGATAAAATCAAAATAGGTTTTACGATAGGGTTCATCTTGCAAAGTGTAATGCCACCATTCCTTATCATAAGCTTTGAAGCCAAATTTAGCCATCGCTTCTTTTAAAATCTTCCGGTTTTCTTTCTGTTGGACGGTCAGATGCGCATAGTGATGATGGGAGACTGCGCCGAAAAAATCAAAAGGTCCACCCATATCAATCTCCTTATGATCTTTTAAGCTAATGAGCGTTAGATCGACTGTACTGCCACGGCTGTGGCCTGATTTGGAGGCAATAAAGCCTAGATTGAACAAGTTCTTCTTATTGATAAGCGGGTAGAATTCCCTTTTTGCGATAGTATCATTGGTGTTTAAGGACCATGTTTTAAAGTTGTCAACAGCACGTTGCGGACGGTAGGCATCGAATATTTTCAGGCCAAGACCTTTTTTATTTAAATGGTTCTCGACCTGTTGCAGTGCTAGCGCTGCGCGCTTCGTTAAAATAGCGACTGGTTTTTCATAACCTTGAATTGGCCTTCCGGTGAAGTTGTGGCTACCAAAATAACGCATTTCTAAACTTATTGTTGGAATAATGTCCTTGACGTATACAAAATCTGAAGGCATGGTCTTTTCCTGCGCACTGAGAGAAAGCGTGGAAAGGCTTAAGGCAAATATAAGACACAAGTTAAATTTCATGGAATGAAGATACAACTTGTGTCTTAATTAATATAATATAAAACGTTATTCTCGTTCGTAATGACAAGAATGATCTTGAATTCAGCTTATTGACCAATTTGTGCTCGTATTGATCAACAGCCCACTAATGATCCGCTAATTTTTTTCTCAGATAATTGTATATTTCAATCTGCGAACGGCATGGCGCCTTTTTATTCTCAACGTAATGATTGCTCAGTGAATTGTTGAGTATACGGGCCTTGACATTATCATTGAGCTGGATCTGAAGCATTTCTTTTAAATCTTCCTTGATTTTTTTACTTGTTATTTTGACCGCTGCTTCGATGCGATGATCCAAGTTTCTTGTCATCCAATCTGCCGAGGAAATAAATAGCTGCTCTCGGCCAGCGTTGTAGAAATACATCACACGTGCATGTTCCAAATACTCATCGACGATTGAAATGGCATTCATTTGCAATTTAAAGGTTTTTTGATTTGTTGCACAGTAGATTCCCCGGATGATAAGGTCTATTTTGACACCAGCTGTTGCGGCATCATAGAGCTTTTTAATCATTTCTTTATCGCTCAGTGAGTTTACCTTGACAATAATATATGCTTTTCGACCAGCCTTGGCTTCGGTAATCTCCTGATCGATGTAGTGTAGAAGTTCCCTGCGCATATCCGTTGGGCATATCAACAGACTTTTGCAATTTTTGATAATTTCAGCCGGATTTGACTTAGGACGTCTCAGGTAATTGAAAACCTTATTTATATCGGCAATAACATCCCTATTACTCGTTAATAGGCAGTAATCTCCGTATAATTTAGCCGTTTTTTCATTGATATTTCCTGTGCTGACAAAACCATACTGGATCGTTTTCATTCCAATACGTTTTTTGATGACGCATAGTTTTGCATGGACCTTTTTATTTGGGATACCGGTCAATACCTTGATGCCTTCCAGTTCAAGTTTCTCTTTCCAGTCCAAATTGTTTTCTTCATCAAATCTTGCCCGAAGTTCAAGCATCACGGTGACTTCCTTTCCATTGCGGGCCGCGTTAATCAGGGCATTTGCAATTTTTGAATTCGAGGCTAAGCGGTATGCCGTAATCTGGATGGTTTTCACATCTGGATCCATCGCTGCTTCACGAAGTAGATCAATGATCGGTCTAAACTCATGATAGGGGAAGGAGAGCAGCACATCTTTTTTCAATACAGTATCCGTTACACGTTCGTAGTTCTTGAAATAGGGGTGTGGAAAGGACGTCCGTTCCAAGGGCTGATTATAGGATTTAAACACATTGGGAAAATCCATGAAGTGTTTGAAGTTGTGTATTTTTTGTCCTGGAATGATGCTGTCTTTTTTTGAAAGGTTAAGTTTCTTGATCAGGAATTCTACCAATTTATGGTCCATCTCTTGATCAAAAATAAATCGGGTAGGTTTACCTTTTCTTCTGTTTTTTACCCCTTTGCTTATCTTTTCGACCAGCGTCGTGTTGATGTCATTGTCAATGTCAAATTCGGCGTCTTTTGTGACTTTAAATACATGTGCATTGAATACATCAAAACCGAAATAGGAGAATATCAGAGGAAGATTAAACTTGATAACATCCTCCAAAAGTATGATGTGTTTTTCATCTTTTGGCGATGGCAACTGGACGAAGCGTCCATTTTGACTGGTCGGGATTTCGATGAGTGCAAATTTGGTTTCGTACTGCCATTCCTGTTTTCCCATAGCAATGCCCAAATAAAGGCTCTTATCCCGAATATAAGGCATAGGCCGCACATCGTCCAATATCAGCGGAATGACGTTCGATTCTACGTCATCCTGATAATAGTCACTCACAAACTTCTGTTGTTCGGGGTTGAGTTCCTCACTGGTCTTAATATAGACATTTTGTTTGGCCATATCTTTTTGGATACGATTCCAGGTACTGTCAAATTTCTTTTGCTGCTTGATGACCCGGATATTGAGCTCTTCTAGGATAAGCTGAGGATCTTCATAGAAGGATTGATTGGCACTTTTATCTTTGAGGTCTATAGCCCGTTTTAGACCTGCAACACGCACGCGGAAAAATTCATCGAGGTTATTGGAAAATATACCTAAAAATTTGATTCTTAAGGGTAAAGGGACAGTCTCATCCGCAGCTTCCTGAAGTACTCTGCCATTAAAGCTCAACCAACTAACGTCTCTAGGAATAAATTTTTTCGCCATAGCTAAATATACGTAAATTTAAAAAGCAAAACTATAGCTCTGCAGGGGATAATCGAACTTTTTTGTGTTAAAGAATTATTAAGTTATTTTTTGTTGATGTATTTCGAGCGTCGTTTTAAGGTGCATTTTTGCCATCATTCTTCTTCCCTAGAAATAACCGCTACAAGGTAGAGCATAGCGTGGCAAAAAAAAATCCCCCAAAGTCTAGCAGACTTTGAGGGACATGTCATTATGTTTGATTTCGTCTATTTCTTCTTTCCGTACTTTTTGGAAATTTGAATAGCTTTGTATTTCGTCGTGTCAAAATGGGGTGTGTCAATTGATAAGCTTGTTGGATAAGGTGCACTTCGATCGAAGAAATACACCGTTGTTGTGCTTCCGTAATCATTGACAGGCATCAAGTCAAGACAGCCTGTATAATCTGCGTTCAACAGGTCACCTACTGTAACGGCATAGATGCGTATGATACCGCCTTTATTTTGTTCATTTCTGACGAAAGCGACTTCCTTAAAACCTCCCGGTAAACCTTCAATACTTTTCTGATTGAAGCTATCTTTTAAAATAAAACCCAGCAGCACTAAAATCGGTATGACCAAAAGCCATAACCTTTTATTCTTCTTCATTAAAAAACACTTAAATTGTAATAGTAATACCTAATAACTTATAAAACTCTTTTAAAATTGCCTGATGTCCTGGCCAAGCAGGAGAGGTGACCAAATTTCCGTCTACGACCGCTTGATCTGCAGGAATATTTTTCCATGTGCCGCCTGCTAATTCAATGTCTGGACCTACAGCAACATAGGCTGTCAATGTACGACCTGCGAGTACTTTTGCAGCTGTTAACACCTGGATACCATGACATATTGCCGCCACAGGTTTGTTGTGCTCAAAGAAGTGTTTCGTAATCTCCAAAACACGTTTGTTGAGTCGAATATATTCTGCCGATCGTCCGCCAGCAATATATAGACCGTCATAGTCTTCAACATTTACCTGGTCGAAATCTTTATTGATTGCGAAATTATGCCCGCGCAATTCTTTGTAGGTCTGATCACCAGTGAAATCATGTACTGCTGTGGGAACTACATCCCCGCTTTTGCGGTCTGGAGCAATTGCATCTACCGTTATCCCTATAGAACCCATTGCTTGAAATGGAACCATTGCTTCGTAGTCTTCTACAAAGTCTCCTACAAGTAGTAATATTTTTTTTGCCATATCAAAAAACCTCTTTTAATAGGTTTTCAATTTACATATTAAAAGAGGTTTTTACAATGATTATTTGTTAATCTTTTGTTAACCCTGAACGGATAATTTTTCGGCAAGTGCACGTTTTGTTTTACGTACTTTAGCTTCTAATTGACTTCTTAAAGTCGGGTCGATAATACCTTTACCTTCTTCAAAGTTTTTGTGGAATTCGGGAAGAGAAAAGGAATCTAATATATCGGCACCGTCCCAAGTGATTCGATTGACAGCAGTGTTCAAAACTGTGGCACCTCCCATTGGACCAGGGGCAGTAGCCAATAAGAAAACAGGTTTGCCGTTGAATAATTTACGGTTAGGAATCCGTGAAACCCAGTCAACGATATTTTTGTAAGCTGTGGTATAGGATCCATTATGTTCGGCCAAAGAAATCAACAGGAAATCTGCGGCATCCATTTTAGCTGCAAAGTCATGCGCTAATTGTGGAATGCCCAACTCGACTTCTTTGTCGTAAGAATAGATCGGCATTTCAAAATGGTTTAAGTCTAGCAATTCGATGGTATCGTCGGCTTCCTTGTAGTATTTTGAAGTACTTGTGACAAATGTTTTGTTGATTGAGTTTTTGTTGCTTGTGCCTGCAAATGCTAATATTTTCATCTTTATATCATTAATTTATGAGGTGCTGCATAGGGTTAAAAATACCCCATACTGGCCTCGCTGTTACCTTTGGAAAATCATGGTTTTCGCATGTTTTCGATTTGATTTATTTTTAAATCGGGTCAAACTTACAATATAATTGCTGAATAAATGTCAATCAAATGTCTCTGTGGGGTGTTCTGCTTTATTTATTGATGTAGATCAAGAAAATTAAAACGTTCGTACATGCCAAGTAGACCTGTAAGTCCGCCGGTATGTATTACGAGTACCTGATCGGCGGGGGTAAAGTAGTCCTTTTTGATCAGGTCATCCACGGCATAGAGCAATTTGCCGGTATAAGTAGGTTCAATCATTATTCCTGTGGATGCTATAAAATGTTGAACGAAGGCGAGCAAGTCGGCGTTGGATTTGGCATAACCACCAAAATGATAATCAAGGTGTAAAATAGGCGGGGGGATGTTGGGGTAAAGTTGATCGACTTCCGTTTGAATAAAGCCACCATTTTTTAAAACAGGAACGCCATGTACATGGGTAAATAGATCTCGTTTTTCGACAGCATTGCCTATTCCCGCTAATGTTGTTCCTGTACCACAGGCTGTAAAAATATGCTGATATTCATGTTGGAGTTCGTCAACGATTTCGGCGCAACCTTTCGCTCCGAGCATACCGTAACCGCCTTCATGTATATAGAATGTCGTCGGATCCTGACCAAAATAACGCTCGTATAAATTTTCTTTATTTCGGTAAGATTCGCGGTCGACGTAAATAAGCTGCATCCCAAAAAGACGACACATCGTTAAAACAGGGTTGTTAACCCCTTCTTCACCTCTAACAAAAGCAGTTGTTTTAAACTTGAAGGTAGCGCCGGCGCAAGCAGTAGCCAAAAGATGGTTGCTCCATGCCCCGCCAAATGTAACCAGATGGCTTTTCCCTAGCTGCACTGCTTCTTCCAGATTATATTTTAATTTTCGCCACTTATTGCCCGAAATAAACGGATGTATGAGGTCATCCCGCTTAAGCGTTACTTTAATATGCTTCTTCTCCCAGGCCGGAAGGCACAATTCAGTTTCGGGACTATGGATTTTGAACGGCAACATAACATTAAATGAAAACAAATTTAACGAAAATTGTTTCATTTGGTTTATTTTTGTAGCATGACAGAACAAATTGGATCGCAAGATCAGGAAGAACAGGAATTATTTGAGCATCTACGTATTGAGGTGGATAAGGGGCAAGCATTACTCCGCATTGATAAATATCTGATGAACAGGGTGGAAAATGCTACGCGGAGCAAAATTCAGCATGCTATTGAAGCTGGTTCTGTCATGGTTAACGGTAAGGAGATCAAGGCGAGCTATAAGGTTAGACCTGATGATGTGATTACATTGGTGCTACCTGATCCGCCACGGGATAACGAAGTTTATCCTGAAAACATTCCATTAGATATCAAATACGAGGATGACGATGTGTTGATCGTGAATAAGGAGGCGGGAATGGTCGTGCATCCAGGATATAATAATTATACAGGAACCTTGGTCAATGCATTAACGTATCATATACAGCAGCTGCCACAGCTACCTGGAAACTCCGATCGCCCGGGTTTAGTGCATCGAATCGATAAAGACACCTCCGGATTATTGGTCATTGCTAAAAATGAAAAATCAATGGCCTTTTTGGCAAAGCAGTTTTTCGATCACAGCATTACCCGTAAATATATTGCATTAGTTTGGGGAGATTTAAAAGAGGACGGAACAATCACAGGTTATATTGGACGTCATCTAAAAGACAGACGTATCATGGCGATGTATGATAGTGAAGACAAGGGGCGTTGGTCAGTGACACATTACCGAGTTTTGGAGCGACTGGGCTATGTTACCCTAATAGAATGTCAATTAGAAACGGGACGTACACATCAAATTCGTACGCATATGCAATCTATTGGTCATCCGCTATTTAATGATGCCATGTATGGTGGCGATAAGATTTTAAAAGGTACCGTGTTTTCAAAGTACAAGCAGTTTGTGGATAACTGTTTTTCATTGCTGCCGCGACAAGCACTTCATGCTCAAGTATTGGGATTTATTCATCCTTCTACAAAAGAAAATATGTATTTTGAGGTACCATATCCGGAAGATTTTCGTTTAGCTTTAGAAAAGTGGCGCGGATATGCGGCAAATTCAATGGCTATAGAACATGATTAAAATTTAGAACAAAATTAAGATGCCAACAAACTATATCAATTTCAATGGCAATGTAGTGCCGGAAGATCAGGAAATATTTAGCATTGAGAATAGAGGTTTTCGTTATGGGGACGGACTGTTCGAAACGATGTTGTATAAGGATGGTGATATCCGCTTTCTAAATTTTCATGTCGAGCGTTTACAAAAAGGAATGGAGTTGATTCATTTGGATGATGCAAACCTTTTCGATGCATTTTTTATTCGTTCGAGATCCGAAGAATTAATCCGTAAAAACAATATGTTGGGACAGCAGGTTCGTATCCGGTTGATCGTATTTAGATCTGGTGGCGGATTGTATAGTCCGACGAGTAATAAACCTGGTTTTGTTTTGCAGGTGCAGCGCATAGAACCTAATCTTCGCGATAAGAAGGTCGGTTTGATTGTAGGGCTGTACAATGAATTCAAAAAACCTTATAGCGATCTTTCAAAGATTAAATCTTTAAATGCGCAGATTTATGTGTTAGCTGGCATCTATAAAAAGAAAATGGCTTTTGATGATGTGTTAATTCTAAATCAGGAAGGTTACCTATGTGAATCCTTAATTTCAAATATCTTTGTCTATTATGAAAAGGTGCTTTATACACCAGCATTATCCGAAGGATGTATTGAAGGGGTGATGCGTCGGGTAGTCATGGACATGGCACAGGATGAAGGTATAGAAGTGGTGGAAGCACAGATAAGCCCCGAAATCATGAAACGGGCAGATGAGATTTTCTGTACCAATGCTGTACAGGGGGTACAATGGGTAATGGGCTATAAGCAAAAGCGCTATTTCAATAAGATATCGCGGATCTTACAGGAAAAATTACAGCATTGGAACTATGACCTCAGTGATGAACAAGACTAGTTTAATTTGATCATTCATACAAAAGGGCAGAACTTAATTCTGCCTTTTTGTATGAATGATTCGCTCAGCCCATTGCTCAAATGCTGTTTTAAAGCTGCGGAGAAAATCTTTGGTTTTTGCTAATTCCACTGTTCCACTTGGACCGATACAGCTGCCGATATCGCCCAGATAAGCTTCAGGTTGCTGCATCGTTGGGATATTGACGAAGACAAGTGATTGACGCAAATGATGGTTGGCCCCAAAGCCCCCATAAACTCCCGTTGATGAGGAAATTATTGCGCCAGGTTTACCATCCCATTTATTTTTTCCATAGGGTCTCGAACCCACGTCAATCGCATTCTTTAATACCGCCGGAATCGAACGGTTATACTCTGCGGTAACAAAAAGCACAGCATCCAAGGACGCGACCTCTTGACGGAAACGGGTATAGCTAGCCGGTGGGTTACCAGCATCGTCAAAATCCTGATTATATAAGGGGAGATCGCCGATATCAATCATGCGATAGCTAAATTTCGATTCCTCCTGGTCGAGGATAAACTGTGCGATCTTTTTATTGAAAGATTCCTTTCTCAAGCTGCCGACAAATATGCCTACGTTATATATACTCATGGTAATTATTCATTAAAGTCCTATCAATCTGAACAACGGATCCTTCAAAAAGGTTTGGGGTATTTTGTGAATTACACTATTTTCAACCTGTTCAAAATGAGGTTTTTATTGTTGCGTTAACAAAAATTAACATTTGAACATTAATCTTTTGCATACTGTTTGTTGTCGTATTGTAAAGAAGAAATTACAAACTAAGGGAGGAGCTACTTATGAAAAAATTGTTTTATGCGGCGGCGATCATTGCAGGCCTTTTTACGGCGGGAGCCGCACAGGCGCAAGTGAGTATCAGTGTCAATATTGGAAGTCAGCCTAGTTGGGGGCCAGCGGGTTATGATTACGCGCGTTATTATTATATGCCAGAATACAATATGTATTACGATGTACCCGCGAGATGTTACGTTTATTATGATAACGGCGGCTGGATAAGAAGAGCAAGTTTACCGAGACGATATAGACATTACGATTTTTATCGGGTGCATAAAGTAGTAATCAACGATCGCACACCTTGGCATCATCACGATCGCTACAGAAGCCGTTATGGCGGTTATCGGGGAAGGCAGGTCGCCATTCGAGACAGTCATCATGGTGGTGGATATTCATTTGCAAGCGAGCGTCGGGTAAGCCGCGAACATTCATGGGGTGAGCGTCGGGGATACGATAGAGGAAACGACCGCGGTTATGGACGAGGTCGCGAAGGTGGTCACGGGCGTGGCAATGATCAGGGACATGGACACGGGCGAGGTAACGGTCGTGGCGGAAGACATCGGGATTAATTGAGTAGCTGAATAACAGAATAAAAAAGGAATCTATATCAACATAGGTTCCTTTTTTTTGGCCGGAAATAACAGCTGGTCTGCTTTCGTAGCGCTGGAGGCATGCGAAATCATGACGCTTTGAGTGCCATGCACAATAAATTAAATAACATAACAGCTTTATTAATGAAAAATATATTAATTTTGCGCAACACGGGACTGAAATCAGCTTATTTTAGATGATTTTGAGTATTTGTGAAATAATTGTGATGGTAAGTTAATTTTTGTAATGAGAAAAGTAGTTAATTCGGGTGTTGTATGGGTAGGGTTAAGTATATCTATTTTGGGATTTTACTCCTGCAATCAAAGTGGGACAAATAAGGTGCAAAATGTGGGGGCTGTTGACTCTATGCCACCAAAAAAGGATAGTTTACTTGCCGTGCAGGATTCAATAAGTAAAGTAGATTCGCTACGGAAAGACACCATTACAAAAATGGAAGAAGATGTGGACTACAAAGGAGCTAAAGATACAACGGTATTGTTGACTGATACTGTTTCTCCACGATACATTTATCTCACTTTTGACGATGGACCCTTAAATGGAAGTCAGCACCTTGATTCCATTGCGACAGCAAAAGGCATTAAAATCAATGCTTTTCTGATTGGTAATCATGACAAGATGAGTAAGAAGTTACACGGCTTTACAGAACGTTATAAAAATAATCCATTAGTAGATTGTTACAACCACAGTTACTGGCATGCACATAATAAGTACAGTACGTTCTATTCGAATGCGCAGACGGCCTTTGAAGATTTTGAACTTGCTGAGCAATCGCTGGGCTTAACACATAAGATAGTGCGGCTGCCGGGACGAAATATCTGGTATATCGGAGACCGCAAAAAGGTTGATTTGAAAAGTGGGGCTTCGACGGCCGAGCTACTACACCAAAATGGTTATAAAGTAATTGGTTGGGATTGTGAGTGGAAGATTAATGGTGTTACAGGGAAACCGGACCTATCGGTGAATCAATTGTATACCCAAATGAAGAATTTACTCCGCAAAGGTACGTCTTATACAAAGAACAATGTTGTGCTCTTGACACATGACAATATGTACCAAACGAAAAAAGGGCAGCGGCTATTATCGGACTTGATCGATAGTCTCAAACAACATCCAAACTATCGTTTCGAATTTGTGCGGAATTATCCGCAATAGTGGCAACTAGTATCTATTTAAATAATTAAGGCTTAAACAGGAGTTCCCCAGTTTAAGCCTTAATTATTTAGACGAAAAGTCTATTTTAATTTTGTTTACGGAGATATTTGGTCAGAATCACGATGGTTTGACCTTCAATCTTTCCTTCAATTTGTTCGATATTGTCTGCTACAAGTCGAATATTCTTAACCACGGTACCTAAAGTCGCTTTTAAAGAGGAGCCTTTCACATCAAGCGTTTTTGTCAGAACAACAGTGTCGCCCTCCAATAGTCGTTGCCCGATGCTATCTTCATGAAATGAAACATAGCCGTCATTTTCATGGTCTCCAGTTTTCTTAGCTTCAGCTAGTGTCTCATCGTCTAAATAGAGAATATCCAATGCTTCAGACGCCCAACCTTCATTTTTTAGTCGGTTTAACATACGCCAGCATACAATTTGTACCGATGGGTTCTCGGACCACATTGCATTTGGAAGGAATTTCCAATCGTCCGGATTTAATTGCTCCGTTTTGTTGAGCTGATTGACCAATGTTTCTGAAATCAGTAAAGTATTGTCCAAATTTGATGTTATTTCCGGTGGTAATGTATAAGCAATTAAAGTGGCATCTTCGCCTGTCAGCTCACATTTTCCGCCAGCTCTCGCTTGTAATTGTTCTTCTAATTTCATGTCAATTTTTTTGAAAGCCCAAACTTAGCCAAATTTGTTTTGATGTACAATGACGAATATCACGACTTAGAGAAATAACTCCTGTTTTTGTCCCTTTAAAGCATTGTTTTTGCTAATGACTATCTTTTCTTACTGGTAAATTTATGATATGAGCGAGCTATAATGTAAATTGTAGCATGAGTTTTTTCTTCAAATAAATCTACTTCATGTAGAACATTGGTACCGAATTTGTGTTTATCCAACATTAGAAAAGATTATTAACTGTAATATAGAAATACTATGAAATGGCAAGGAGGTAAACAAAGTGGTAATTTTGAAGACCGCAGAGGAATGTCGGGGGGAGGAAAAATTGCTTTAGGAGGAATTGGTGGAATTATTGTTTTGGTCATTGGATTTTTGATGGGTGGAGATCCGAGTCAACTCTTACAGCAGGCTCAAAATATGGGGGCGCAAACCGAACAGTCCGGGCAGCCACGTGAGTTAAATCCTGAAGAAAAAAGGCTAACCGAATTCTCCTTGACTGTACTCCAAAGTACAGAGGATGTTTGGGCAAAGCTGTTTAAAGAGCAGATGCAGAAGAGTTATACGCCTACTACCCTTGTTTTTTATGATGGTGGTACACAAACGGATGGTTGTGGCATGGGACAGGCCTCTTACGGACCTTTTTATTGTCCTGGCGATCAAAAGATTTACCTGGATCTGAGCTTTAGTAAAGAACTGTCGGATAAATTCGGGGCGAAGGGAGAGTTCGCCATGGCGTATGTAATTGCCCATGAGGTTGGACACCATATCCAACAGTTGGTGGGTTTATTACCAAAGACCAATCAGGCCCGTGGGCAAATGAGTGAACGCGAAAATAACCGGATCTCTGTGATGACCGAACTGCAAGCTGATTTTTATGCTGGAGTATGGGCGCATTATCTCAATGAATATACCGATATAAAAATCGATTATAATGATATTATGGACGGTATGAAAGCTGCCGAAGCAGTGGGAGATGATAAATTACAGACAGAGGCACAGGGCTATGCTGTTCCTGAATCATTTACGCATGGTACGTCCGCTCAACGTATGGAATGGTTTAAAAAGGGATATGATTCGGGGGATATGCGATCGGGCAACACCTTTGAAGATCCGAGTCTGAAATAAAGATCATACTTCGAATGAAAAAACACCTGTTCACACATCATGAACAGGTGTTTTAATTTAATTGCCCTATGTGTTTCACCACCTACGCTTTCATTTATTTGGGAATATAAAGGATCATCACAAAACCCGTGCTGAATCATGTTGGATCATTATTGAACCAACAAATTACATCCCCTGATATCACTTTGGTCAAAACGTCCTAATATTTCAAAAGATCCATCTGGATATACTTTACCCAAATCCTGCGTGGCTATAAATGAACACGAGTAACGATTCGCAAGGTCGATAACGTTGATACCACCAGTTTTATTCATGGGAATTAGGCTCAATGGATCATTGGTGTCGCGAATCAAGATTTTCATCCATTTGGGAAGATGGAAAATTCCCTGACCTGAAGAATAACCTTGTGAGAGTAATTCTGTCATGCCATATTCCGAATGGATTCCATGGACGGAAAAGGCTTCTTCCAGGAGTTTATGGATTTCCTGTTTGACCATTTCCTTGCGCTTACCTTTCATTCCGCCAGTTTCCATAATAATCAGTTCAGGAAATTCAAAGGCGTATTGTTCAATGAAGTCGAGTAGGGCGTACGTTACGCCGAAAAGGATTGTTTTTGTGCCTTTATTTTTGAGCGCCACAAGTGTATCGTAAAGCTCTTGGTGGTTATAGAGAAAATAATTGCTTTCAGGCTGCTCACTTTGCTTCATGAGATCATCAATCATGTAGATTAAAGATGAACCGCTTCTTTCAAGGTATGAGGGTAGAAGGGCCAGTATGGCAATATGGCTCAGTGGCCCATAGAAGTCTTCAAAAATACGACGGAAAGTGCGTTCGTAAATACGGAGGTCAGCGACTAAATGTTTTGAGGTGACCATACCCGTTGTACCCGAACTCGAGAATACGATTTCAGCCTCCATTCCTTCAGCAATAACCTGTTGCGTCTTAAAAAATTCAATAGGCATAAAAGGAATATCCGTATAGTGCTGAATAAGGTCTTTTTCTCTGCCGAGGAGGCTGATATAGTCACGATAAACCTTACAATGCTGGCTCTGGAATTGGTAGGTATCTAAACAATGCTGATTAAAATCATCCTCGGTTTTAATTTCAAAAAAATCCTTCCAGTTCGCCATAGCATTTAAATTTGATCGACAAAATTAACGAAAATTTGTAAATATTGAAGGCGATCTATAGATTCCTTCTTATCAGAAGCCTATTGAAGATGTTTGGTATTATTAATAATACAGGTATGTGGAGACAGAAAATTCTGTAAACAGAAGGAGCAGTATAGTGTCTTTGTCCAGTATAACCGGATTAGAGGGGTAGATAGATCGGGATCGTCGTAAAACATAACTAGAGAACAGGCTTAGGTCAAGGTAAGAAAACTTGACCTAAGCCTGTTATTTTTTATAACATACCACCATCAACAGGAAGAACCTGTCCGGTTACGTATGCCGATAAGTCAGATGCTAAATAAAGACATGCATTGGCAACATCTTCTGGTTGGCCAGCACGTTTCAATGGAATTCCAGCTTCCCATCCTGCCACAACTTTAGGATCCAGTACATCTGTCATTTCGGTACGTATAAAGCCTGGAGCAACTACGTTTGCACGGATATTACGAGAACCTAATTCTTTAGCGACCGATTTTGTGAACCCAATGATACCAGCTTTTGATGCAGCATAATTTGCCTGACCAGCATTTCCTTGAACGCCAACAACGGATGACATATTGATAAATGAACCTTTACGGTTTTTCATCATAATTTTTGAAGCAGCTTTTGTAACGTTAAAGACAGATTTTAAGTTGACATTTAATACATCATCCCAATTCTCTTCGGTCATACGCATTAACAGGCCGTCTTTTGTGATACCAGCATTATTTACAACAATATCTAATCCGCCAAAATCAGCGACGATCGCATTGATCAATTGTTCTGCTTCTTCAAATTTTGAAGCGTCAGAGCGATAACCAATCACTTTGGTGCCAAAAGCCTGAAGCTCCTGCTCCAACGCCTGTCCTTTTTCGACAGAAGAAAGATACGTAAAAGCGACGTTAGCACCATGTTGTGCAAAGACTTCTGCAATTTTCCTTCCGATTCCTTTTGATGCTCCTGTTACTAAAGCAATTTTTCCTTCAAGTATTTTCATCTGTATAAGTTATTTGTTCTTCAATTAATTACACTATGGCATTTATGACCATTTTCCTCGTGCTTTCTTTCGCTCACAGCCCGTCTGATCTTGGAATTCAACACGATACATGAACTCGCTTCCATTAGGTTTATCTTGGTTATGCCACAGTGTTTGTGTTTTTCTCGATGCTATAGTATGAGCGAATAAATGATCTTATTTTTTAGCCATCGTGTACACTATTGCCTATCGACGTTCTGCAAAAATGTTAAAACTATATTATAACACAAAATCTTTCGATAAATAACGGTTTAAAATAGAAAAACATTGTGTGCTGACCCGGTGTTTATCTTGGAGTGGGGGAGTGTTTTAAGGTAACATTTTTAGAATTTTGCGGTAAGCGATTGCTCACTTAGGATTATTTTAATAAATCAATGGTATTTTTGAATAAGTGGTTCTAAAAAGTACAGTTTTTTGACAAAAGACTTGGACGTTTACCAAAAACTATATTAAATTTGCATCAATCACAAAAACATGAGCAAAAAATCAAATAAAGAAGTTGACGTTGTTCTGATCGGCGCCGGTATTATGAGTGCTACTTTGGGTACTCTAATCAATGAATTAAGCCCAGACGTTAATATTGAAATTCTTGAGCGTTTGGATGTTGTGGCTGCTGAAAGTTCTGACGCATGGAATAATGCTGGCACGGGTCACTCTGCTTTATGCGAGTTAAATTATACCCCCGAACAGAAAGATGGTTCTGTCAAGATTGATAAAGCAGTGAAAATTGCCGAGCAATTTGAAGTCTCTAAGCAATTTTGGTCCTACCTCGTTGATAAAGGCATTATTGCCCAACCTGAAAATTTTATCCGTAGTATTCCACACATGAGTGCGGTTTTTGGTGAAAAAGACGCTAAATTTCTAAAGACAAGATGGGAAACACTAACGACCCAAAACTTGTTCAAAGGGATGGAATATACCGAAGATACAGCATTGTTGAAATCGTGGATTCCATTGATGATGGAAGGACGTGCGGCAGACGAAAAAATCGCTGCGACAAAAATGGATCTGGGTACTGATGTAAATTTTGGGTCGTTGACACGTGATTTGATCGCTAATCTTGAAAATAAAGAAAATATTTCGATTTCCTTAAACCACGAAGTAATTGACATCGAACGTGAAGATGACGGTCGCTGGGAAGTGGAAGTCAAAGATTTAAAGACAGGAACAAAGCGAGAAATCAAGGCAAAATTTGTATTTATTGGAGCCGGTGGGCACTCGTTGTTATTGTTGGAAAAATCTGGAATACCCGAAGCGAAAGGCTATGGCGGATTCCCGGTGGGAGGCCAATGGCTGCGTTGTGTGAATGAAGAGATCATTAATACACACCATGCGAAGGTGTATGGTAAAGCTTCTGTCGGTGCGCCTCCAATGTCTGTACCGCACTTAGATACACGTTATATTGATGGCAAGCAAGCGTTATTGTTTGGACCATATGCAGGTTTCTCAACTAAATTCTTAAAACAGGGGTCTTACTTCGATTTACCGGCTTCTATCAAATTGTCCAATATCCGTCCGATGTTATCAGCCGGACTTGACAACTTACCGTTGACGAAGTATCTTATTACTGAAGTCATGAAGTCACCAAAAGATAAACTGGAGTCTTTAAAACAATTTATGCCTACAGCTAAATTGGAGGATTGGGTTATCGAGAAAGCAGGACAACGTGTTCAGGTCATCAAGAAAGATGAAAAGAAAGGTGGAATTTTAGAATTTGGTACAGAGGTCGTTTCGAGTGCCGATGGTTCTATTGCTGCGCTATTAGGAGCGTCTCCTGGAGCTTCGACGTCAGTGGCTATTATGATCAGCCTGTTGAAGAGATGTTTCCCTGAACGTGCCAAATCAGATGAATACCGTAAAAAACTACGTGAAATGATCCCTTCACACGGGAAATCATTGAACGATGATGCGCAACTTTGTAAAGAAACGCGTACGCGTACGCACAAAGCGTTGAAATTGATTGATATAGAATAATCAATTCGACAGAAAATATACTTATGGGGTGCTTGGAATGACCATGGTCATTCTCGGCTGAGATTATACCCAATAAAAGCGATTGTACCTCCTTGTACAATCGCTTTTATATACCTGATCCAGGTAATGCTGGCGTAGGGATTTAATTTCAATAAAAAATAGCCGTTTCTCTCCCATAGGTTTATTATGAATGACACGATATAATAAACAAGGCGATGACTTCTGAAACAATTTTCGAAGCTTTTGTAAAACAGATTCAACAGGCCACCATTGCGGAATGGTTGGGGGTATCTTTTGGTGTTTTACAAGTTTGGTTTTCCCGGCAAAATAAATCGATCAATTACATTTTTGGGATTATTGGTATCTTAATTTCTGTATACGTATTATTCCATGCGAAACTATATGCCGAAATATTGCTACATCTCTATTACTTGATCATGAGCATCTATGGCTGGATCTATTGGAAATATAGTCGTGATGTAGCTACGCCCATAACACACTGTGAGCCGAAAGAATGGTGGATAGTAGGTGGCATATGTGCTGTCGGTTTTCTGTTGTTTTATTTCGGATTGGTACACTTAACAGATTCTGATGTACCGCTTTGGGATTCTGCAGTTTCCTGTACAGCTTGGGCAGGGATGTGGTTATTGGCAAAGCGGAAGATAGAAAACTGGATATTGTTGAATATCAGTAATCTGATGGCAATTCCTTTACTGATCCATAAAGGGCTGTTTCTTTATTCGGGCTTGACGTTATTTTTATTTGTTATGGCATTTAGTGGGTATTTTAATTGGAGGAGAATAATACGTGAAGAAAGATATGCAATTCAATAGCGAAGATATCGCTATACTGAAAGATAATCAGGCAAAAGGAATTCAGCAGAAAACGTTGTCAGATGGACAACTGGATCTGATTTACCGTCGGAAGTGGTTTAAGATTTGGGTTCCCCGTGCATTAGGTGGATTGGGGTTAAGTGTACCTGAAGGACTCAGTTTATTGGCTGATCTGGCTTATTGGGATGGGGGATTAGCCTGGACAGTAACCTTATGTTCAGGAGCAAATCTGTTTGTCGGTTTTATTGATCCCCTTATAGGAAATCAAATTTTCGAAACGGATCGGGTTTGTTTCGGAGGTAGTGGACAGGCATCTGGTACTGCTACGCGTGAAGGGGACCACTATCGACTCCGTGGTTTCTGGAGATATGCTACCGGAGCGCCACATTTAACGCACTTCACATTAAATGCCGCAATTCAGGAGGCGGGAAAACCCGTTTTGGACGAAAAAGGTGAACCGCTGATAAAATCATTTTTTGTCGATCGGGATCATGTACTGATTCACTATGACTGGGATACATTTGGATTGGAAGCTACAGCTTCGCATTCTTTTTCGCTGGAAGACGTTCTCGTTGATAGCAGGCAGTCTTTTGAGATTGATGCGGCAAAAAGTACACGTCGCGAGCTGTTGTATCAATATCCCTTTATGCCTTTTGCGGAATTGACTTTACTGGCCAACTTTACGGGAATGTATAAGCGCTTTTTGGATTTAATCGAAAAACTATTTGTGTTAAAAAGCAATCAATCCAAATGGGAGAAGACTGAAAGTAAAGAAGCGTTTAGGGTACTCGATGAATTTCAGCAAGATTATGTTAATCGGAGGGAAGCAATCATGAATTTGGCCGCTCTTTCTTGGGAAAATCTTCACGATGGAAATGATAATGCAGCGATTTATGAACAGATAGGGATACAAAGTAGAGATTTTGTGGAATCTATCTTAACAAATACGATAAGACTCTATCCACACACCGGAATTTCGGGGGCCGCCATTGACCATGAAATCAATATCATCTTCCGGAATATTTTTACGGCTTCGCAACACAAGTTATTGCAAAAGAGCTTCTAAACAACAAAGACTATCCTAGGATAGTCTTTGTTGTTAAATAGGATGTGTTCCCGGCGGGGGTCGAACCCACATCGTCAGAACCGGAATCTGAAATTCTATCCATTGAACTACGGGAACGTCTGGCAAAGATATACTATTTTCTAGATCTTACAAACAATCTTTGTGATAAAATTATATCTTTTAGCAATCAATTTTTAAGGCATCTTATCGTCAGTATTTTAGCGTTTAGCTTTTGTCAATTCTCTATTTTTTTACGTCAATGCTATAATAGTTTCCATATATGCTTAGCATCGGGCGGGCAATGTGGAATGAGAGGAGGCTAGCACGATTGCCCCTGAATAAAGCAGTATAGTTCATTTGGATGGCCGAGCTGGCAAAAGGTGATCGGACATTCATCACGACCGTGGATGATATTGCGTAATAACGGAATGAAGGTAGTCCCTATCGATGTGTGTGTATATTTCGGTCGTGGTAATGCTTTCATGACCGAGCATATCTTGTACAGCTCTTAGATCTGCCCCGCCTTCCACTAAATGTGATGCAAAACTATGCCTAAAGGTATGTGGGCTGATGGTTTTTTGTAAACCGATTTTTAAGGCAAGTTCTTTGATGATCAAGAAGATCATGACCCGGGATAATGCGGCGCCTCTTCTGTTGAGGAATACAATATCTTCATTTCCGGCCTTAATCTTGATATGAGGTCTGATCGTTTCTAAGTAGATACGGAGGTGTTTAATGGCGTGTTGACCAATTGGAATGAGGCGTTCTTTGCTTCCCTTGCCCTCAACTTTGATAAATTCAACATCTAAAAAAAGGTTCGATATCTTGAGTGTGACAAGTTCGGAAACACGGAGACCGCATCCGTATAAGATTTCGATGATCGTTTTATTGCGCTCACCCTCGGGTGAAGAAAGATCGATTGCCGCGATCAATTGATCGATCTCATGTATGCTCAAAACGCTGGGCAGCTTGCGTGCCAAGCGTGGCGCCTGAAGAAGATCTGTCGGATTGTGGACGAATTCATGCTCGATCATCAAAAAGCTAAAGAAAGTCTTCAGGCCAGAGATCAGCCTGGATTGTGTGAAGGGTGAAATATTAAACTCCTGCAACCAAGCCAAAAACTCCTGTATATTTTTTCTCGTTACAGTATTTAAAACCAAATGATTGTCTTCGCAGTAGATCTGAAATTTGGATACGTCATTTAAGTAAGCATCAATTGAATTAACGCTTAAGCCTCTTTCGAACTTTAAGAATTGTTCGAATTCTTTTTTTATATCAGTCCAGTTTTCAAAATCCATTTGCAACAAAATTACAATTAACTGTTGTTCTTTTCGAAAGTTATTCTGTATTTTTAAGTGGAATTTTTACAGATTATAAGTGATACAAAGAGACGTTCCCTTATAGCGGGTCCCGATTCCTCCTTGGATAATGAAAAAAGTATTAATCTGTATTTTACGATTTATCGGGACAATTGATCTCCTGTTCCGTTTACCCTAATATAAAACAATTAGCAAAAATAACTGAAAAAAGACATTTTTTTGTATGAAATTCATTAAACCACTCGCATTAGCTTTTCTATTACCGGCTACGTTCTATATAGCAGAAGCAAAAATGCCAACCACATTAACTGCGGAAGCGCGCGCGATTCTATCCCAAGATAGTTTGGCGCTGAATCAAAAATTACCCTTCGACAATGAAGTCATCACAGGGAAACTGAAAAATGGATTTACATACTTTATTCGTAAAAATAGCGAGCCTAAAGGCCGTGTTACCATGTATTTGGGTATGAAGGCCGGCTCTATTCTAGAAAATGAAAAACAGCTTGGTTTGGCCCATTTTTTAGAACATATGAACTTCAATGGCCTGAAGCACTTTCCAAAGAATGAATTGGTTAACTACCTGCAGAAAGCGGGGGTTCGATTTGGATCGGACCTCAATGCCTATACCAGCTTTGACCAGACCGTTTATCAGCTGCCCATTCCTTCTGACGATCCTGAACTTTTAAAAAATGGTTTGCAGGTAATGCGCGATTGGGCTCAGGACGCTTTGTTGGATGGCGAAGAAATTGATAAAGAACGGGGTGTTATTCTCGAAGAAAAACGAGGTGGAAGAGGAGTACAGCAGCGTTTACAGGATCAATACTTTCCGATGTTGCTCAATGGTTCCCTTTACTCCAAGCGTTTGCCGATCGGAACTGAACAGATACTGAAAACATTTCCCTACACAGAAATACGCAAATTCCATGAAGACTGGTATCGCCCGGATTTACAGGCCCTGATCATCGTTGGAGATATTGATCCCAAGGAGATGGAAGAAAGGGTGAAAGTATTGTTTTCCGATATGAAAATGCCCAAAAAAGCGTTGGAGCGTAAAAAATATCGGGTCGATCTGTTAAACAAGAACCAGTTCTTGGCTATTTCAGATCCGGAACTGCCCTACACTGTTGCACAGATTTTGATCAAAAGCGAAAAAGAAAAGGTTTCCACGGTAGGAGATTACAGAAACGAGCTGTTGAAGAATGTGTTCAATCAGATGATCGCGGGGCGTTTTTCTGAATTGATGCAACAACCGAACCCTCCTTTTATGCAGGCAGGTGGAAGTATCAGCGATTTTGTTGCTAACCTTAATACTTTTTCATTGTTGGTGGTGCCTAAACCAGGCGAGTTGGAATCCGGATTTAAAGCGATGTTAACCGAATTTGAGCGCATTCAAAAATACGGTTTTACACAGACGGAGTTGGATCGTGCCATCGCCGATATGAAAAAGGGTAACGAGATGTCATTTATCGAGCGTGATAAAAAGAAGTCGGATAGCTATGTAAACCGTTATCTCAATTATTTTATTGATGATGAACCTGCTTTAAGTAATGAAAACGCTTATCGTTTGACAAAACAGCTGTTACCAACCTTGAAACTGTCGGAAGTGAATGGTTTGGTGAAAAAATATTATACCGATCTGAACCGCGATGTTTTAGTTATGGGGCCAGAAAAGGATAAGGCCAATTTACCCGCTGAGTCTACCGTGACGGGCTGGGTAAAGGCAGTGGAAGAGAGTCCCGTGACAGCATATGAAGATAAAGTTTCCAATCTTCCCTTGCTTTCAAAAGAGCCCGTAAAAGGCACTGTTGTATCGTCAAAAAGTATTGACGCCGTTCAAGCGAAAGAATTGATCTTAAGCAATGGTGTGAAAGTAATCTTAAAGCCTACGGACTTTAAAAATGATGAGATACAGATTATGGCGTATAGTCCGGGTGGAACATCAGGCTATAGTGATGCAGACTACTTCTCAGCCTCCAATGCGTCTTCTTTAATTGATGCAAGCGGCGTTGGACAAATGAACAACGTTGAGCTTACGAAGTATCTTTCAGGAAAAGATGTCTCCATCTCTCCGTATATCTCCGAACGTTACGAAGGTATTTCAGGTAGTACAGATAAAGAAGGCTTGAAGAATGCTTTTGAATTGATTTATGGTTATTTTACCGAGCCTCGATTGGATCAGGATATTTTCCAGAGTACCATGACCCGGGCAAAAGGATCTTTGGAAAATAGGTTGAGCAATCCAAATAATGTATTCTCGGATAAAGTGAAAGAAGTGCTTTATGGCAACAATGTCCGCCGGCAAAACCCAACGGTAGAAACGATCAATAAAATTGATCGGGAACGTGCTTTGGCAATTTACAAAGAACGATTTGCTGATGCTTCGGATTTTGTGTTTACAATTGTGGGGTCATTTGACGAGAATCAGATCAAGCCTTATTTAGAAACCTACCTGGCTTCATTGCCGGCCCTTAAAAGAGGAGAAAGCTACAAGGATTTAAATATTCTGGAGCCGAGCAAGGGCGAGCGCGTAGTTGTTCATAAAGGCAAAGAGGAGAAGGCAAGTACGCAATTGGCCTACTATGGGGACTATACCTATAATGAAACTGAAAATGTGAATATGGAAGCCTTGGAGAGTGTGTTGACGATCAAATTGTTGGAAAGACTCCGTGAAAAAGAAGGTGGAGTTTACGGCGTGGGCGCTCGGGCGAGTTTCAGTAAGCTGCCAAAAGCACGTTATGCTTTTTCCATTGGTTTTGGTTCGGCAGTAGATAAGGCTGATGCTTTAATCACTTCGGCCTTGGATGAAGTAAAAAAGATTCAGGAAAAAGGCCCCGAAAATGGAGATATCGAAAAGTTCCTAGCAGAACAACAGCGACAAAATGAGTTAAATCTTCGTGAAAATGGTTATTGGCTGAATTATATATCAAGTTCTTATCAGAATGATCTTGATCTTGCACGATATACACGTAGAATAGACAATTTGAAGAAGGTAACTTCGAAGTCGGTGCAGGATGTTGCCGGAAAATATTTGAAAAGAGATCGACTTTTTGAATTTATTTTGATGCCGGATTCTAAATAACAGGAGTCCTGGAAAACAGAAGGGTTGCCTGCGTAGTAGGCAACCCTTTTTTATTGGCTAAAAAATTAGGAACAAAAAATCCCAACCATTTCTGATTGGGATTGCCAAAATGTCTAATAAGTATCTCTTGTTAACCCAAATAGGATTTTAAGATTTTGCTTCTTGAAGTGTGTCTCAAACGTTGAAGAGCTTTATCTTTGATCTGACGAACGCGCTCACGTGTTAAATTGAATTTTTCTCCGATTTCCTCTAACGACAATTGGTGATTGGAACCTAAGCCAAAGAAAAGCACGATAATTTCACGTTCTCTTTCTGTTAATGTTGCCAATGATCGTTTGATTTCTTCTGACAGAGATTCATCAATCAAAGAACTGTCTGTGTCTGGATCATGGTTCTCCAAAACGTCCAAAAGTGTGTTTTCTTCACCTTGAACAAAGGGAGCATCCATAGATACGTGACGGCCAGAGTTGCTTAGCGTATCCGAAACCTTGTCTACTGTGGTTTCAAGGATATCCGCCAATTCTTCTGGAGATGGTTCCCGTTCGTATTCTTGTTCTAGTTTTGAGAAAGCCTTACTGATTTTGCTCAATGAACCAACTTGATTCAATGGCAGACGTACGATACGCGATTGTTCAGCAATTGCTTGAAGAATAGATTGGCGAATCCACCAAACGGCATAAGAAATGAATTTAAACCCCTTTGTTTCGTCAAAACGTTTAGCCGCTTTAATTAAGCCCAGGTTACCTTCATTGATTAAATCACCTAAGGTTAAACCTTGATTTTGATATTGTTTTGCTACTGATACTACGAAACGAAGGTTGGTTTTAGTCAATTTTTCCAAGGCAACTTGATCGCCTTCGCGGATACGCTGTGCTAATTCTACTTCTTCTTCTGCTGTAATTAAGTCTACTTTACCAATTTCGTGTAAGTATTTGTCCAAAGACTGTGACTCACGATTGGTGATAGATTGTGTAATTTTGAGCTGTCTCATTAATTTTTATTAATTCTCCTCTCTAAGAAATGTTTGCGAAAATACGAAAAATTTTTGAATTATTAATGGAAAATTGATTATCTAGCCACTCATATTTAATGAGTTAGGCTTTTTTGAGTTTCAATTTTTAATCATCAAAAACTATTCCATTTTAATATTTTTTTTTCCTCTTATCTGTTGCTGTAATATTCAACTGTTTGATATTTAAAGAGCTAAAAGGTTTAATTTTTTTTATTGTTCTAAACAATTTAACTCGTCGGCAGCTGATTTATTATGCACCATGCATTCCTCAAATTTATTTTAAAATGATAATTTTATGATAAAACAAAAAGATGGATCTTTTGTTTTATTAGTGACATTAAATAAATTTAAAAGAATAAAAATTATATTATGCCAATCTTAATTCACTTGGATAAAATAATGAAAGAGAAAAAGATGTCGCTTAACCAATTGAGTGACAACGTCGGAATTACCCTTTCCAATCTTTCAATCATCAAGAATCAAAAGGCGAAGGCATTGCGATTAGATACTCTTGAAGCGATATGCAAAGCGCTAGACTGCCAGCCTGGTGATCTGCTGCAATATTATGATGGTGGTGATGAAAAAGGTTAAAATCGATAGCCTTTTAAAAAATCGACTACATTCATTCTTTTTTTGCCTTCGAGTTGAAGGTCAGAAATGACAATATAGCCGTCTTGTGTCGCAATTTTTAAGAAACTTTTCTTGTCAGTTTCTACGGTGCCCGGTATTGTAGCTGTATGGGCAAGCTCTTTTTCTGTGCGATAGATTTTTAGTACCTTATCATTTAAGAGGGTAAATGCCGCTGGATAAGGGCTTAAACCGCGAATGAAGTTATAAACCTGCGCAGTGGGCTGATCCCAGTTTATTTTACAGTCTTCTTTGAAGATTTTTGGTGCGTGTTTGAGTGGCTCCGTGGTGAGAAGGACGTCTTGAGGTTTAGGCTGCAAAGTGCCGGCCTTCAATTGCTGGATGGTTTGAAGGAGCGTTTCTGCCCCAGCCACCATAAGGTTGTCGTGGAGATCGCCGGCATTGTCTGTTTCTTTGATGGTAACTTTTTTCGACAATAAGATGTTTCCCGTATCGATTTCGTGCTGTAGTAAAAATGTCGTTACGCCCGATTCTTTCTCGCCATTGATGATGGCATGATTTATCGGTGCTGCACCCCGATATTGTGGAAGGAGTGAGGCGTGAACGTTGATTGTTCCAAATTTAGGCATATTCCAGACGATCTCAGGTAGCATACGAAATGCGACCACAACCTGTAGGTCCGCCTGAAAACTTTTGAGGTCATTCAGAAATGCTTCATCGCGAAGTTTCACGGGTTGAAGAACTGGGATGTTATGTTGTCTAGCAAATATTTTCACCGCAGATTCATGTATTTTTTGTCCACGTCCTGCAGGTTTATCCGGTACAGTAACCACAGCGACAACTTGTTCGCCAGACTGAATCAGTGCTTCAAGTGAAGCTACAGCAAAATCGGGAGTACCCATGAAAATAATACGCATAATACTTGAAAATTTTTATAAAACTCTTTAAACCAGTGCAGGAGCCTCCTCGTTGAATAGCCTACTGAAAAACACCTAATAATTTGTCATTTCAGTTTTGTAAATAACAAATTTTTATAACTTTGCGAAGTTACATAAATATATTGAAAGCTTGAATTTTCCTTATTTTTTAGCAAATCGGATCGCATTTTCTGGAAAAAGAACGTTCTCAAAATTGATCGTTCGGGTGACTATTGGTGCCATTGCTCTTGCTATTGCAGCGATTATTATATCTATTGCGGTATTGCGCGGATTTAAGGGAGAGATTATCAGTAAGCAACGGAGTTTTTTTGCCGATGTATTGGTTTTACGTTACGACCTGAATAAGTCTTACGAAAATTCGCCCATAACACTTGCACCGGAGGTCCGCAAGTCCATATTGGCAATTCCTCAAGTCAATTCCATCAGTTCCTTTGCAACCAAGGCCGGAATCATCAATGTCAACAATGAAGTGGAAGGCGTGGTTCTCAAGGGTATCGATTCATTGTATAATCAGCAGCCGTTTCAAGGTATGCTGGTGGAAGGGAATATGATAGACTTTAAATCGGATAATGCCGATAATCAGATTTTAGTCTCTAAGTATCTCGCAGATCGATTGCTCTTAAAAGTCGGTGACGATTTTATTATGTATTTCGTGCAGGATCCTATACGCAAACGTAAATTTGTCATTAAGGGCATTTTTAATACAGGCTCTGAAGAATTAGATAAGGTCTATGTGATCGGGTCTCTCAATGTCATCCGCAAACTGAGCAACCTCGATGATCATGAGGTAGGGGGCTATGAGATTCGGATCAAAGATTTTAGTCAGCTCGAACGGACAACAAACAAGGTTGAAGATCTGTTGCCTATCGATATGCAGGCAATTAATATCAAGGATCAGGTTCCCGATATTTTTCAGTGGCTGGAACTGCTGGATATGAACACCAAAATCATTTTTATATTGATGACGGTCGTGGCTATTATCAATATGATTTCCGCCTTGCTGATCACCATTCTTGAGCGTACTTCAATGATCGGTATTTTAAAGGCGTTGGGGTATCACAATGCCGGAATTCGCCGCGTCTTCATGTACAGTGCCTTGTACCTGATCGGCCTCGGATTGTTAATCGGTAATCTTATTGGCCTCGGTTTTTACTTTTTTCAGGATTTTACCCATTTCTTTAAATTGGATGAGAAGACCTACTATATCTCCTATGTGGCCGTTCAACTTCAATGGTCTGATGTGATTCTTGTCAATTTGGCTGTTGTGTTTATCGGAATGATCTCTTTATTTATTCCGTCAATGCTAATTACCAAAATTAGTCCGATTAAAGCCATTTCTTTTAAGTAACGCTCTTTTTAGGCTTCGCTTTCTTTAAAAAATCGTATTTTTAGTGCTGTTAACTATTTTTCGAGCTGTATAGAAAAATAAGTATTTATATTTTACGGCTAGTATACAAGCACATATGAATAAAACTTTTGAGCATATTTCCCACGCCTTCGAAGCACCTTTACAAAATCCTGTACTTATATTTTCACTGGTACTTTTTATTATCCTGTTATCACCGATTGTACTGCGACCGATTAAGGTTCCGGGGATTATAGGATTAATTATATCCGGCGTTATTATTGGACCGCATGGACTAAATTGGCTGGAAAAAAACTCGGCCATAACGCTTTTTTCAACAATAGGCCTGCTCTATATCATGTTTATTGCCGGGCTCGAGTTGGACATGAATGAATTTAAAAAGACAAAAAATAAGAGCTTGCTCTTTGGCTTCTTGACATTCATCGTGCCGATCAGTATTGGCTATCCCGTTTGTCACTTTTTATTGGGTTACGGTGTTTTGCCGAGTTTGTTGATATCAAGCATGTTTGCTACCCATACGCTGGTTTCTTATCCCATCGTCAATAGCTATGGTATTTCAAAAATGGAGGCTGTTGCGATTACGATCGGTGGAACAATCCTGACCGATACGGCCGTGCTGATTATTCTTGCTGTAATTACTGGCGTTTCTCAGGGAAATATAGGTAATGAATTTTGGATTACCCTGACGATTTCCTTTGCTATCTTTCTGTTTATCATGTTTGGTGTTATTCCGAGGATCGCGAAATGGTTTTTTGAGCGCTTGGGGAGTGAGAAGACGTCCAATTATATCTTCGTTCTCTCGGTTGTGTTTTTTGCGGCCTTTCTAGCGGAAATTGCCGGCCTTGAGCCGATTATTGGGGCTTTCGTGGCCGGTCTGGCCCTCAATAAACTGATTCCACATTCTTCGGCTTTGATGAACCGGATCGAGTTTATCGGTAATGCGATTTTTATTCCTTTCTTCTTGATATCTGTGGGCATGATTGTCGATGTCAGCGTGATCTTGAAAGGGCCGCAGGCCCTTATTATTGCCGGAACACTGACCGTTGTGGCTATCGTCGGAAAATATGTGGCCGCCTGGCTGACACAGATTGTTTTTAAATACAGCCGTGGTCAACGTAACCTAATATTTGGTTTAAGTAGTGCACATGCTGCGGCAACACTGGCCGTTATTATGGTTGGACATAAGAACGGCATTATCGATGAGAATGTGCTTAATGGTACGATTCTGCTGATTTTGGTGACCTGCATTGTCGCCACGGTGGTGACGGGAAATGCCTCACGTAAAGTGGTTATGGATGGCGAACAGGACGAAGAACATACTGATGTGGTAAAGGAAAAAGATGAAAACATCTTGATTTCTATCGCTAATATGGATAATATGGAGCCGATTTTGGATTTTTCAACCTATATTAAAAGCAAGAAATGTTCCTATCCTGTCAATATTGTGTCCGTTGTGAAAGATAATGAACAGGCACAATTAAACATGTCTAAAGCACGGAAGAACCTGGACAATATGGTCAGGTATGCTTCGGGTAGTGAAACAAATGTGAATATAAGTGCTACAATAGATTTAAACATTGCCAGCGGGGTTGCGCGGTCGGCAAAAGAGGTTTCTGCCAATTGTATTGTTTTGGGCTGGCCAAGTGCGGCCAATTTTATGGATAAGTTTGTCGGGGAGAAAACGGAAAGTATTTTAAATAGAACCTCGGCTAATGTGATGTTATGTCATTTTAAAAAACCTTTTATTTCGAATAAGTCGATTGTCGTTTTTGCACCACCGATGTGCGAGGCGGAATTTGGTTTCGAATACTGGCTGGAGAAGGTGGTCAAGTTTGCCCAGGAATTATCCCTGTCCATCACTTTTGTGGTTGATACACGTTCTGCCGCTGCCATTGAAGAACATCTCGTCGAATTGAAAAATTCTGTTCCTGTCACATTCAAACATTACGACAACTGGGACAATTTACAGGGCCTTAAAGCGTTTAAGGAGGAGGATGCGATGTTTATTTTTGTGTCGGCTAGAAATGGAGAAGTTTCCTATCGGGATTCGCTGGATGGAGTAGCAAAGAAATTAGATCGTATTTATGCAAACGAAAATCTTGTTTTAGTGTTTCCTAGTAGAGTGGAAAATGCGCACATCGACGAATATGAAGATGTTGAAGCTGCACCAATCTTTAGAAAAATTAGCAAAGAAATCGGAAATATGTTTAATAAGGGATAGTTATTGTCCGTTAAAATTGAAGGTTATGTCAAATAAGATTACAATGTCAAGTGAAGGAACTTTACAGGTTCCAGATTTTCCAACAATTCCTTTTATTATCGGCGACGGCATTGGTCCTGACCTCTGGCATGCGGCAGTGCGTGTTTTTGATCAGGCGGTGGAGAAAGCGTACGGCGGACAACGGAAAATAACATGGAAGGAGGTGTTGGCAGGTGAGAAAGCTTTCAACGAAACAGGCGAATGGCTACCAAAAGATACGCTGAATGTATTAAAAGAGTACCTGGTTGGAATCAAAGGGCCGCTCACCACGCCAGTAGGCGGGGGAATCCGTTCGTTGAATGTTGCGTTGCGTAAGGATTTGGATCTCTATGTATGTCAACGCCCGACAAAATGGTTTGAGGGTGTACCTTCGCCAGTCAAACATCCCGAGTATGTGGATATGGTGATTTTTCGCGAAAATACCGAAGATATTTATGCTGGAATAGAGTTTCAGGCAGGAACAGCTGAAGCCAACAGATTCCAGGATTTCTTGCATGATGAGCTTGATATTGATTACAATTTCTCGGCCACGACAGGCGTCGGTGTCAAACTGGTTTCTGAAGAGGGATCCAAAAGATTAGTCCGTGCAGCAATAGAACATGCTATTGATCACAACTTGCCTTCCGTGACGATTGTTCACAAAGGAAATATCATGAAATTTACGGAGGGGGCTTTTAAGATTTGGGGTTATGAGGTTGCTGAAACGGAATTTGCCGACAAAACCTATACGTGGGGACAGTGGGAGCGAACGAAAGAAGAAAAGGGTGTGGAGGTTGCCAATCAAGAACAAAAAGTGGCCTTAGATTCCGGTAAAATTTTGATTAAAGACATGATTGCCGACAACTTTTTACAGCAGATCCTGCTGAATCCACGGGATTTTTCTGTTGTGGCAACGTTGAATCTGAACGGTGATTATATTTCTGATGCGCTGGCAGCAATGGTTGGCGGTATAGGGATCGCACCGGGTGCTAATATCAATTTTAAAACCGGGCACGCTGTCTTTGAAGCCACCCATGGTACTGCACCTCGCTTTGCAAATACCAATACCATGAATCCTTCATCGGTTATTTTAAGCGGTGTTATGCTATTCGAATACCTCGGCTGGACCGAAGCGGCGGCGGCAATTGTTAAGGCCTTAGGAGAAACGATATTGGCTAAGACTGTGACGGTGGATTTTTACAATTTGATGGATGATGCGACCTTGGTCAAAACAAGCGAATTTGCAGATCGAATTATTGAAAAAATATAAGAATTTTATTTTCTGAGATATTAAGCAGAAATTTGAATAAAATTTCTGCTTTTTTATGGATTACAATCAGCTGCCACTTTTTATAAAGGAATCGACCGTTTTTACGGAGAACGAAAAAATGAAGTTGGCTCAGGTCGACCGTTTACCCACGCCACAGGAGGTAGATGATATAACGAGTCTCCCTGAAATTTACGAATTGCTAAATG
This sequence comes from Sphingobacterium sp. UBA865, assembly GCF_002295765.1. Classification (NCBI taxonomy): domain Bacteria; kingdom Pseudomonadati; phylum Bacteroidota; class Sphingobacteriia; order Sphingobacteriales; family Sphingobacteriaceae; genus Sphingobacterium; species Sphingobacterium sp. UBA865. The sequence goes on along the minus strand of NZ_DBGB01000042.1, from coordinate 61,656 downwards.
CCTTTATTGGTGATCAATCTTCTCGTAATACCCATCTTCAGCTCAAGGCTAAGGAGTATTTGCAAGATAATCAGGTAGATATGGCATGGAAAGTGTTGCTTATTTGATGTTTTTTGCATTGAATTAGCTGTTTGTTGTGCGATCTTTTTATTGAAATCATTTAGAATTTTATAAATTTTCAATAAAAAAACAGATTAGTTGAAAAATATATAATTTTATTTTACCTTTGGTTTTTAAACAACGGATTGCTTAGCTAGGGTTAAAAAATAGCAATCAAACAAACTATAACATCAATGAAACATAATTTTGGAGCAGGTCCATGTATTCTGCCAAAGGAAGTATTTCAACAAGCCTCAGAAGCTGTAATTGATTTTAACAACACCGGTTTATCAATTTTAGAGATCTCTCACCGTTCCAAAGAGTTTGAAGCAGTGATAGATGAAGCCACACAATTAGTACGCGAGTTATTGGCAGTACCTCAGGGATATTCGATTCTTTTCCTTCAAGGAGGGGCAAGTTTGCAATTTGCAATGGCGCCGTTGAATCTTTTACCTGAAGGCGGTAAGGCTGCTTATTTGGATACGGGTGTATGGGCTACAAAAGCATTAAAAGAAGCTAAAAAATTCGGTACAGTAGATGTTGTAGCTTCGTCGATTGATAAAAATTATTCCTATATCCCTAAGGGATATGCCATCCCAACAGATGCGGCATATTTTCATTATACAGCCAACAATACCATTTACGGTACGGAGGTTTTTGATAAACCCGAAACCGCTTTGCCAGTGGTTGTTGACATGTCTTCTGATATTTTTTCACGTGAGATCAACGTTGCTGACTATGATTTGATTTATGCTGGTGCTCAAAAAAATATGGGACCTGCAGGTGTTACACTCGTGATTGTTAAAGATGATATCTTAGGTAAATCAGGACGTATTCTTCCATCGATGTTGGATTATCAATTGCATATCAACGGTGGTTCAATGTACAATACACCACCGGTATATTCGATTTTTGTTTCGATGTTAAACCTTCGTTGGTTAAAAGCAAAAGGCGGTGTTTCGGTATTGGAACAAGAGAATATCATCAAAGCACGTGCTTTATACGATGAAATCGATCGCAACCCATTATTCAAAGGTACTGCTGCTGTAGAAGACCGTTCACGCATGAATGTTACTTTTGTGATGGATACACCAGAGTTGGAAGCTGAATTTTTGGCTTTGGCGAAAGAACGTAATTTGATTGGCATCAAAGGTCACCGTTCTGTCGGTGGATTTAGAGCTTCAATCTACAATGCTTTACCATTGAGCAGCGTAAATGCGTTGATTGATGCCATGAAAGAATTTGAGGACACGCATACAGCCTAAGGCTGCATGCATGTTGCTGAAATTTAACAGTTGACGAATAAATAATTAGTTAGATTACGAATTATAAAGGTCGTATCGTATTCACGGGATTGGATCTTCCAATGAGTTGAATGGTACTGCTACCTTTAAAAACGAATTATAAAGATGAAAATATTAGCGAATGACGGTATCGATCCACTAGGAAAAAAAATGCTGGAAGATGCCGGTCATAGTGTAGATACAACGCATATTCCACAAGAAGAGCTTCCAAAAAAGCTTCTTGCTTATGACGCAATCACGGTACGTAGCGCAACTAAAGTGCGTCAGGCCCTGATTGATGGCTGCCCTAATTTGAAAGTTATCGGCCGTGGTGGAGTAGGCATGGATAATATTGACGTAGAATATGCCCGTTCAAAAGGCATCGCTGTTGTCAATACCCCGGCGGCATCTTCGCTATCCGTTGCTGAGCTGGTGTTTGCTCACCTATTGAATGGTGTCCGCTTCTTATACGATGCCAACAGAAAAATGCCAGTTGAGGGCAACACAAAATTTGGCGCCCTTAAAAAAGCTTATGGTGCCGGTACGGAGCTTCGTGGTAAGACGATCGGTATCGTTGGATTTGGCCGTATCGGTCGTGAAGTTGCCAAAATCGCCATTGGTCTAGGGATGGATGTGGTTTATACGGATTTGTTCGAAGGACCAAAAGCGTTGACCATAACACTTTCAGGTGGTATCCAGGTTGACGTGCCTATTCAACAAGTGGAGATGGACGAGCTATTGAAAGTTTCAGATTTTATCTCTTTACACGTTCCATTTTTGGATAAACCAGCGATTGGAGCTGCGGAGTTCCCATTATTGAAAGATGGTGTAGGCTTAGTCAATGCTTCTAGAGGTGGCGTTATTGATGAGTTGGAATTGGTGAAAGCATTGGATTCGGGCAAGGTAGCATTTGCTGGTTTAGATGTATTCGACAACGAACCTACTCCACGTGAGGAGATTTTGAAACATCCGAAAATTTCATTGACGCCACATATTGGAGCGGCAACTAATGAAGCTCAAGAAAGAATCGGCGAAGAATTGGCCGGTCTACTGATCGAAAACTTGAAGAAGTAATTCTTCCGCATAACATATCAGATATGCGGCACAAAACTTTCATGATTTTGTGCCGCATTTTTTTAATATAAATTCATGAATTGCCTATATTGGCACACAGAAATTTAATAATTGTAACTTCAGTATGAAAGTTTTAAAATTTGGTGGTACTTCCGTGGGGAGTGCAGCACGTATCAAAGGGTTGTTGGATATTGTAAACCCTGCTGAACGTCAGATCGTCGTGTTGTCCGCAGTTGCTGGAACGACAAATGCTTTGGTTGAAATCGGTCAAGCTTACACAGCAGGTAAGAAGGACGAAGCTAAAGAGTTGGTCAAGAAGCATAAGGATAAGTACGAAGACCTTATTAAAGAACTTTTCAGTACTGAACAGGGATATAAAAATGGTAAAGAATTGATCGATTACCATTTTAACCTGATTTCTACCTTGGCCAACGAATTGTTTACACCCATCGAGGAGAAAGTTATTTTAGCACAAGGCGAATTGATGTCTACCGCTTTATGGCATTTTTACCTGAATGAAATTGGCGTAAAATCCGTGCTTTTGCCAGCCCTGGACTTTATGAAAATTGATGAAGACAATGAGCCTATGGTTGATTACATTGGCGAAAAGCTAAGCCATATTTTGGCCCAGAGTCCAGAAAATACCCTATTTATCACGCAAGGTTTTATTTGCCGTAATTCTTTTGGTGAAATTGATAATTTGCGCCGTGGAGGTTCAGATTATACGGCTTCCTTGATCGGGGCAGCAATCCGTGCCGAGGAAGTTCAGATCTGGACTGACATCGACGGGATGCACAACAATGATCCCCGTGTTGTCAAAGGAACCACACCGATTGCACATCTAAGCTTTGATGAAGCAGCGGAGCTGGCTTATTTTGGTGCTAAAATCTTACATCCACAATCGGTGTTCCCAGCGCAAAAATATAACGTTCCAGTTCGGTTGTTGAATACGATGGAACCCAATGCAAAAGGGACATTGATCAGTAAAGACGGTGCGCAGAAAGGTTGTATTCGTGCTATAGCAGCGAAAGACGGTATCACAGCAATTCATATCCATTCGTCGAGAATGCTACTTGCCTACGGTTTCCTGCGCCGTGTCTTTGAAATATTCGAGCGTTATAAAACACCAATCGATATGATCACAACTTCGGAAGTGGCGGTGTCTTTGACGATTGATGATACCACAAATTTGGCGGATATTATCAAAGAAGTGGAAGATTTTGGTTCAGTAACAGTGGATGGTGATCAGACCATTGTATGCGTTGTAGGGGATTTTGGTTTGAATAGCCATGGCTATGCCGCTCGCGTACTTGATGCTGTAAAACACCTTCCAGTTCGTATGATTTCGTATGGTGGTTCAGACTTTAACGTGTCAATTCTATTGAATTCAGATCATAAAACTGAAGCATTACGTTCATTGCACAATCGTTTATTTTAAGAATTAGGTTTTTATATGATAAATACAGGTATCGCGGCGAAGTTTGCAGAGAAAGAAACGCCGTTTTATTATTATGATCTGCATGTGTTAAACAAGACCCTGGAGGCTGCGCATGCTGCTTCGCACAAACGGGGATTTCATGTTCATTATGCATTAAAGGCCAATTTTAATGACGAGTTATTGAAGGCGATTCAAGCGGTCGGCTTTGGTGCGGATTGTGTGAGCGGCAATGAGGTGAAGAAAGCCATTGAATGTGGCTTTGATTCCAAAAAAGTTACTTTTGCAGGAGTTGGTAAATCCGATAAGGAAATCAATTACGCGCTCGATCAAAATATCTTCGCGTTTAATGTTGAATCCATTCAGGAGCTTGAGGTCATCAATGAGCTTGCCTCAAAGAAAGGTGTAAAAGCGAATGTAGCTTTACGGATCAATCCAAACGTGGATGCACATACCCATCATTATATTACAACAGGGCTTGATGAAAACAAATTTGGTGTGCCCAATGCCGATTTGGAAAAATGTGCAGCCGTGCTTAAAAAATGTGAGTCTATTGAATTGGTAGGTCTTCATTTTCACGTCGGTTCACAGATTACGGATATGACCGTATTCAAAAGCCTGTGTGTGAAAGTCAATGAATGGAAAAACTGGTTTGAAGAACGCGGTACACAAATCCGTGTATTGAATGTCGGTGGCGGATTGGGGATAGATTATAAAAATCCGGATGGGAATACAATTCCCGATTTTGAAGCCTATTTTGATATTTTCGACCGCTTCCTGGAGCGTACAGCACAGCAAGAAGTGCACTTTGAATTGGGACGGGCTTTGGTTGCGCAATGCGGAAGCTTGGTAAGCCGTGTCTTGTATGTCAAAAATGGTGTCAAGAAGAATTTCTTGGTATTGGATGCCGGAATGACTGAATTAATGCGCCCGGCCTTGTATCAGGCCTATCATAAAATTGAGAATATCAGTGCGGTGGACACTGTAGAATCCATTAACTATGATGTGGTTGGACCGATCTGTGAATCTTCAGATTGTTTTGGTAAGGAAGTGCCACTTCCGGTCTCAAAACGTGGCGACTTAATTGCCATTCGTTCTGCAGGCGCCTATGGCGAAGTGATGGCTTCGCGTTATAACCTCCGTGAGGAAATACGGTTTGTGTATAGCAATCAGCTTTAATAGCTGTCGTAAAATAATTATTCTTAAGCCAGTCCATTTCTCGGACTGGCTTTTTTTGTTTTTAAATGCTGGCGTCCTGTCTGCTTGGTGAGCAATTTTGTTTATCATTTTGTTGATCGTCTTTCGTATACTTGTTTATGCTTGTGCTAATTGAATTTCCGGTTACGATAGATTTGTTTGGAAAAACATTTCTCTTACATCCTTTTATGGAAGGGTTGGGGATGTTTATAGGGATGCGTTATTACCAACTGCTCAAGTGGAAGGATGAGGAAAGTTTAGGGCATACCAATTCACTTCTTATTGTTATTGCTGCCGGCTTAGGCGCTTTAATCGGCTCGCATATTATCGGGTCCCTCGAGCGTCCGGCTGAGTTGCTCAATGCGACACATAAATGGACCTACATCTGGGTGAATAATACGATAATCGGTGGTTTGGCAGGAGGTTTGGTTGCTGTAGAAGGGATGAAAAAGATCATGGGTAAAAAAGAAAGTACCGGGGATCGGATGGTCTTTCCTTTAATTACCGCAATTGTCATTGGCAGGATAGGATGTTTTTACACGGGTGTATTCGAGCAGACCTACGGTTTTCCCACTACCTCTCCATTGGGGATGTACTTGGGCGATGCCTACAAACGGCATCCAGTTGCGCTGTATGAAATCGCATTTTTGCTGCTTTTATTTGTAACGCTCCAACTTTTTAAACGACGATACAATTATCGAAATGGTGTGTTGTTTCAGCTTTTTATGCTTAGTTATTTTAGTTTTCGTTTCCTTTTGGACTTTATTAAGCCACGGGCAATTATACTTTTGGGGCTAAGTACCATACAAATTACCTGCATCGTGGTGATAATTTATTATATTTATTTATTAAAAAATGAACGTTTAATCAAAAAATAGGAATCATGTATTTGCTTGAAGGATCATTTGGATCGGAAAGTACCGCGATGTTGGGACTTTTTCTTCTTACTATAGGTGCTATTGTGATTGGCATTGCACTTTTGGTTATTATTATCGGCTCGATTATTAAAGCAGGTAATAAGGAGTCGAAGTTTAATGTCAATCCCTGGCTTAAATTATTGTTGGGCGGAATTGGAGCAATGCTGGCAGGGGGGCTTGCCTGCGGACTTACCTTTATGAACTAGAAATCAGAACGATGCCAGTAAGAAACTATACGTACTACGATTATACCATTAGCCTATGTCCAACATGCCTTTCGCGTGTGGGTGCCAAGATTATTATCGAGGATGAACAGGTATTTATGACCAAAAACTGTCCCAATCATGGTTTTTTCAAAACGCTGATTGCGACGGATGTTGACTATTATAAGAACATTCGGAATTATAATAAAGCCTCCGAAACACCGTTGAAATTTGACAATGAAGTACATTATGGCTGCCCATACGATTGCGGTTTATGTGTAGATCACGAGCAGCATAGCTGCCTGTCCATTGTTGAGGTGACCGACCGTTGTAATTTGACCTGCCCAACTTGTTACGCCATGTCGTCGCCCCACTACGGACGACATCGCTCGCTGGAAGAGATTGAACAGATGTTTGACAAAATCGTCGAAAGTGAGGGTGAACCGGATGTTGTTCAGATCAGCGGTGGAGAGCCAACCATACACCCTGATTTTTTTAAGATTTTAGACATTGCGAAGACAAAACCTATTAAGCATCTCATGCTCAATACGAATGGTATCCGAATTGCCAATGATCCTGGTTTTGCTGAGCAACTCGCCACCTATGCGCCTGAATTTGAAATCTATCTCCAGTTTGATTCTTTTCGCCCATCCGTGCTCGAAAAGTTTCGGGGCAAAGATCTCACGGATGTCCGAAAAAAGGCCATTGACAAATTAAATGCGCTCAATCTGAGTACAACATTGGTTGTGGTCTTAGAAAAGGGAACCAATGATGATGAAATTGGTAAAATCTTGGAGTACGCTTTACAACAGCGATGTGTACGCGGGGTAACTTTTCAACCGGTGGAAATTGCCGGGCGAAATGCGACCGATGCACAGCAGCATAAAATGACACTGACCGAGGTGCGTCAGGAAATTCTGAATCAATATTCCCTATTGGATCCACATGATATTATTCCTGTTCCTTGTAATCCTGATGCGTTGGCGATGGGTTATATCCTGAAGATAGGCGATGAGCGGATACCCTTGACCCGGCATATTGATCCGGCTATTTTATTAAATAACCAATCGCGCAATACCATTGTCTATGAACAGGACAAAGGTGTTCAGATGCAATTGCTGGATATATTTAGTACCGGAATTTCGGTGGATAAGGTAAAGCCAAAAGTAAACCAGTTACTTTGCTGTTTGCCAGAAGTGTGCGCACCTGATCTTGATTACGACAATCTTTTCCGCATTATCATTATGAATTTTATGGATGCCTACGATTTTGATGTTCGTGCTGTTAAGAAATCTTGTGTCCACATCGTCAATAAAGACTTGAAGTTGATTCCTTTTGAGACGATGAATTTATTTTATCGTGATGATAAAATAAAACGGCTGGAAGAACTAAAACTCTCCGATGCTATTCGATTTTAACAGGAGATAAGTTATTTTTGTCGGAGAAAAACCTTTGGTCCTTTCTTTGCAATTTGTAGTTTCCATGGCATTTGACTACCTGTTGCCAGGAAAGAAAGTCAACAAAATTAGAAGTATGAAATTGGGCATTGTTAAGCGTTTTATTTTTGTCTTAAGTCTCTTGACTTTTCAGCTGCACGGATTTGCACAGGACTCCGTTCAGGTTCGGAAGAATCAGATAGGCGATCGCACGGCGAGCCATAGCAGCCTAAGTAGACGGTCGAATGTGGATTCGACGCGGGTTGGAAATGACTCACTGCGGAATGAGCTACGAAATGATCTGCGCAAAGTAAATCTAAACTTTTTATCCAATATTCGTACGGCTTCCATGGCCGAGCTTATCGCGCAGCTGAATGAAAAATCCAATGGCTACTTGACAACGAATGCTGGATCGGCTAAAGATAGTATTGCTTTAATAAAAAATAGTATCCATGAAGAAATCAGCCAGTTGAAGTCAATTAAAGGCAGTATCAGCAATTATTCCAATAGCCTCAATGTGACAGCAGATCAGATCAAGACGCTGATCAACCGCTATGATATCAGTGCCAATAATCACAGTAGAGCGTATCAATATCTCGACAATGCGCAGCTTAAACTAGCTGCAAAACAAGATTCGCTGGAAGCGATCAATCGGACGATTGATGAACTTATAGCTAAAAATCAACGTCATCTGATTCGGATTGAAACCGTTCACGAAATAAAAAGCGGAAACAAAAAAGCCGATTCCGTGACCGCTAAAAGTTCGATATGGAAAGCCAATACGGCAGCCATCTCTAAAGATGTGATCTTAAATAATATCCGGAGTAATTACAGTAACAATAAGTCGATAGACAAATATGTGAATCGGACAGATTGGGCGAGCCGTATCCTGTTGATTGTACTGGGATTGGGGTATTGCTACTGGATTGTACGGGTGTCTTATATCCTTCGGCAAAATGATCCTGAACATAAACTTGCGATTGATGCGATCGTTGGGAAAACCATTATTTTTCTCCTGACACTGTTGCCTTTTGTAAACTTCTTTACACCAAGTTTCATTTTGCAGGCTTCCCAATTGGTCATCATGTTAATCTTCATGTTTTTGCTCAGGCATCGCATGAGTGGATTGCAGCGTAAAATTGCCATTATCCTTATTGTATTCTATATCCTGGATGTATTTGTCAATATGATCGTAAGCGATGACCTGTTTTTACGTATCGTTTGTATTGCCTTCAATTTGATTGCTTTAGGATTGGTCAGTTATACGAAACGGCGTATAAAGAATGCGGATAGTCCGGGTTATATCAGTAATTTTATTTATGTAATTTTTGCTATACTCAACGTGACCGCAATTACACTGAATATTATCGGGCATGTGGAGCATTCACGTAGTTTTAGTATTGCCTGTGCTGTGGGGCTGGTGCAGTCTTTTACACTGCAGTATTTTTCGGATATGATTAAGGCGGATGTCCGCAATCAGTTTAAAAAAGATCGGCTGACTTCCGGTTTTTGGATGCGTTTCAACGAGCAGCGCACCTTGGCTATCATCACCGAAATTCTGCGTATTGTCTGTGTGCTTTTGGCGATCATTGTGCTGGCAAATAACTTACAGTTTATTGAAAGTTTATTGGCATTGAGCGAAACATTCTTCGGAAAAGTACGCAGCATCGGCAGCATCTCTTTTACCTTAGGAAATCTTGGTGTAGCGGTTTTACTGCTGTTGGTGGCCAATTGGTTTCAGAAAAATATTAGTTTGATCGTTCTTGGTGGTGAAGACGGTCAGCTCAGCCAGGTCTATAATCAGAAGATGACCTTATTTCCGCTCTTTCGCTTGGCCATTATTCTGATCGGTTTCTTTATGGCCATCTCGGCCCTGGGTATGAGTTTGGACAAACTTACGGTCGTGATTGGCGCATTGAGTGTTGGTATCGGACTCGGCATGCAGAATATCATCAATAATTTTGTCTCGGGCATAATTTTGGTTTTTGATAAGCCGTTTCGCGTTGGTGATCAAATTGAGCTTGCCGACAAAAAAGGGCGCGTCAAGGAAATCGGTATACGCGCCAGTGTTTTAAAAACAGGTGATGGTGCAGATGTCATTATTCCAAATGGTGATTTGCTGTCGGGAAGGGTTGTCAATTGGACCTTATCCCAAGAATACAGCAAGACAAGTTTTGTTCTCCATATCGATCGGAAAGCAGATTTGGACCAAGCCAAACAATGGATCAAAGACGCTATGGAAAGTAGTGACCATTTTATCAAGGATAGAGATAGCGGAATCAGTATACAGGACATCAGTGCTGAGATGATTTACCTGAGTGTTTCCGGCTGGGTAAATTTTGCTGCCAATGCTTCTGCCTTTAAAAATGATGTCTTACTTGTATTGTATAAGAAGTTTGAAGCTGAGGGCTTGAAGTTTTATAGCGTCATTCCACCCAAGATTTAGCCCATTCAATTGCAATTTTTCCGCGTATACAGGGTGTATTATCTGGAAAGCCTACTATTTAGTCCGCTGAGTTCGATAATGTAAAGGACTAAATCCCCGGGCGCGTTTGTAGAAATGGGAAAGATGGCTCTCGTCAGTAAATCCGAGTTCTGCAGCAATTTGTTTCAAGGTATAATCTTTGGATTTAAGTCTGTTCTCGATGAGTTCGATCCGGTAGGTATTGATATACGCTCTTAAACTGCTGCCGAAGTTCTTCTTAAAGTAGGTCCCAAAATAGGATGGGGCAATATTGAATTTCTGAGCCAGTAGGCTGACCTGAAGTTGTTCGGGCGAAAAAATATGCTGATGAATGTAAGCCGAAATCGATCGGTCAACATATAGTTCATGCTGCTGGGGTATACGTTGCGTCTCTGCTATTTCTTTGAAGAGCCCAAAGATCGCGACGAGTTGGTCAAATAGCCAGTCCGAATGCTCGCGGACTGTGGTATGACTATACAGTCGGACCGCTTCCAGGATATGAGTGTAAATCAGGCGATAATGCTCGTCCATATCCAATTGGCGTTCCTTTAATCCCCTGTCGTTCATCAGCTCCATAATCCAGGCATAGCGCTTTTGATTGCGTTTATTCTGCAGGAAGTAGGTATCTGTAAATAAAATAAACAGAAAATGTGTCTTTTCTTCAATGTTAAAATAATGCTTGTCTGCCGGACTAATTAAGAATACATCACCACGTTCATAGTTCAGTTCAAATCTGTTGATCACATGGGTTCCTTTGCCTGAACGAATATAAACAAGCTCATAATAATTCTGTTCATGTGGAGGTAAATGAAAGCTATCCTCAATAAATTCACTGATCCGCAAAGGCTCAAACTGTTTTTTGCGCATTATTCTCCTGATTATATATCCGTAAATGTACATAAAAATAATGTATTTGTACATGTTATTGCCTGCTGTACTATTGCACCTTTGTGTCGTATAAAATGGTAATAAAACATGGTCAATTTTATAATGATTGCATTTTGCATCGCGGCAGGGATGCTGTTAAAGCGAACAAATTTAATTCATTCCGAAGCACATAAAGGGATCAATACCTGGATTCTTTATTTTGCCCTTCCAGCGGTGTCTTTCAAATATATTCCGAAGATTGTATGGTCATCGCAATTACTGTTTCCGGTGTTTTCGGCAATCCTCGTTTGGGCAGGTAGTTGGTTATTTATGGAAATGTACTGTAGGCGTAAAAACTATAAACAGCGTTCGCGCAGTAGTTTGGAATTGGCCGCTGGTTATAGCAATACGTCCTTTATTGGCTTTCCATTGATCATCGCCTATTTTGGCGAAGCCCAGTTGCCGATTGCGATTATTTGCGACCAAACCACATTTATTCTACTTTCTACAGCTGGACTTATCAATGCACTGCGAGCGAATGCCCAAGATGGCGAGGCGATCGATGTCAAATTTATGCTTCGAAAGTTAGTCAGCTTTCCACCCCTGATCGGTTGTATAACAGCCTTAATGCTGTCGCAATTGGTTGATCTTTCGGTTGCCGAGCCTTTTTTTGATAGGCTGGTGGCGACCGTTGGACCCTTGGCCTTATTTTCTATTGGTTTACAGTTGAAGTTTGATGGCTGGCGACAACAGATTTCGCAGATCAGTACAGCGATGAGTTATAAATTGATTCTTGCCCCAGCATTGGTATTATTATTTGCTTTACTACTTGGTGTAAAGGGCGCTGTTGCGCGGATTAGTATATTCGAAGCGGCTATGCCAACCTTGGTAACCTCAGGGATCATTGCCGAGCAATACCATCTGAATACCAAATTGGTCAATCTGGTGATCGGTTTTAGTATCGTTGTGGGGCTGCTGACAACCGCGTTTTGGGATTTTGTCATTCGATTTTTTTTCTCCTAATTTATGGTTGCATTGATTGATTGATTGATTGATTGATTGATTGATTGATTGATTGATTGATTTTGGAAACAGCGTGAGGCCTCATTTGCCAACGATTGGTTTGAGCAGAAGTGTTGCGTAGGAGTGGGCTGTCTTCACTTCGTAACATTTTGATAGTGAATCATCTCATACAAACAACTTTTTTACTGTTCAATTGTTATTAGGCTATAACCATCTATAAAAAGGAGGTATGTTATGAACCTGATACACAAAATTGAGCATTGGGGCGATGCACATCACCCACAATGGATCGATTACCTAAGAATAGCCTTAGGGATCGTTATTTTTGCCAAAGGTGTAAGTTTCGTAAATGATAGGGACGTTGTTCAACACATGATTGAGCAAAGTAGTTTCCACTTATCATCATGGGGTGCGGTTCACTATGTGGTTTTTACCCATTTGGTAGGCGGGCTGTTCCTTATCTTAGGTTTTCAAACCCGTTTAGCCTCATTACTATTATTTCCGGAATTGGTAGGGGCTGTATTTTTTGTTAATATCACCCACGGGTTTAGTTATTTGAATTCCGAATTGTGGCTTTCTATAGTCGTATTCTTTTTGCTGATCTTTTTTATGGTCATGGGCTCTGGAAAATACTCCCTAGATCAAATGATGAACAAACCAGGATACAAAAGGGATATCTAAAAAAAACTCCTTCATACATGAAGGAGTTTTTCTTTTTTTATTTGCCTTGCTCGTCAATCCATTGACGTGCATTAACGAATGCTTCAATCCAAGGAGAAACTTCGTCCTGACGACCTTTTGGATAATTTGCCCAATGCCATTGGAACACCGAACGCTCAATATGTGGCATCGTAGCCAAGTGGCGTCCAGTCTTATCGCAGACCATTGCTGTATTATAGTCCGAACCATTTGGGTTATGCGGATATTGCTCATAAGCATATTTTGCCACGATATTGTATTGCTCTTCCGCATACGGAAGGTTGAATTTTCCTTCCCCGTGTGAAATCCAAACCCCTAAGGTACTTCCCGCTAGTGTCGATAACATGACCGAATTGTTTTCCTGAACTTTTACAGACACAAAGTTTGACTCGTGTTTCCCTGAAGTATTGTGTAGCATTTTTCCATGGATTTCATGCTCAGGATTGATCATTTCAAGTTCCATAAATAACTGACATCCATTACAGATACCAACCGAAAGTGTATCCGGACGAGCAAAGAAGTCGGTTAAGGCTTTTTTCGCTTTTTCATTGTAAAGGAAAGCACCGGCCCAACCTTTTGCCGAACCCAATACATCTGAGTTCGAGAAGCCTCCGACGGCACCGATAAATTGGATGTCTTCCAATGTCTCACGACCAGTGATCAAATCGGTCATGTGAACATCTTTCACATCAAAGCCTGCCAAGAACATGGCATTTGCCATTTCGCGTTCGGAGTTGGAACCTTTCTCACGAAGGATTGCCGCTTTCGGACGTGCTTTAGTTCCGTCGATTTTTGGTTTCTTACCATCAAATTGACTTGGGAAAGTAAAGGCTAGGGGTTGGTGTTTATAATTATCAAAACGTTGTTGTGCAGTTCCATTTTTAGATTGCTTGGAATCCAAAAGGAAGGATGTCGTAAACCATCCATCACGTGTTGCTGCTACATCAAAGCTGAATACCGCTTCTTGATTTTTAATTGTTACTGTATTACCTTCGATCACCTGACCAATTTTAACCGCGTCTACACCGGCATCTTTCACGATCGCTTCAAATGCAGCGTCGTCTTTCGCTTGAAGGACAAGTGCAATATTCTCATTAAAGAAGGCTTTTACGCTATCCGATTCATGTAATGCCGAAAGGTCATAATTGGCACCAAGATTAACATCGGCAAAGGTCATTTCCAATAAGGTTGTAATCAAGCCACCCGAGCCTACATCGTGACCAGCTTCGATCTGTCCTTCGTGAATTAATTGCTGTACGGTATTGAATGCTGTTTTAAAGTAAGCAGCATCTTGAATGGTCGGTACTTCAGTACCTAATTTATTGATGATTTGTGCAAATGACGAACCCCCTAATTTGAACTGATCTTTTGATAAGTTGATGTAATAGATCGATCCGGCTGTTTTGTTTAGCACAGGTTCAACCACTTTGGTGATATCAGTACAGTTTCCTGCGGCAGAAATGATCAATGTGCCAGGGGCAATGACGTTTTCGCCGTTTGGATATTTTTGCTTCATCGACAAAGAATCTTTTCCCGTGGGGATATTGATTCCCAATGCAATGGCAAAATCCGAGCATGCTTTAACAGCTTGGTATAAGCGGGCATCTTCACCCTCATTATTGGCTGCCCACATCCAGTTGGCCGATAGGGAGATTCCTGCAAGACCATTTTTGATTGGGGCAAATACGATGTTGGAAAGCGATTCCGCAATAGCCGTTCTGCTTGCCGCAGCCGGATCCACTAAGGCAGCCACAGGGGAGTGACCTATTGTTGTCGCAATACCTTCTTTACCTTTATAATCCAATGCCATGACACCGACGTTATTCAACGGCAATTGCAATGGACCCGCACATTGTTGTTTGGCAACACGGCCACCAACACAACGGTCTACTTTATTGGTTAACCAATCTTTGGAAGCAACCGCTTCCAGTTGTAATACTTGGTTTAAGTAGCTTGGAATATTAGCTGCATCATAAGCAAGATCAGCGTAGTTACGAACTACGGTTTTATCGCGCATGAAAGTTTTTGGCGATGAGCCAAAGAAATCTTCAAGGGCGTAATCCATTGGTTTTTCACCCGTACTTTTTGATTCGAAAATAAAGTGGTGGTCGCCAGTGACATCACCTACGGTGTACATTGGTGCACGTTCGCGATCGGCAACACGTTTTAAGGTGTCAATATCATCTTCGGCGATCACAAGTCCCATACGTTCTTGCGATTCATTACCGATAATTTCTTTTGCGGATAGTGTAGGATCGCCTACAGGAAGTGCATCCAGGTCAATCAAGCCGCCGGTCTCTTCAACAAGTTCAGATAAACAGTTTAAGTGGCCACCTGCACCATGATCGTGGATAGACACAATAGGGTTATGATCAGACTCTACTAAGCCACGAACAGCATTCGCTGCACGTTTTTGCATTTCGGGATTGGAACGTTGAATGGCATTAAGCTCAATTCCAGAACCAAATGCCCCTGTATCTGCAGAAGATACAGCAGCGCCACCCATTCCGATGCGGTAATTTTCTCCACCTAGGATAACAACTTTATCGCCAGTTTTCGGCGTATGTTTTTTCGCTTGATCCAGTTTTCCATAACCAACACCACCCGCTTGCATAATGACTTTGTCGTAACCAAGTTTACGGCCATCCTCTTCATGTTCGAAGGTCAATACAGAACCTGTAATTAAGGGCTGACCAAACTTATTACCGAAGTCAGAAGCACCATTGGAAGCTTTAATCAGGATGTCAACCGGGGTCTGGTACAACCATTGACGCTCTTGCATCGCATTTTCCCATGGCCGCGTTTTGTTGAGTTCCTTTGCCGGTTCAGTAACTGTTCCTGCCTGAAGGTCCAATTTATTTTGTTCCAATCGCGAATAAGCAGTCATGTATACGGCAGTACCCGCCAATGGAATCGCTCCTTGGCCACCGGCCATACGGTCGCGGATTTCACCACCTGACCCAGTTGCAGCACCCGAAAATGGTTCTACAGTAGTCGGGAAATTGTGTGTTTCAGCTTTTACGGATAAAACCGAATCAAATGCTTTCTCTTCGTAAAAGTCAGGTTTGTCGGCCGATTTAGGTGCAAATTGTGTGACACGTGGACCTTTGACAAAGGCAACGTTATCTTTATAAGCAGAAACAATCTCGTTCGGATTGGTTTCAGAAGTCTTTTTAATTAATTTAAAGAGGGAAGTGGGTTGCTCTTCGCCATCAATGATAAAGGTACCATTGAAAATCTTGTGTCTACAGTGTTCAGAGTTTGCTTGTGAAAAAGCGAATACTTCCGAGTCTGTAAGCAGACGACCCAATTTGGTCGAAAGGTTATTGAGGTAATCTACTTCTTCTGGATTTAGCGCTAGGCCCTCAGATTTGTTGTAGGCCTCGATGTCTTGAATTTCCAATATCGGTTCAGGTGTAATGTTGACGGTATACATGTCCTGTGTCAACATACTGAACTTTTGGGAAATCATTGGATCGAAGTCATTGAAATCCGCTGGTACCGGTTGAAATTCTTCTATACGAACAATTCCTGCAATTCCCATATTTTGCGTGATTTCTACTGCATTGGTACTCCAGGGAGTAACCATCGCGGCGCGGGGTCCTACAAAGTAATGGTTAAGGTTTTGGTCGTCTAGTTTTTTGGCGTTGCCGAATAGCCAGTTGAGTTTAGTAATGTCTTCTTGTGATAAAGAGTTTACGCTTTGAACACCATATACAGTGTTCGATGGGTTCTCAAAGAAATGAATCATTATAAATGTTTGTTTTGAACGTTCTTCAAATTAAAGCACAAAGTTACATATTATTTTTATGGAAATGACTGGATTTTTGATTAAAAAATAGGTCTTTAAGATTGGACATAAAAAGGATAAAAATTGGTACAATTTGATAAGGCTTTTTTTATGAAATTGTGTCGGGCTTGCTTATTCAAGAGCGGAGTGTATATGCCTAAAGTCCGTTTAATTCCCTTTAAATCCGCTCAAGTCCGTACGCTATTCGGCAACGGATCAGGATTGCTTCGGGAACGGCTCGGGACAGCTTCGAGACAGCTTCGAGACAGCTTCGGCTGGGCTTCGACTGGGCTTCGGGAAAGATTCGGGTCCGCTTCGGCAAGGAGCCGAACAACGGCCGAACAGCAGGCGAAGCAATCCCGACCATGTTCAGGCCATGTCCCGAAGCTGCCCCAAACCAAGGCCAACGATGTGCCGACTAAAGCCCAAAGCACCTTGTCCATGCGGAAAACCTGAAAAAGCATAAGCAATAGCGCAAGAAAAACGCCCTGTGGCAAGTCGGTTTGTTCGCCGAAGCCCAACAACCCCTTAGACCATATGGTAATTTGTCATACAGCCGGTGAGGATAGGGGCTGCCAGCTATCTTCAAATTCAGGACTTCCGGCGATGATCGGCAAATTGACGTTGGATATAAACTCAAATTTATCTAAGTTTGTGCATCAAATCAGATTCGAGATGAATATTTCATATAATTGGTTAAAACAACACGTTAATATAGATTCGACACCGGAGGAACTATCACTGATCTTAACAAATACAGGATTGGAAGTAGAAGCTTTGGACGTCGTGCAGAGTATCCCAGGTGGATTGGACGGTTTGGTTGTTGGTGAAGTGAAAACTTGTGAACAGCATCCTAATGCCGATAAATTAAGAGTAACCACTGTTGATGTCGGTGGACCGGAGTTATTGCACATTGTATGTGGTGCACCAAACTGTCGTACAGGATTGAAAGTTATTGTTGCTACAGTAGGTACTACTTGCCATCCGCTTACCGGAGAGCCTTTTAAAATTACCAAATCTAAAATTCGTGGTGAAGTTTCCGAAGGTATGTTATGTGGAGAAGATGAAATCGGTTTGGGTACATCTCATGCCGGCATCGTTGAATTACCAGCTGACGTTGCAGTGGGGACCTTAGTGAAAGATCATTTCAATATCCAGGATGATTACCGTTATGAAATTGGCTTAACACCAAACCGTGCAGATGCTGCTTCGCATTTAGGTGTTGCAAGAGATATTGCGGCACATTTTCGTACACACGTGTTAAAGGCAGATGTTTCTGCATTTAAGGCTGCTGAGGCGGAGGGAACGACAGTGGTCGTTGCAGACGCACAGGCAAGCCCACGTTATAGCGGTATCAATATTACCGGTGTTCGCGTTGGCGAATCTCCCGATTGGTTAAAAGAGAAATTAAATGTTATCGGTGTTCGTCCGATCAATAATATTGTCGATGTTACCAATTATATACTACACGATTTAGGTCAGCCACTGCATGCTTTTGATGCTGATAAAATTGCGGGAAATAAAGTCATTGTTCGTTTGGCGACTGAGGGTGAAAAATTTGTTACGCTGGATGGTGTGGAGCGTACCTTGTCTGCAGAGGACTTGGTGATTGCTGATGCAGAAAAACCAATGTGTATTGCGGGTGTTTTCGGTGGAGCACATTCGGGTGTATCAGCCGAAACGACCAATGTATTTTTGGAGTCGGCCTATTTCAATGCTGTTTCTGTACGGAAGACCTCCAAAAGACATGGCTTAAAAACAGATGCCTCTTTCCGTTTCGAACGTGGTACCGATCCGAATATTACGGTTGAAGCCTTGAAGCGCGCAGCGTTATTGATTCAGGAAATTGCGGGTGGAACGATTTCATCGACGCTAAAAGATGAGTATCCCGTGGTGATTAACCCGTTTTCATTTCACGTGAGCTATGCGAATGTGGTTCGTTTGATCGGTCAGGCGATCCCAAATGAAGAAATTAAATCCATTATTGTCGCTCTTGGCATTGAAGTCGCTTCAGAAACTGAAACAGGACTTGATGTGTTGGTGCCTGCATACCGCGTTGATGTCACACGCGAGGTAGACGTTGTGGAAGAAGTGTTGCGGATTTATGGTTATAACAATATCGAGTTGAAGTCACAAATTAAGGCCTCTTTAAATACGGTTGAGAAGCCGGATAAGGAAGTTGTCTTAAATCAATTGGCTGATCTGCTCATCGCCAATGGGTTTCGTGAAATTCTGTCCAACTCCCTAACGAAGCTGGATTATGCGGATGATAGCGAAACGGCGGTCAAATTGTATAATCCATTGAGCTCGGATTTGGATACAATGCGTCAAAATATGGTTTTTTCTGTTTTGAGTGCGATTGAATATAACCAAAAACGAAGAAACTTTGACCTGAAGTTCTTCGAATTCGGTAAAACTTATGCGCTGGATGGTGAAGGCTATAAAGAAACGCAGCATCTGGCTTTTGCCATGGCAGGTAAAAATGAAGCTGAGCAATGGAACAGCAAAAAAGACGCGGTTAATTTCTATAACCTTAAAGCGGCTGTAGATACGCTTATCAAACGCTTGAAAATTGAAGGAATTCAGATACAAGATGCTACAAGTACACATTTCGCCTATGGTTTGAACTATATGAAAGGGCAGAAATGTTTAGTTTCTTTTGGTGCAATCGCGAACGCAGATTTGAAAAAAGCAGATGTTGAAGGTCAGGTTTTCTTTGCTGATTTTGACTGGGATGTTTTGATGAAAATTATTCGTAAGAATAGCATTCAATACAAAGAAGTTTCCAAATTCCCGGCTGTGCGCAGAGATTTGTCGCTCTTGATCGATGAAAATGTGAGCTTCGATAAGCTACAATTTGTTGCTCAAAAGACCGAACGCAAGCTTTTGAAGGAGGTAAATGTGTTTGATGTGTATAAAGGTGATAAAATTCCGGAAGGGAAAAAGTCTTATGCTCTGAGCTTTATCTTGCAGGATGAAGAAAAAACACTTACGGATAAGCAAATTGATGCGATAGTTCAAAAATTAATTGTTAATTTTGAGAAGGAACTAGGTGCGGAAGTGCGTGGTTAACGAGAGATACAACATTAATTGGTAATATTCAATTTATACTATGGCAACATTGTCTTCACAAATGAATCTGATCGTTGAGAAAACGAAAAATTTAATTCAATTGTGCGAAGTCTTGCAAGAAGAAAATGATTTGCTTAAATTAGAGGTACAATCCTTAAAAGTGGCTTTCGATGCGAGCAACGATAAGAGCAAGCAGTTGGAAGAGAAGGTCAAAGCGTTGGCAGTTGCCCGCACGTTAGATTCTGAAACGGATAAGGAAGCAATTAATGAAAAAATACTTGACACAAAACAAAAAATTAACGATTTTGTGCGGGAAATAGACAAATGTATTAGTTTGTTGAAATAGTTGGGAGAAGTGTTATCGGATTCAAACTAATACAACGTTAAAAAGCTCAAAGAAATGGGAGAGATTTCCATAAAAATAAATATCGCAGATCGTGTTTATCCCCTTCGGGTGGAGAGCGCGGAAGAAGAAGTAATTCGACATGCTGCGAAATTGATAAATGAAAAAGTAAAGGAATTGCAGGAAAACTATACTGTGAGAGATAAGCAGGATTTGTTGTCCATGTGTGTATTGCAATTTGCGACGCGTATGCTTAATGCAGAGCGGCAGTCCCAAAACCACGAAGTGGGCTTGGAAAATTCAGTACAGGAACTTGATCAGTTGTTGACGGATTTCTTTAAAAAATAAATTTACGTTCTTTATATTTAGAGCTTAAACGACGAATTTGCCGCAATTAAATTCGGGTTGTCACTATTTTAAACTTAACGCTTCAATATTACAGGCGCAAAAAGATATAGGCCATTTTGCGAAAGCCATCTGGGTCATAATCTAAGCCTAATTATGTAATCACGAAGTTTAATAATACATGAGACCTGTTTAAATTTAATTGCGGTTTTTTTTTGTCATGAAGTCTTATGAGCTTATCAGGCTCGCCACATTGGTGCATACCAAAGAAGGGGAATAGGACGATTCATGATTTTACTGGAATTTGAATATAATTAATAAAAACAAACATAATAATACAATTATACATACATGGACATCGCAATTTATAGCATAATTTCTCTGATTGTTGGTGTTGTTATAGGTCGTTATCTATTGGTTTTGTTGTTTAAAAAGCAAGAACAGGAAGCCAAGGATAAGGTAAATAGCATACTGAAAGATGCAGAGCAGGAAGGGGAACACATTAAAAAGAAACGCCTGTTAGAGGCCAAAGAAAAGTTCCTTCAATTAAAATCTGAACATGAAAAGGAAGTCAATCAACGTAACAATGCCATCAACCAGAAGGAAAATACGTTAAGACAAAAAGAGCAGTCAATTAACCAAAAATTGGAAAACATCAACCGCGACAAGCAGGACGTGGATACCAAGAAAAAGCAATTGGATAAATTGGTTGAACTGAATGAAAAGAAATCCGAGGAAGTAGAAGCGTTAAAATTGCAACAGATTAAGCAATTGGAAAGCATCGCTGGCGTAACTGCCGACGAAGCAAAAAATCAATTGGTGGATTCGTTGCGTGAAGAAGCCCGCTCACAAGCCATGATTCAAATCAAAGATATTGTGGATGAGGCAAAATTGACAGCGACTAAAGAGGCGAAAAAGGTTGTTATACAGACGATTCAACGCACCGCTACGGAATCTGCGATCGAAAATACCGTTTCAATTTTCAATATTGAAAATGATGAAATTAAAGGTCGTATTATTGGTCGCGAAGGTCGTAATATTCGTGCATTGGAAGCTGCAACGGGCGTAGAGATCATCGTAGATGATACACCTGAAGCAATTATCCTATCCGGTTTCGATCCTGTACGTCGGGAAATCGCACGTTTAGCTTTACACCGTTTGGTAACCGATGGACGTATCCACCCGGCACGTATTGAGGAAGTTGTTGCAAAAACACGGACGCAAATTGAGGATGAAATTGTTGAAATCGGTGAACGTACAGCGATCGATTTGGGGATCCATGGTTTGCACCCCGAATTGATTCGTATGGTAGGGCGTATGCGTTACCGTTCATCTTACGGACAGAATCTTTTACAGCACTCGCGTGAGGTTGCTAATTTTGCTGCGACAATGGCTGCAGAACTGGGCCTGAATGTTAAACATGCGAAACGTGCTGGATTACTTCACGATATTGGTAAAGTGCCTGATGACAATCCAGAGTTGCCACACGCTATTTTAGGTATGCAACTTGCAGAGAAATACAAGGAACACCCTGATGTATGTAACGCAATTGGTGCTCACCATGATGAGATCGAAATGACGGCTTTAATATCTCCGGTTGTTCAAGCTTGTGATGCGATTTCTGGCGCACGCCCGGGCGCACGCCGTGAGGTTGTAGAAAGTTATATCAAGCGCTTAAAAGAGCTGGAAGACTTGGCTTTATCGTATCCTGGGGTTGAGAAGACCTTCGCGATACAAGCTGGTCGTGAACTACGTGTCATCGTGGAGAGTGAGAAGGTCTCTGATGCGCAGTCGGAAATACTCGCTGCTGATATCTCTAACCGTATCCAAACGGAAATGACGTATCCAGGGCAAATTAAAGTAACTGTTATCCGTGAGACAAGATCGGTGTCTTACGCAAAATAGATCCTAAGGATCCATCATAAAAAAAGCTCCAATCAAAATGATTGGAGCTTTTTTTATGGAATTCTACAGCTTTCGCTCAACAGGATGATTTCAGTTATTCAAGGTGTTTGGGTATTGACTTGAACTGTTCTCAATAAACTTGGCCTGAGTAGAATTAGCCTGAATTGACTTGTGTCTTGCCTGGCGAATGGACTTGAATTGGTGTCAATAGACTGTATTGGAATTGATCTGAATAGACCAGACTTGAATAGACTGAACTTGAATAGACTAGACTTGAATCAAGTTGACCTAAATGGACTCAACCTAAATTGTCTTTAATTTAGGATCCCTATTTTTTAATTGAAAAATTCGATCAGGTCAGGCACTGTCTGGATGAGATAGGTCGGTGACTCCTGCTCGAGTTCGGCTTGGCTACCATAGCCATACAGTACGCCAACAGCATCCATGGCAGTTTCCCTTGCGCCAATCAGATCATGTTTACGATCGCCGATCATGAGGCATTCCTGTGGATTTGTTAGTTTGGCCTTTTCCATGACATATTGGATGACGCTGGTTTTGGTCGGTCTGGAATCGTCCAAAGCGCTTCCACCCGCAAAATCAAAATAGGTATTTATTTCAAAGTGTTGTAATATTTTGTGGGCGAATATTTCGGGTTTGGAGGTCGCCAGATAGATGCTGTACCCTTTTGTTTTCAGGAGCGTTAAAAGCTCGGGTATGCGATCAAACAGGATGTTCTCGTACAGTCCTATGGCTGAAAAGCGCTCCCGATATTTTTCTACACAGGCAATTGCTTCGCTTTCCCCAAATCCAAAGGTATGTATGAAAGAATCTTTAAGGGGCGGACCGATCAAGGGTTTGAGGCTATTCAGATCGGCTGTATGGATGCCTTTGGACTCCAAGGCATAGGCAATACATTTTGTAATCCCTTCTGCAGGGTCGGTCAGGGTTCCGTCCAGATCGAATAAGATATGTTTGTAAGACTTCATGCTGCAATATTACGGAATAGAATAGGAGTAAGCGAGTTTGTTTGCCCTGAAAGCAGATAATGACCTACGGCAGACCAAAAAATAGGGAATATTATCATTTTTAAGACCTAAGGCATGCTCAATATTTGTTAAATTTGCCGAATGAAACAAAAGAAGAAAGTTCAAGAAGTCGAACCTTTACGTCCCGTAGATAAGTATTTTGCGGAGCTGGATGCTAATTTTCAGGATCCGACCAACCGCCTGATTCAGGCCATCTTTTTACCATTATTATTTTTTGGTATCATGGGCTGCATCTGGATGATTCCATTTCCACAGTTCGAATTCTTGGTCAAACTCAATTGGCATACCTTTTTGAATTGGGGCTCTTTCTTCATCGCTATTGTCATTTATTATTATTTAAAGCTGTCTGCAACCTTGTCCTATGCGATATTATTCTCGATCGGGGGTATGAGTTTCTTTATCGTGCAACTGGAATACGCACAGAAGAACGGTGGCCCGGCTGTCATCTGGGTGTGTTTGGGAATCGCATTGCTATCTATTGTCGCGCTGTTTATCGGTAAGGGAAAGGAAAAGAAGAAAATCACAGGACAACAGTTTCTGCAGTTTTTACTTGTCGGACCGATATGGCTGTGGCATTTTGTCTTTAAAAAATTGAAATTAAGATATTAATTGAGCTGTCCTTAGGAGCTGATCGCATTGCATCTGATCGCATCCTAATCGGGGGCTTAAAAGAACGGGGCCAAATTGCTTGCAATTTGGCCCCGTTCTTTTAGTTGAGCGCTGACATAGATCGGGGATATCCGACAGCCATGCGTAATTAGTTCAGTACATAACTAACTTTTGTAATTGAACCATTTGATGATTTCTTTGAGATTTGCCTTTTTTCCATAGATCAAAATCCCGACGCGGTAGATACGTGCAGCGACCCAGGTTACCAATAAAAAGGTCAGTATGAGCAAGGTCAACGAGGTCAGGATCTGCCATAGGGGTACACCAAAAGGTATGCGAACGAGCATGGCGATCGGTGAGGTGAATGGAATAAAGCTCAACCATGTTGCAATCGGTCCATTGGGATCATTGATAATGACGCCGAAAGAAAGAATATAGGTCAATAGCAAGGGCATGGTAATGGGCATGGAAAACTGATTGGCCTCTGTTTCGTTGTCGACAGCTGAGCCTGCAGCGGCGAAAATAGCACTATACAATAGGTATCCGGCAATAAAAAACAGAAAGAAGAAAATGATGACCTCCGTGAAATTAAAGCTTTGGATCGACGTAAGGATCGAAGCGGAATCATTCTGGGCCATAGCTTTTGATACGGTACTCATATTACCCGCTCCAGGTTGGCTAGCGGCTACTTCCTGCATATCCTGCGGATTGACAAACAGTAGCGTTGCTGTGATAAATAAGCCCCCGGTAAGCACAAGCCACATCACAAATTGGGTCAGTCCAACCATACCGATTCCAACAATTTTACCCATCATGAGCTGAAAGGGCTTGACCGAGGAAATAATAACTTCGATGATACGATTGCTCTTTTCTTCGATAATACCACGCATTACCTGGGCACCATAAAGAAACAGGGATAGATAGACTAAGATAGCCAAAGCGACACCAAGGCCCATTGCAATGGCCGTGTTGCTGTTCTTTTCTTCGCCGTCGGCTGTTATTTCTTTTGCATCGATGCTGACTTTCGGCTTAATGGACTGGATAATCTGCAGGTCAATTCCCTTGGCTTTATATTCCTTTTCACGGATGATCTCTTCCAGCTGTCCGCTAATGATCTCCTGTATGACAAAGCTGGTCTTGCCACTGGTAATGAGTTCGGCTCTTTGGCTTGTTAAAATATCTTTTGGGATATAAAGGATCGACTGTTTTCCTTCACTTTGGGTCAGCTGCGCTTTTTGTGCCTGGAGATCCAGTTTACTGATTGTATAACTTACATTTTTATTGCTTTGCAGTTTTCCCGCAAAGTCGCCTTGTTCATCTAAAATAAAGACTTCGGTGTGTGAATCTTTAAAGCTCTTTTTTGTCAGATAAAACATGCCTGCATACAATGCAAAAAAGAACAATGGCACGGCAAAAGTCATGACAATAAAAGATTTTTTCTTGACACGGGATAGGTATTCCCGTTGAATGATAAGTAGTATTTTATGCATGATCTTGAGATAGGGGTGAGACTTGTGTAACTTTTTGAATGAAAATATCCGCCATAGAGGGAACGATTTCGATCAACTGGTTGAGCTGTATTTGGGCTAAGAAACGCATTAAGACATTATTGATATGAATATTGTTATTTAGCTGAATTGTAGTGTTGTATGTTTTGTCGTGCTTTGTGGACGTGATGACTTTAAATAGGCTGTCTTCGGATAGAAGAAAATTATCTTCATTGGCTGTATATTCCAATCGATAGGTTTGATTTCGGTATTCTTTTTTAATCGCCTGTACGGAACCATCGAGTATTTTCTTGGATCGGTTGATGAGGGCGATATTATCGCAAAGCTCTTCCACAGTCTCCATACGGTGTGTGGAGAATATAATGGTCGCCCCCTCTTGATTCAATCGGAGAATCTGTTCTTTTATGATATTGGCATTGACGGGATCAAATCCCGAAAAGGGTTCATCCAAGATAATCAATTGTGGTTGGTGGATGACCGTGGCGACAAATTGTACTTTCTGCTGCATACCTTTACTGAGATCTTCAATTTTTTTGTCCAACCAGGATGTGATGTCCAGGCGCTGGCACCAATCTTGGATGCGTGCTAGGGCTTCTCGCTTGGAAAGTCCTTTAAGTTGCGCCAAATACAACATTTGATCGCCGATTTTCATTTTTTTGTACAGCCCCCGCTCTTCGGGTAAATAGCCGATTTGTGCAATATGCTGTGGACCCAGCGCTTCGCCATTAAACAAAATCTCACCGGAATCGGGCGCGGTAATTTGGTTAATAATACGGATCAGGGACGTTTTTCCAGCCCCGTTTGGCCCCAATAGTCCGAAAATTTTACCCTTTGGGATTTGAATGGATACGTCGTCCAATGCACGGTGATTGGCGTAATCTTTGGTGACATGATTGATTTCGAGTAACATCTATTTTAAGGTTTAATTAATTCGTTCTTTGAGTTTGTTAGAAATATTCCTTTTTTCCCAAAGACTGACGTTTATTTATGTGATTAGTATCTTGAGCAGCTGAATTGTTACAGCAGCTCCGAAAAATTTCTTGTTTGGTGATGCTTCCATTTTACCTACTGGACTTCTTATTACAAGATTTATTTTTTTTATGGCATGCAGGACTTCTTTTATTTGGCTAATAAGACGTATACCCAACCGCATAGTGCATCTTCGGAATGCGCTCAGTTGTTTGATGAATCGTTTGAAGTGAAAGTTAAAAATAATTGGGGACATTTTAGTCCCTGGCCAATTAAATAGGAGACGGAGCTTTTTTATGGAATAGAAGCGGTACACATCTTGTCAAAGGGATTCATTTAACGTACCTTTGTTCCATGGAAGTGAAAAAAGCCGAATTCGTGTGCAGTAACACGAGAGTTGACAAATTACCTGCACCCAATTTGCCGGAGTATGCGTTTATCGGACGTTCAAATGTCGGTAAATCATCGTTGATCAATGCAATGACCAACAAGAAAGGACTTGCCAAGACCTCCCAAAAGCCTGGTAAGACTCAGTTGATCAATCATTTTATCATCGACGATACCTGGTATCTGGTGGATTTGCCGGGTTATGGTTTTGCCAAAGCCTCTAAAACAAGTCGCACGGAATGGGAGAAGTTCATCCGTAGGTATCTTACCCATCGGGACAATTTGCAATGTGTTTTTGTATTGGTAGATAGCCGTCATGAACCACAGAAGATAGACTTGGATTTTTGCTATTGGTTGGGCGAATGTGGTTTACCCTTTATGTTGGTTTTTACCAAGGCAGACAAGCAATCGACTGTCAAATCCGATGTGAATATTGCGAAATTTAAAAAATCATTGCTTCAATGGTTTGAAGAGGTGCCGCCGATTTTCCTAACTTCAGCAGAAAAGAAAATGGGGCATGAGCCTATTTTAGAGGCTATCGATGAAGTTAACGGCCGATTTGTTCGCCCTGAACCCGAAGGAAACGAACAATTTTAGCTAGATCTTAAGTTCAGATGAAAAAATACTTGTCCTTAGTTTTATTTGCCCATAGTGTATTTGCATTACCATTTGCCTTCATCGGTTTCTTTTTGGCATTGCATACAACGGACTACACCTTTTCGTGGAAATTATTGGTTTTGATGCTCGTGTGTATGGTAACGGCCCGTAATGCCGCTATGGCATTCAATCGTTATTTGGATCGCGATATTGATGCCATTAATCCGCGAACGGCCATGCGTGATATTCCTGCCGGAAAAATTTCTGCTAAAAATGCATTGATTTTTACGTTAGTAAATTGCCTTATTTTTATCGCAGCGACGTATTTTATCAATTCTCTTTGCTTTATGTTGTCGCCCATTGCACTTTTTGTTGTGCTTTTTTACTCCTATACGAAGCGCATAACACCCTTATGCCATCTTGTATTGGGAGCAGGGCTAGGATTGGCTCCAATAGGTGCATATATGGTTATTACAGGACAGTTTGCGACTGTTCCGGTACTTTATGGCTTCGCAGTGTTGACCTGGGTGAGCGGCTTCGATATTATTTACGCGTTGCAGGATGAAGCATTTGATCGGGCCAATCAGCTGAATTCTATACCCGTTTGGTTGGGAACGAAGGGAGCCATGCGCGTTTCGGAAGGTCTGCACGTGTTTTCTTTTATATTTATTTTAATACCAGCATTTTTGATGCTGGTAGGTTGGAT
The DNA here is from genome assembly GCF_002295765.1 of Sphingobacterium sp. UBA865. Lineage (NCBI taxonomy): Bacteria > Pseudomonadati > Bacteroidota > Sphingobacteriia > Sphingobacteriales > Sphingobacteriaceae > Sphingobacterium > Sphingobacterium sp. UBA865. The sequence continues at coordinate 33,682 of NZ_DBGB01000042.1, read as the reverse complement.
TTATTATTTAGGTGTGGCCTTTTACGGAGCCTTGCTGATTTACCAGCATACCCTGTTTTCATCGACTAATTTAAGTCGGGTCAATCGTGACTTTATGACAACCAATGGTTATGCCTCGGTGATTTTTGCGGTATTCTACCTCTTGGATATCTGGTTGATCAAATAAACGTTTTAGCATAAAATAAGAAAGGCTTTAGGAATTCCTAAAGCCTTTCTTATTTTTGCATCTAAACCAATACACATGCTATGAAGAAAAGTATTCTTTTTACCTCTATTTTATGTTTGTCATTGTCGTCGCAGGCGCAAAAGCTGTCGAGTTATGTCATTCAATATAACCAAAGTTTCAATGGGAATACAGCTGCCAATCAAAATGCCATCCTCGTCTATGCCAATGAAAAGGAGACTTTTGTCAGTTCAGCGAAGGAAATGCAGGGACAGTTGGCGCCGCCATACGAACGGGTTGTGGTGGAGCGTTCCGGAGGCAATGCCTTACTTAAAATTGCTAAACTCAAAGATGGATCAATCATTCTAACCAAAGATTCGCTCGCGCTTTCGAAGCAAAAGTTTAACACGACAAACGAGACTAAAACAATCTTGGGCTATCCCTGCAAAAAAGTAGAGACCAGCATCAATTCCAATAAAATAGAAGTTTGGTATACCGATAAATTAGGGGTAAAAGGTGCACCCACGGAACTTGGTCAGGATCTTGGTTTGGTACTTGAGGTAATCCGCAATGGGAATACACGGACTTTTGCCACCAAAGTAGAAAAGGTCAAGACGATACCGGATCAACTGCGGCTAAAAGGAAATGAAAAATTGTACGATGAACTCTCGTATAAAGATCTGATCTGGAAAAATCGTTTTATCCAAATACCTATTTTTCGGAAGGAGCGTATACGTTTTGCGGATGATGTAAAGTCGGATTCTGTTTTGCGTTTTGCCAATGGGACTGTTTTGGTAAAAAAGGTGAAAATCCCAAAAATAAAGACTAGCGATAATGTATTTGTGCAGTTGGTCGAACAATCGAAAGGTGATGCCTACGATCGCACCGGGTCAGTTTTTATCATCCCGACCAACAAAGCGCAGAGCTTTTTGGATGGCATGAAAAATGGTATGGGTACCCTGCCTAAGTACGAAAATGGAAATGGTAAAGCTTATCAAGGCGTTGTAAAAACTGCATCTTTTGAACCTATTGTTGAATTGATGCGTTTCTTTACACCCTTTGGTGTTAAGCAGTTTAACTATCTTCAGTTAAAGGATAAGGTTTGGCAAGATTCGGTGCTGTACCGTCAGGACGTAACGGAACTGGCTGGTCTGTTGAGCGAGCAGGAAATCTATGTAGGCGCCTTCATTGGCAATTATGATAAAAATGGACATGAGGTGAGTGTGGAGCTGACGGTGCATCCGGGTTTCGATGCCGAGTCAAAAGGTAGTCTGAAAAAGACGATGTCTTTATTCACCACAACCAACGTTATGGAAATGGGCGGCCAGGAGTATGGATCTATGTTTGATAAGGAGAAAGGTCTTACTGTTTCGTTTCATTTGGACCAGGACGCTAAAAACGTGCAATTACGCTACATTACCACAGGGCATGGAGGCTGGGGCAATGGTGATGAGTTTGTGCCGAAGGAAAACCGCATTTTCCTAGACAATTCATTACGCTTTAAATACACGCCGTGGCGTAATGATTGTGGCTCGTACCGTTTGTCAAACCCAGCTTCAGGCAATTTTGCCACAGGTCTGTCTTCATCCGATCTAAGCCGCTCCAATTGGTGCCCGGGTACAGTAACACCACCAATCTACATTGATCTGGGGGATTTAAAAGCAGGTGACCATACGATGCAGGTGCAGATTCCACAGGGAGCTCCTGAAGGAACAAGTTTTAGTAGCTGGAATGTGACAGGAACCTTGTTGTTCGATTAATTAGTTTTTCATTGCTGTCATATGCAATAATGCTATTGCATATGACAGCAATATTCCTTGGGTTTTTAAGACAAAGATTAAAGGGGGTAGGCCGTCTCGCTTTTTGTCTCCGATAATACAAAGTAGGTCTGTACGGTATTTACTTGCGGTAGTACGGCCAGTCGATGCCGCAGAAAAATATGATAAGCATCCATATCTTTGGTTGCGATACGTAACATAAAGTCGTAAGAACCCGCCATTTGGTAGCATTCCATCACCTCGGGAAATTTAGCTACCTCTTTTTCGAATTCATTCAACACTTCAAAAGTATGCGCCTTGAGAAAGACCTGAGAAAAGGAAATTAACCCAATGCCTATCTTGTGGCGGTCCAAAATTGCCACCGTTTTTTTGATGTAGCCCAACCGCTTTAGCTTTCTAACGCGTTCGTGAACAGCAGCGATAGATTTGTTAAGTTCAAAGGATAGCGCTTTATTGCTCATGGAGGCATCTTGTTGTAGGAGGCGTAATAATTTTACATCTATTTCATCCAATTCCATAATCTGAATATTTTCGGTACGGTTGTAAAAATACGCTATTGTTCTGAATTATTTATTGGTTTTTATATCTTTTAATTTAATTTTTATTGAAATTATAGTGATGTGTTGAATATTATCTTGTCGATGGTCAATTTTGCAACAGAATAATCATTTATAAGAAATGGCTGAACAAGAATTATTAAGTGCGTGTTTGTCACCTGCATTGGACAAGAGATTCAAACATCTGTGGAGATTGGTCGGAAATACACCGATGTTGGAACTACAGTATACTTACAAAGGTAAACCCGGACGAATTTTCGTGAAATGTGAGAACTACAATCTGACTGGTAGCATTAAGGATCGGATGGCGCTTTATATTTTATACAAAGCGTATATGAATTGTCAGATCCGGCCGAGTGATGTTGTCATTGAAGCCACAAGTGGCAACACAGGGATTGCCTTTTCAGCAATCGGTAAAGCACTTGGTCATCAGGTAAAGATTATTATGCCCAATTGGTTGAGTAAGGAGCGTACCGATATTATTCGCAGCATGGGTGCCGATATACAGCTGATAAGCAAAGAAGAAGGTGGTTTTTTAGGAAGTATTCGTTTAAGTGAAGAGCTTGCTGCAAAGGGCGGTGTTTTTCTTCCACGCCAATTCGAGAATCAATATAATGCCGAAGCGCATGAGAAAACCACCGGTTACGAGATTGTAAAGCAACTGGAGGAACAGGGCTTAGTTGCTGATTCTTTTGTTGCTGGTGTGGGAACTGGTGGTACGGTCATGGGTGTGGGTAGAAGCTTAAGAAAGGTAAACCCAAATGTCCGCGTCCATCCGCTAGAACCGGCAGAAAGTCCAACCTTAACTACAGGGCATAAGGTAGGTTCACACCGTATTCAGGGAATATCTGATGAGTTTATTCCTGCCATTGTGGATTTGGATGAACTCGATACGGTCGTATGTGCCAACGATGGCGACTCCATTATCATGGCGCAGAAGCTATCGCGCCAATTGGGATTGGCTGTTGGAATCTCTTCGGGAGCAAATGTAATCGGAGCGATTAAATTACAGCAGGAGCTGGGCGATGAAGCTGTCGTGGTGACCTTACTTTGTGATGATAACAAAAAATACCTAAGTACCGATTTGGTGAAAGAGGAGCCGGTAAAAGAAGGGTATCTTTCTACGGACGTTGATTTCTCGGGTTTTCAACCGATCTGCAGATTGGCAAATCCGGTATTTGGTGCTTAAAAAGATTTAGTTTCATATGTTTATAGTTAACTCGGGGAGTCTCTAGCTCCTCGGGTTTCATTTATTCAAAAACCAATTTATACCTAAGAATAACACAACATGAAAGTCAATTTTAAATTATTAATCCTTTTGTTGTTGTTGGTTGCGCCTGTGGCAATGTTTGCCCAAGCGGATACAACAAACACGTTGGAGGGGCTTGAGTTTACGGATGGTACGATAAGTCCCGATTCACTGTCCTTTGAGGAGTCTCCAGATACCGCTACCGTAAAAGCCGATTCCGCCCAGATGAAATCGGTAGCTGGGACAATCGTAGACAAAGCTGGGGCAGAAGGCAAAAAATCGCTGTGGAGTATCTTTATTGCGGGCCTTTTAGGCGGTTTTGCCGCTTTATTGATGCCTTGTATTTTTCCGATGTTACCGCTGACGGTGAGTTATTTTACCAAACAGGCGGGGAGTCGTGCCAGTGGTATTAGTAAAGCCCTGTTATATGGATTATTTATTATTGTGATTTATGTGGCTCTGGGGATGATTATCACGATCGCATTCGGGTCTGATGCACTCAATGCACTTTCCACCAACGGTATCTTCAACTTCATTTTCTTTTTGTTGTTGGTGGGCTTTGCGGCATCTTTTTTTGGTGCTTTTGAAATTACCTTGCCAAGCTCCTTTGTCAATAAAATGGATGCCAAATCGGATAAAGGTGGATTAGTGGGGTTGTTCTTTATGGCCTTCAGTTTGTCCTTGGTTTCATTTTCTTGTACGGGACCGATTATAGGGACACTGTTGGTTGAGGCAGCTTCGAAAGGCGAGAGATTGGGTCCAGCAGTTGGGATGCTGGGATTCTCCATTGCCCTGGCCATTCCTTTTGGTTTGTTCGCGATGTTTCCTTCGATGCTTAAATCCTTGCCGAAATCTGGCGGTTGGCTGAATAGTGTAAAAGTCGTTTTAGGCTTTTTGGAACTCGCTTTAGCGTTGAAATTTTTATCCAATGTCGACCTAGCTTACCACTGGAACTTGTTGGATAGAGAGGTGTTCCTGTCGCTATGGATTGCTATTTTTGCGTTGATGGGGCTATACCTGATTGGCAAGATCAAGTTCTCCCATGATAGTGAGCTGAAATTCCTGTCTGTTCCTCGAACTATTTTGGCCATTGTTGTTTTTTCTTTTGTGGTCTATATGGTGCCAGGTTTATGGGGAGCGCCTTTAAAATCAATTTCCGCTTTTTTACCGCCATCGGCAACACAAGATTTTGATCTTTCTTCGGGTGTAAGTGCCGGAGCTGTTGCGCATTCAGATGGAAAGGTGAAAAAATATGCTGAAATTTTTCATGAAAGAGGCACGCCAAAAGGATTTGATCCTTATTATGATTACGACCAGGCATTAGCTACTGCTAAAGAATTAAACAAGCCCGTATTAATCGATTTTACGGGTTGGAATTGTGTCAATTGTCGTAAAATGGAAGCGAATGTTTGGACAGACCAAGCTGTGGCCAAATTATTAAAAGAAGAGTTTGTTATGGCTGAACTTTTTGTGGACGATAAGACCGAGCTGGCTGCCAACGAACAATTTGTTTCCAAATATAGTGGCAAAAAGATCAATACAATCGGTAAAAAAAACAGCGATTTTCAAGCTGCTACATTTGATAGCAATTCACAACCGCTGTATGTAATTGTCGATCCGACGGGCAAAAAACTGGTGCCTCAGCGCGGTGCCAACTACAATGTAGAAGAGTACAAGGCATTCCTACAAAGTGGCGTGGATGCATTTAAACATAAAAACTAACCATCGTCATATGCTAATTTTATCCTCCTTTTACTATGCAAGGGGGATTTTTTTGTTCATAAGCCATCGGTTTTTGTGTCTGCAGGCCTGATGCAGTGGGGCTTTCCTCGTATCGTGTTCGTACCAGCTTCGGAAGGCGACAATCTTGCAATAAATATTGACCAGCCCCTGACCAGGTAATTCCTGGTCAGGGGCTGGTCGGAATCTGATCAACATCTGTACAACATCTGTTGTATCTCCGAATAAGGTACGAAGCAGGTACGAAGCTTTCCCCGCTATTTCGTCCAGAAATTGTTGGCGGGGGAGCCGATGTTGCGGAAGCCTAGAGCAAAAAAAGAAGCCCCGTCATTTATATGAACAGGGCTTCAAATTATACTATAAATTTATGGAAACTATTAGAAGTCAAATCTGACCCGCGCACGAATACCCCAAGCTGGTGCATCGACGTGATCAAGATAATTTAGACGTTTTACGTAGTCCACGCGTAATATTTTAAAAATGTTGGATAGACCGATACTGGCTTCCATATAAGGTTCTGAACCGAAGGTATAAGAACTCTGTACACCTTCTGCATTGTGCTGCCAAGTGAATACCTTTGAGCCATAGTTAGGATCGTCAGGATTGTTTTCCTTGCGCAGTCCGCCATATACACCTTTGAAGCTAAATACTTCACGTAATTTAAGCTTTTTGATCAATGGAATTTTATTCAACAGAAAACCGTTCATGTAATACTGCACGTTCAATGAGGCATTGTGGTCACTAACAAACTCCAGGAAGTTCATTAAGTTATACGAGTTCAATTGATAAGCATAGGTCTGATTGGCACGATGGATTGTCAAGAAAGGGAATGGGATCTCTTTACCTGCAATATAGTTGCCTTCAGCTGTTACGTCAGCAAATCCAAATTGACTAAAATAAAAGCGTTTGAATGCACCAACATTAAAGTTGTGATAATTGTATTCACCTTTAGCCAATCCTTTGATTCCAGCAGTATAATTGAACGTGAAGATCGGATATTGATTGAATATAGGTGTCCGGTAAATCTTGCCTTGATAGAACTCTTCATGTGGAGCATATCTGAAATTTACGGATACTTCTGTCGAGTTCAATTCATTAAACAGTCTACTTTCATTGTTGGCATCTACCATCTGGTAGGTAAGGCTTCCAGCAGGTGTTTGTCTGTTGATATTGAATGCCGCGCCAATAGCCAAGTGGTTTAAAAATTCTTTTTTATACTCTAAGCCGTAATTTGTCTCATAGATGTAACGGTCATTATCACCGCGTTTGAAAGACAGCAAGAAGTTGTCTTCCTGAATAAATTCCAGTTTTTGTCCTGGAATCTTCGTATCCTTTTTATAAGAGGCCCTGATGTAGTGCATTGGGAAGGAGTAGACCGATTTGTTGTTAAATGCGTAGGTACCGCTGAAAAAGTATTTCCATTTCTGATCTTTAAAACCATAGGCCGCATACGATTCAGCATAGAAACGCTTGCTTAGCGCTTCTGTTGTACGTCCGCCGACACGTAAACGGAAACCTTCTACGGGATTAAAGCTATAGAATGTATTGACTGGACCGATCTCAACTGGGCCGGCCTGTTTGTATCCTGACAGCAATAAGGCAGCGATATCCATGAACGAACGGAATGAAGGGATCTTTTGTAAGGTATCAATATTATGATAAATATTCAGTTCGTTTTGCGCAAGGACAAGCGGACGTTGTGTTTCAAACAATGTTTTAATCGCTTTCTTATTTTCTACATTATAGGCAATGACCGTAGATGGACCATCATAGGTACTATCAGGACGCTGAATGCCGACTTTGTAATTGTTGTAATCAACTGTACGACTTCCGCGGATCCCCATGCCTTTTTCCGTTAAAGAAAAATCGATACCCAGGGTACTTGTTTTTAGGTAGAAGCGACTTTTGCTGTCTTTCTCAAATTTAAGCTGTATCTGAAGGTCACGTACAAAGTTTAGATTGATATCATCGGCCACAGTCATATTGGCGCCCTGCACTGCATAATTGCCGTCTAGCGTCACATACAGTTGACCTTTAAATAACATGTCGGCCTTGTTGCGTGGAAAGAAGCTTAATTCGACCAACCAGGGTTGAACAGTCTTAATGGTATCCGTTATAAAAAACTTATAAAAAGTAGGAGCGGAATTAGCAATTGGACTTAAAAACTGATTGGTAACCAATGAAATGTTGTTGTCGTAAATATCAACTTGTTCGTACAGTTTATTGAAGTAGGCTGTCAGACCATCATTATCAATAAATCTAGGGTCAAATTGTGCCCGTTGGTCACCAAGGATATACTGTTTGGTTTTGCTTGGATCTTTACGGTAATATACCTTGGACATTTTTTCTTCAATAAAGGCAGGCAAAACATATTTGTTGGCTGTTTTAGCGGAGTCGTCCGTTTCAAAAAGAAATTGATAGTTTTTGAATATTTTTTTATTGACGAATTTCTCCGAAAGATTGCTCAGTCCTAAAGACATCTTCTCATACTGGTCAAATTCAGCATATTGTTGTCCTGAAAGTCTATTTTTCTCCTTATTCTCGATGACTTTTCGGATCAGTGCGACAGCAGGATTATCTTTGTTGCTGTATTTTTTCTTTGTGGCCTTGACAACAACTTCTTCCAGCATGTTGTCCTGTTGATCCATCAGAATTTCTTTTGTTTGCGTTGCATCATTCGTAACAAAAGCGTCTTTGCTGTCATACCCAATGTAACTTGCTCTGATTTTTACATACGATGTTGGAAAGACAAGTTTAAATTCACCATTTGCATTGGTCGACGTCGTGGTTCCAGCAGAAGCCGGAGCGCCAACGACGGCTACGGTAGCATAGGGTATAGGATTCTTGGTCTTTGCATCTTTAACTGTACCGGTTACGGTCTTGTTTTGGGCAAAAGCCATGGACACCGTTAGTACGAGCGTTATCGAAAGAAAGAGTTTAGTTATGAAGGTTGTTGCGTCTATTTTAGCTCTCATTATATTGCTATAATCTTGAAAATTCAAAATTGTTTTCCTGTTTCTACTTTATTTTTGACTTTATAGGTATTAAAATCAAAAAATCAGTGAACAAAGGAAACAAAAAATTAAGAATAATTAAAATTTTATTGTAATGTAATAAAGGAAAGTAGTTGAATTACATTTGTTTGTAAGTCTTTGTTTGTGAGTTGTTTATGTTGAATTATTGATTTGGGTCAATAATTTTCACATTACATTTTGACTTGGCGATGATTTTCCGCTACTTTATTTACTGACTTTTGTAACGATATAGTCAGCGCTATTAAAAATCTGGCTCGATTTCGAAGGTCATTTCTTTTTTGAAACGAGGGTGTATAAAGGTAATTGAAGCGGCATGAAGGTGTAATCTATTAGCTTTTTTGCCATAGAGATCGTCACCAACAATAGGTGTATTTAGCCCATTGGGGTGCACCGCATGCATGCGAAGCTGGTGGGTTCGGCCAGTCAAGGGATAAAACCTGACCCTCGTTTGATTATTCTCTATCGCAATTTTTTCCCATTTTGTCTGCGCTGGCTTGCCATAGGTGTAGCAGACCATTTGTCGGGGTCTATCATCCAGATCGACGCGAAGAGGGAGGTCGATCAAGCCGGATGGAGCTTCGATAATACCATCAAGTAAGGCAATGTATGTTTTTTTGATGGTATGCTGAATAAATTGATCCTGAATAAATTTATGCGCTTCTTTGTTTTTGGCAACAACCAATAGGCCGGATGTCGACATATCCAGGCGGTGGATAATAATCGGGCCTGCTTTTGGATAACGTTGAAGAATACGGTTGTAGACCGAATCCTTGACATATATTCCTGGTACAGAAAGAAATTCTGCTGGTTTGTTGATGATGATAATATCTTCATCCTCATAAATTTGAGGAAGTGCGATATCCAAGGTCGTTTCCTGCTGCATGGGATTCGGATCTACGACCAAGCCTTGGAGCATATACCCTAAAATCGGTTCACATTTTTTGCGGCATGCCGGATAGTAGTTTTTGTGCCTGCGTATTTCAGATGCAGGGGAGCAGCCCCACCAAAATTCGGCCAAAGCTAGGGGTGTTAACTGGTTTTCATATGCATATTGCAGCAGTTTTGGCGCAGCGCATTCCCCCGATCCCGCAGGCGGAGTTATCGTGTCAAATTCATGGAATATGTCGACGACATTCTTGCGTTGCCCTTTTGCATTGCGAAAATTATATTGTTCGAAAAGCTGTTTTTGCAGATTGCCTGAGCGTGTTTTGCGTTCCTCTTTTAGCGCGGTAATCGTAGATAGCAATTGTTGTAAATGGTTACTCTCTGTTTCCAGAGCCAAATGCATGTCATATTGAAAGCGCTGAAGCTGTTGTTTGTCTTTTAAACTCTGGCTCCGCATGTCTTCCATCAATAATTCATATTCCGCATCGGATAAACTGACCTTCAGTTTTGTACGGGTTTCTTTTCGTTCCTTCTTTTGGATTCTTAATTTCGATTTTAGCTCATCGAGCGACTTATCCCATTCATTTTTTAACCGGTCAAGATTACGCTGCGTGTCTGCTAGCTCTTCACTATTTTCAAGCCTTTCTATTTTGCGGTTCAGTGCATTGAGATGCACCTCTTCGTTTAGAAAAAAACTGTTTTCTTCCAACATATCGAATATTGGCGGTACAAAATAGCGGTGTTTGTTGCTTCCGGCCAGTTTTCCCGAAACAGCGGCAAGGTAGCCAAGCTCATTGTGTTGGTTTCTGACAACCAGCACACCGAACATTTTTCCAATAGCGAGGCCCTCCATGGCGCTGTCCAGGCCAAAATTGTGGGTCCAGTCCTCTTGTGTTTCGATGTAATATTGAAGTTCTTTTGCGGCGGTTACGGCAAGGGGGTGCGGTTCATAGCAAAATGGGAAGGTAAATCGTGTTGGAAGTTCAATCGCTGAAATATCCTGTTTGAATTTGTGAAAATAGGTATTGTTGTCCATGTTGTCCGCAGCTTTCCCTCAAAATAAAGATGTCTGCAAAAATACAACATTATGTGCTTTAAATAATAGCTTGATCGATTTTTGTTTAAAATGTTTCGTTCATAAGGTACAATCTAGGTCTTATCTGTTTCTACAAAGAACACTGTCGGTGCAGCCTTCGCTTTTCATTTTTCAGTCTAGCAAACGCTTTGCAGTAATACGAAATGTAAGTCTGGTTTGGTATAGTGGGGTGAGGTAATTGTTGTGAATTTGACTGGCTTTTATTTGGTTTTTACCGCATTTTTGGGTAAATTTAACTAAGCATTTAAAACATATAGTTAACAAAAGATTATAATATGAAAACTTCAATTGGAATTAAAGATGCGGACTTGAAAAAAGTTGCAAAGTTGCTAAATGTGCTGTTGGCAGATGAACACATTGTCTACATGAAGACGCGTAACGCGCATTGGAATGTGGAAGGTGCGGATTTTCATGCTGCTCACTTATTTTTGGAATCACAATACGATGAACTAGCTGAAGTGATCGATGAAGTAGCAGAACGTGTACGTACTTTAGGGCATTATGCGGTAGGTACCTTTGATAAATATTTGAAATTGACTCGTTTAACGGAGTCTACTTCAGAAAAAACCGACAGTCAGTCCTATTACAAAGAATTGTTGGCTGACCATGAAGCTATAGCGATGTCAATTCGTGCCGACATTTCTGTGGTTGAAGGCACTTCGGATAATGGTACGGAGGACTTTTTGGTTGGACTATTGGAAAAGCATGAAAAGATGGCCTGGATGCTTCGTGCGCATTTTGTTAAGTAAGCTGTAGAAGTTTATCCACAGGTATTGAAAAAAATCCCGTCTATCCCAATAGGCGGGATTTTTTTTTGTGTTTTGTTGTCAGCGCAGGATTAATTTTCTATCTTAAAGAGGAATTAAGCCTTCAGAAACTTTTTAACATATTACAATTATGCTTGAAGACGACAACCTAAATCAAACCACACTACATGAGGAGGAAAATGATGGTACTTTGGAGAGTATGCATCATGTGAATAATCCGGTATTGGATTTACCGAAAATTGAAAAGAAATACCTTGAAACGATAGTAGCCCACAATCAAAACGATAAGTCTTATTATTTTTCTGACGGCAAAGCCAAGGTAGAAATTAAGATCGTCACGGATGAGATCGTGCGAGTACGGCTGGCTCCACAAGGGACTTTTTTGGAGGATTTTTCGTATGCCTTGGCCAAGAAAGATCACCGCGTCAGTATACATCAATGCAAGGAAGAGGCAGATCATTATCTGGTGCATACGAATACTATTTCCTGTAAGATCAATAAGAATGATTTTTTGATTTCTTTTTCTGATCGCTCGGGTAAACTGTTCAATGCAGATTTGGCTCCGATGCACTGGGAGGAAAACCCTGATTTTGGAGGCTATTATGTATATAGCACAAAAGTGGCCTTTGAAAATGAAGCTTTTTATGGACTGGGGGACAAGGCCACTAAATTGAACCTGAGAGGTAAAAGACTTAAAAACTGGAATTCAGACACTTATGCTTTTGCTTACGATCAGGATCCACTTTATAAAACTATTCCGTTTTATATTGGTTTAAAAGATGGTGAAGCCTACGGTATATTCTTTGACAATACCTTTAAAACGTATTTTGATTTCGCCGCGGAAGATCCGGGAAAAACAAGCTTTTGGTCCGAAGGAGGGGAACTGCAGTACTACTACATCCATGGTCCACATATTATCGACGTCATCCGTCGCTATCATACGCTGACAGGTACACATTACCTGCCACCGCTGTGGGCAATTGGTTACCATCAGTGTCGCTGGAGTTATTATCCCGAAGCGAATGTCCGGAAGGTTGCTGAGGAGTTTCGGAAGCGACAGATCCCCTGTGATGCGATTTATCTTGATATCGATTACATGGAAGGATACCGCTGTTTTACCTGGAACAAGCAGTATTTTCCCAATCCTAAGAATATGATCAGCGATTTGGCCAATGATGGCTTTAAAACGGTGGTGATGATCGACCCGGGCATCAAGGTTGATGAGAACTACTGGGTGTTCAGGGAAGGAAAGGAAAATAGGTATTTCTGTCGCCGCGGGGATGATTATTTTATGGAAGGATTTGTGTGGCCGGGACGTTGTCAATTTCCTGATTTTACCAATCCGGAGGTTCGTCAATGGTGGGGCACCTTATATCAGGGCCTTGTGGAAGATGGCGTGGCTGGCTTCTGGAACGATATGAATGAACCGGCCGTATTTGGCCGCGGAACATTCCCCGACGATGTACGTCACCAATATGACGGGCATCGGGGTTCGCATCGTAAGGCACATAATATCTACGGCATGCAGATGGTCCGGGCAACCTATGATGGTTTAAAGAAATTGTATAAAAATAAACGGCCATTTACCATCACCCGAGCGGCTTATGCGGGAACACAACGCTATTCTTCGGTCTGGACCGGCGATAATTTGGCGAGTTGGGAACATCTCAAGTTGGGAACCTTGCAGTTACAGCGTTTGTCGACTTCGGGCATGTCCTTTTGTGGAACGGATATTGGTGGGTTTACGGGTGAACCCGACGGTGAGTTATTTACGCGATGGATGCAATTTGGCGTTTTCTCGCCTTTTATGCGTGTGCATTCCGCTGGCGATACCCGCGACCGGGAGCCCTGGAGTTTTGGGGAGGATTGGGAAAAGATCAATCGGAAATTTATCGAACTCCGTTATAAGTTGTTGCCGTATATCTATACCTGTTTTTGGGAGCAAACGAAGTATGGTTTTCCCATATTACGTCCGATTTCCATGGTCGAACAGCATATACCGACCAATTGGCAACGTGAGGAGGAATTCTGTTTTGGGGATAAAATATTGGTATCCCCAGTATTGCAGCCGGGACAAAAAAGCAAGATTGTCTATCTGCCTGAAGGTACTTGGTTTTATTATTTCAATAATGAAACCTACGTGGGCGGTAAAGAACATACTGTTCCTACGCCGATTGATGAGATGCCGATTTTCATTCGTGGGGGATCTGTTATCCCCGAATATCCAGTGATGCAATATACTGGTGAAAAGAAAATTGAGGAGCTGCAGCTCAATGTTTACTTCGCTGAAGGTGTAACCCGTTCGTATGTGTATTCGGATCATGGCGACACCTTTGCCTATGAGCAGGATATTTATCTTGAAAAATGCTTTACCGTATCGGGGCTCAAAGAATCCCTGTCGATTAAACAGACGCAAGATGGGCTTTTTACGGAGCGGTATGAGGAATATAAATTACAGTTAATCGGCTTGCCTTTTCAGGTTAAGAAGGTGAAGACTGATGGTATTGAGACAAAAGTACAAGTAGATGATAAGGGGCGGTATTGGATTAATGTCGCACGAGAATTTGATAACATATTGATAGAAGGTTAAAACATGACCAATGAAGTAATTCCGCATAGTCTATTTTCTGAATTTGATGTCGCCTTATTCCAGTCGGGTAAGCACTTCAAATTATACGAAAAGTTCGGTTCACACGAGCTGGAAGTCAATGGTGAAAAAGGCGTTTATTTTGCGGTTTGGGCTCCAAATGCAAAATCGGTCTTTGTAACCGGCAACTTCAATTTTTGGGATAAAGCGCGTCACGCGCTCTATGTGCGCTGGGATGGTAGCGGAATCTGGGAGGGATTTATTCCGGGGCTTGGCAATGGGGAGGCGTATAAGTATGTTATTGAGACTTATACTGGCGAACAACTTGAAAAAGGAGACCCCTTTGCTTTTCAGTGGGAGATCGCGCCAAAGACTGCTTCCATTGTTCATTCGACCTGGTTCGAGTGGCAGGATAAGCAATGGATGCAGGAAAGGGCTGTTAAAAACAGGCTGGATCAACCATGGTCTGTCTATGAAGTGCATTTAGGATCTTGGTCGCGGGATCCCGAAAGTCCGGATACTTTGCTCAACTACCGCGAAATCGCTGTGGCGCTCGTATCCTATGTGAAGGAAATGAATTTTACCCATGTAGAATTTATGCCCCTGATGGAACATCCCTATTACCCTTCTTGGGGATACCAGATAACGGGCTATTTTGCTGCGAGTTCACGCTACGGATCGGCACAAGATCTCATGTATCTGATTGAGGAGCTGCATGCCGCCGGGATAGGTGTATTGTTGGATTGGGTTCCTTCGCATTTTCCAGGTGACGCACATGGTCTTTATCGTTTTGACGGTACGAGCTTATACGAGCATGAAGATCCCCGTAAAGGGTTTCATCCCGATTGGCAATCCTATATTTTCAACTACGGACGTAATGAAGTGCGTTCTTTTTTGATCAGTAATGCATTTTATTGGTTGGATCGTTTTCATATCGATGGACTTCGGGTCGATGCGGTTGCTTCTATGCTCTATTTGGATTATAGTCGAAACGCAGGCGAGTGGATTGCCAATGAGTTTGGTGGAAATGAGAATCTTGAAGCGGTACAATTTTTAAAAGAACTGAATGAGGCCGTTTACGGACATTTCCCACATGTGCAGACCATCGCGGAAGAATCGACTTCCTGGCCGGGTGTCAGTCGCCCAACCTATGCTGGTGGATTGGGGTTTGGAATGAAATGGATGATGGGCTGGATGCATGACACATTGGATTATTTTAAAGAGGATCCGATTAATCGCAGCTATCATCATGATCGACTGACCTTTGCGACAGTATATGCTTTCCATGAAAATTTTATGCTACCGCTGTCACATGATGAGGTTGTCTACGGAAAGCATTCATTAATTTATAAGATGCCGGGCGATGAATGGCAAAAGTTTGCCAACCTGCGGGCATTGTATCTCTTTATGTATACTTTTTCGGGAACAAAATTGCTGTTTATGGGCGGAGAATTTGGGCAGACTTCGGAGTGGAATGTAAACCAATCGCTTGATTGGCATCTTTTGGAATTTGCGCCACACCAGGGTATGAAGCAATTTGTAGCCGACCTGAATACGATTTATAGGAGCCAACCAAGTCTTTACCAGAAGGCTTCTGACGCTTCGGGCTTTGAATGGATAGATGCTGGTGATCGTGAAAATTCGGTTGTGGTCTATTGGCGAAAGGGATTTGACGCCTGGGATGATACGGTTGTTGTACTTAACTTAACGCCTGTTGTTCGGGAACATTTCCGTATTGGTTTACCTTACGCTGGTGAATGGGAAGTGCTGTTGAATTCGGATGATTTGACCTATTTCGGTTCTGGAATACATCAGCTGCTCATTCATAGTGAACACCTGCATTGGATGAACCAGGTACAGTCTGCTCAAGTTCATTTACCTCCGCTTGGCGGATATATTTTGAAAAGGAAGAGAGCGGTAAAGGAAGTCAATCCCATTAAACAAGGCGAGCGTATCCCTGTATAAAATCTTGTTATTAAATCTCATGCTGTAAAAGAAGAATGAACGTATTTCACTTGAGTGTAGAATGTTATCCCGTGGCCAAAGTAGGTGGTCTCGCGGATGTCGTGGGCGCGCTGCCCAAATACCAAACCAAACTGGGATGGGAGGCAACGGTTGTCATGCCTTGGTATGATCGTCCTTTTGTTAGGGATCATGCTTTTAGCCTAGTTCATGAAGGTACTTTTTATCAAGGATCTGAATTGCTGCGCTACAGTGTTTATAAGGAAGATCATCAGGTACTTGGATTTGAGCTCTACCTGATTAAGATTCCAGGTAAACTCGATCGGCAGGAGGTATATTGTTATCCGGATGAAGGCGAGCAGTTTATCGCCTTTCAACATGCTGTTTTGGCGTGGTTTAAGGATAAAAATATAGTACCTGATATTGTGCATTGCCATGATCATCATGTCGGCTTAATGCCTTTTTTGATGAGGTATAGCAATGACTATAACTTTCTTGCCGACGTTAAAACGGTGGCCACCGTCCACAATGGGCAGTATCAGGGCTGGACACATTGGAGTAAAGCTATTCTGTTGCCCGCTTTCGATAGCTGGAAATGGGGACTATTGGACTGGGATGGTTTAATTAATCCGCTTGCAGCCCTCATCAAATGTTGCGATGCGTACACAACGGTCTCCGAAGGTTATCTGGAAGAGCTTTATGTGGAAGCAAATGGTTTGCAGCAGCTGTTTTATGATGAGCGAAATAAATCTGTCGGTATTGTCAATGGAATTGACTGGGAAATCTGGGATCCTAAAATTGATTATACCTTGCTAGAAAATTACGATGCTGTACAAGCTTTTTCCGGAAAGTTGAAAAATAAGGAGGCTTTGGCGAAGCAGTATAAAATCAATCCAGATCGACCGTTACTTGTTTTTATCGGCCGATTTGCAACAGAAAAAGGAGCGGATTTACTTCCGGAGATAATTTTGGATTTGACGGAGAAATATCACGATAGATTAAGTATATTTATACTGGGTGCCGGAGACCCAGCGATCCAGTCACGTGTGAAATCACTCGTCGATGATGGAATTGATAATTTTGATGTGTTCTTTGGTTATGATGAAAATCTGGCCCATTGGCTTTATGCCAGTGCGGATTTTCTTTTAATGCCTTCCCGTGTTGAGCCCTGTGGACTTAATCAGCTCTATGCTATGAAGTACGGTACATTGCCGATCGTGCATCAGGTGGGGGGATTAAAAGATACGGTAATCGATCTGAAAAATGATGGCTACGGTATAGGTTTTGATAGTCTGACAATCACTGAAATTAGTGCAGCGATTGTTCGGGCTATAAATTTTTACGATAGTAAAAAGCAGTTTGAGGAGAATCAACGTAAAATGATGCAGTTGGATTTTTCTTGGGATAAATCTGCAGCGAAGTATATAAGTCTATATAACCAATTAATGTAATTTGATATGTCACGTCATAATGTAGTAGCTATCGTCTTGGGCGGAGGAAGGGGCTCACGTCTGTATCCATTGACCGATCAACGGTCTAAGCCAGCAGTTCCCATTGCCGGGAAATATCGCTTGGTGGACATTCCCATCTCGAATTGTCTTAATTCGGGTTTTAACAAGATTTTTGTGTTGACACAATTCAATTCTTCGTCACTCAACTCCCACATTAAGAATACCTACAACTTTAGTATTTTTAGTAAGGGCTTTGTCGATATCTTGGCTGCTGAACAGACCAATGATGGCGATAAATGGTTCGAGGGTACGGCAGATGCGGTACGCCGATCGTTTCGGAAGCTGGCTAGCATTGATTATGACTATGTACTGATTTTATCGGGAGATCAGCTGTATCAAATGGATTTTGATGCGCTGGTTGACTTTCACGTCGAAAACGAAGGCGACCTGACCATTGCCACTATACCAGTAAACGCCAAAGATGCCACCGGTTTTGGTATACTGAAATCGGATGAAAAGAATCATATTACCTCTTTTATCGAGAAGCCGAATAGCGAGCAGCTGGTAGACTGGAGTTCAGAAGTGAGCGATCATTTAAAGGGTGAGGGCAGAGAATTTCTGGCCTCTATGGGTATTTATGTTTTTTCAAAAGGCGTCCTGAAACGTATGCTTGAAGAGAATCGCGGAATGGATTTTGGTAAAGAAATTATTCCCGATGCCATTGATACAAGTCGGGTGCTTAGCTATCAATTTGAGGGCTATTGGACAGACATCGGTACCATAGGGTCTTTCTATGAAGCCAACATTGGTTTGACCGATAATATTCCGGCCTTCAATCTGTTTGATAAAAATACGGTTTTCACCCGTCCAAGGATGTTGCCGCCTTCTAAGATTTCGGGTACAACATTAATCAATTCGGTCATTTCGGATGGCTGTATTATCCAAGCTGATAAGATAGACCGTTCCGTCGTGGGCGTTCGTTCTCGGATTGGTACAGGATCTGTTGTGCGCGGTACTTATATGATGGGATCAGATTATTATGAGGATCTCGTCGATATGGAGGAAGCAAAGCGTAAAAATATACCTGTGGTCGGTGTTGGAGAACGGTGTTATATTGAGAATGCTATTTTGGATAAAAATTGTCGTATCGGCAACGATGTCCGGATCAATGGTGGACCTCATTTGCTGAACGCCAATCACCCCACCTATACCATTTGTGACGGCATTGTTGTTATCAAAAAAAATGCTGTAATTCCAAATGGAACAACAATAGGATTGACAAGCTTATAAAATTTATAGAACAAGGGAGATAATATATTGTTATCATTTCATGTTATTCATATAAAAGTATCTTGAAAAGTAATTACCTGAAGTCAAATTTTGCCTTATACAGGCAAATTAACGTCAGATGGTATTGTCTTTGCTAGCAAAGAATAGATATTATAATGAATAGTATGCGATTGAGACAGATTATCTCCCTTTGTTTTGTGTTGTTTGTTCTTTTGGGCTGCCAAACGTCATTGATGGTTCAAGGTACAGGTGTCTTGCGTGATGCCTCACGAAAATTCGAGCTTCGCCATGGCGATCGATCAGTCGTTTATATTCCAATGCGGCATCTGGGTACGCGGGTGTACTATGATCAAATTCAGCGCGCTGTAGATTCCCTCCAACGTTCGGGCTATGTTGTTTTTTATGAAAGTATCGCCTATCAGGTGGATAGTGCGGCACAACGTGATCTGTATGACCGCAAATTTAGAAAACTTACAGGCAATCGGCTCGGGCTGCAGCAATGTATTGAAATACCGGGCGATACCTCCCGGGTTCTTCGGGCGCCCATGTACCGTAAACTGGGGCAACGAATCATCAGTCAGCCCGATTATTCCTTTTTCCTGGTGAATTATGAAACGGCGGTGAATGCGGATATTCCCAAAAATAAATTGCTTGACGAGTTTGAATACCTATATGGTACGATCAAACTGGATGATTGTGATTACAAAACACCGCTCCAAGAACCTTATTCCTGTAAACCGATCAAAGCAGCCTTAAAGAACAAATTTGATAAAGAATTTGTCATGAAAAAAAGGGAAGAAAACCTGGCATCATTAGTTGCTGACGCCCCACAGCAAAAGATTTTAATCTTATTCGGAACCTCACATTTTAAAGGCTTTTTGCGTAATTTGCAGGCTCGGGATCCCAAATGGATACAGATCAACTAATATGTTAGGAAAACTATTTATTATACTGCTTATACCAGTAACCATTTATGTTGTTTATTACCTGTTAAATCGTACGGCCAAAAACAGCAAAGCCATTAAACGTGTATTAAGCGATGAAGGAAAGGAAATTCTGGAAAAAGAAGTTGCCTATTACCGCAATCTGTCCGATGCGGATAAAATGGAATTTGAAACCCGCTGTTTAAAATTTTTGGATACAGTCAAAATTGAAGGTGTGGGCGTAGCGGTTGAGCTGAAAGATTATATGATGATTGCCGCCAGTGCAATTATCCCAATATTTGCCTTTAAGAAATGGACTTATCCCAATTTGACCAATATTATGGTTTATCCTTCCCAGTTCAATACAGCGTATGAATTTGAAGGCCATGCTGACCGAAATATAATGGGAATGGTAGGTGAGGGAGCCATGAACGGACAAATGATATTGTCCAAATCGGCATTGGAGTATGGTTTTAGGAACCCAAAAGATGGACAGAATACAGCGATACATGAATTTGTACACTTGATCGATAAAACCGATGGTACTGTGGATGGCATTCCAACACATCTGATGGATAAAGCTTCAGTCATTCCTTTTATGAATCTGATACGGGAAGAGATTGCCAAAATAAAGGCGAATAAATCTGATATTGATGTCTATGGCATGACCAAACCAGCCGAGTTTTTTGCAGTTGCGTCTGAATATTTCTTTGAGGACCCAGCGAAATTCAAGACCCATCATCCTGAACTGTATAAAGCACTTTCTGAAATTTTTGAACAAAGTTAGTTATAGATAAATAAAATTTTACTATTTTTAAGGCAAACAGAAGTTGTTTGCCTTTTTTCTGCGAGCACCCTGCTCCTGGGCTGGAAAGAAGATCATCGCTTCGCTAAAGTTTTGTTAATTATAACTGTTATGCCTAAAACTACAATTTATTCTTCTATTGCCCTGGCTTGTATGCTATTTTGCGGCAGTAATCCGGGATTTTCCCAGCAGCGTTTTGCTACAGGGACAACATTTACTGAAATGGCCGATCCGACAAAGGATACTTTATCCAACTGGTCGAATGTTAAAGCCGGCCTACATGCTTCGTTTGTATCGATAGACAAACGTTATCCCAAATCTGTCAATCCAAATCTGACAACACAACGTACGGCGACTGTAGATGCCTGGAAAGGTGAACAAGTATCGGCGCAAGTATTGTTATGGACCAGTGCTGCCACAGCGCATGTCGCTGTATCAGCAAGTGAATTAAAATCTACAACAGGCAAGGTGATTGGCAGCGATGCGGTACAAGCGCGTTTTGTTCGTTATGTCATGACTGATGAATTTGCAAGTGGCTGTGGCCATCGTAAGCCAGAAGATTTTAAAGCTTCTCTTTCGGCAGATATGTTGGATGATCTCAAAAGCTATGAACTTGAAGCGAAGAAAGTCCGTCCTGTATGGATTACCGTAAAGGTTCCCAAGGAAGCTGCAGCTGGACAATATAAAACGACAATTTCGGTTCAGCAAAATGGCAAGGTGAAAGAGCAATTACAGCTTATCGTCAATGTTCAAAATCATGTGCTGCCGCCATCGTCGCAGTGGACTTATCATTTGGACCAATGGCAGCATCCTTCTGCTGTGGCTCGGGTCAATAATGTGAAGATGTGGAGCGATGAACATTTTGAAGCGTTGAAGCCGACCATGAAACAGCTTGCAGCTGCTGGGCAAAAAGTGATTACAGCGACTTTAAATAAGGATGCGTGGAACGTACAGACCTATGATCCCTATGCGGATATGATCACCTGGAAGAAAGCAAAAGACGGTTCCTGGGCTTATGATTATTCTGTTTTTGATCGATGGGTAAACTTTATGATGGATCTAGGGGTCAACAAACAGATCAATTGCTATTCGCTTTTACCATGGAACAACGAGGTACATTATTTCGATGAGAGCAAAAATGAACTGGTCAATGTGATTGCAAAACCCGGTACAGCAATATTTGAGGAGCTATGGACGCCTTTCTTAAAGGATTTTAGTAAGCATATTAACGCAAAGGGCTGGTTAAAGATTACCAATATTGCGATGGATGAAAGAGGCCGGGAAGAAATGGATCCAGCGATCGCCTTATTGGAAAAAGTAGCGCCCGAATTTGGTGTTGCATTTGCTGATAATCACAAAAGCTACCAACGCTATCATAAGAGTACAGATATCAGCGTCGCCGCTGGCGATCCTTTTGATCAGAACGATCTTATTGAGCGACGTAAAAAAGGATATATCACGACATTTTATGTGTGCTGTTCGGACGAATTTCCAAATCAATTTACGTTCTCGGATCCAGCAGAATCCACCTATATGGCTTGGTATGCGCTGGCGGCAGGTTTCGATGGGGCACTGCGTTGGGCATTCAACTCCTGGGTGAAGGATCCACTGCATGATTCAAGGTTCCGTACGTGGCCGGCAGGAGACACCTATATCGCTTATCCGCAAGGAAGAAGCTCTATCCGTTACGAGCGTATGTTGGAAGGTATTCAGGATTATACCAAAGTCGGCATTCTGAAAGCCAAGTTGGAGAAGTCAAAAGATCAAGCCAACCTAGCGAAGCTAAATGCAAAAATTGCAAAATTAAATACCGCAAAACGCTATGCGGACTGGAATAAAGATCTCAATGATGCAAAGCGTTTTGTCGATGAATTGTCGCGACAAATCAACTAAGGATTTATCCAAGCTATCATTTTAAAAAAGCTGTTTCAATGAATTTGAAACAGCTTTTTTTGTTGAATACAATTTCTTTTTATTTCAAGTATAGCGAATTGTTGGCTTTAATTTGAGCTCAGTGTATACCTGCTCCCAATTGAGGCTGTTATTGCACATTCGACCAGATTATACGCTTGGGAAACGACAGACCTGTTCAGCTAATGTCCCAAACCATTACGCTACATTATTGTTGTTATTAAATAGCGGCAATATAATTTGCACGATGCCGCTATCACAAAATCTTAAATTATAGTATAAGTATGAAAAATGTAGCACACCAGATTGTGGGTCTTTTAAAGGATGCGGGAATTCAGCGTATTTATGCCGTAACGGGCGATAGTTTAAATTTTTTCAACGAAGCTGTTCATGCAGATGGAACGATGCAATGGATACATGTCAGGCATGAGGAAGTGGGGGCATTTGCTGCAACGGCAGAAGCTGATTTGCACGGGATCGCCTGTTGTGCGGGAAGCAGTGGGCCAGGGCATGTGCATCTGATCAATGGTGTTTATGAAGCACACAAGACACGTGTACCCATGCTTGTGATCGCATCAACATGTGCTACCTACGAATTTGGAACCGATTATTTTCAAGAAACCAATCCAATCAAACTGTTTGATGATTGTTCTTGCTACAACCAAATGATCACTCGGCCGGAGCAGGTGCAACGTATGGTGCAAAATGCATTACAACAGGCTATCTCTAAACGGGATGTTGCAGTTATCGGCCTACCTGGTGACGTATCAGAAATGGAAGCGGTTCAAATGAATACTTCAACGAAGGTGTTTTTTACTGAGCCGCAAATTAGACCTTCGGAGATGGAAATTGGGCGATTGGCACAATATATCAATCAGGCAGAAAAGATAACCTTGTTCTGTGGTGTGGGCGCCAAGAAAGCACAGCAGCAAATCGTAGCGTTATCACAAAAGATCCATGCGCCAGTTGGTTATTCATTTAAAGCAAAGTTGGATATTCAACGCGACAATCCCAATGAAATCGGGATGACAGGACTTCTAGGAATGGCTTCGGCTTTTCAAAGTATGCATCATTCCGATCTTATTTTACTTTTAGGGACTGATTTTCCTTATAAGGATTTTATACCGACCAACAAAACTATTATCCAGATTGATATTGAAGGTGAAAAGCTAGGGCGCAGATCCATCGTAGACTATGGGCTTGTTGGCGATATTGAACATACCTTAAAAGCGGTATTGCCCTTTGTAGAAGCGCGTTCGGATACGAAATTTCTGGAGAAGCAGCTTGCTTCTTATGAAAAGGTCAAGGAAGATCTCATGACGTATGTGGAGGATTCAGGCAGCGAATGCGCAATACAGCCAGAATTTGTCGCTCATACCATTGATCAGAAAGCCAATGATGATGCGATTTTCTTGCTTGATACCGGGATGTGCTGTGTTTGGGGAGCACGTTATATTAATCAGCGAAAGGATCGAATCATGCTGGGGTCTTTCAATCATGGGTCTATGGCTAATGCCATGCCAATGGCTATTGGAGCTGCATTGACACATCCTGAGCGCCAGGTTATTGCTTTTTGTGGCGATGGAGGCCTATCCATGTTGTTGGGGGATCTGGCAACAATAAAACAATATAACTTACCGATCAAAATCATCGTCTTCAACAATCGTGCACTTGGTATGGTTAAATTGGAGATGCAGGTATCAGGTCTTAAAGATCAGGAAACTAATATGGTCAATCCAGATTTTGCGATGATCGCCCAGGCGATGGGCATACGTGCATTTACGGTGACTCAACCCCAGGAGGTGGATGGTGTTATCCATGAGGCTTTTGGGATTGTCGATGAGCCTGTCCTAATTGATCTATATACCAATCCCAATGCATTGGCTATGCCACCCAAGATATCCTTCAGTCAAATGAAAGGGATGACAGAAAGTATGGCAAAATTAATGTTGTCGGGTAATTTCGAAGAGGTGTGGGATACCATTAAGTCGAACTATAAACATTTGAAATCGCTTTGATCCCTTGTGACGGCGAATTATTGAATATATTTAAAGCCCCTAGAAGCATAAAGCAGAGGGGCTTATTTTGTGTTAAAAGTGACTTGAATGTGTGGCGGTCAGACCATAAGAGGCTGATCGGCGGATAGTCGAAATTTGAAGGAAAATGTTATCTCAACATTGACGTTGAACAAACCAAAGGCTTTTAAGTAATTCTTCTTTACAGCGTCTGAGTTTTTCAATTTTGGATTCGGAAGGAATCGTAACTTGCTCTTTAACAATAATAGCCAAGTCTGTTTCAATGGACAATTTTGTGAGTGATGTACATCCACTATCAAATTTCTTAAAGCTTACATCTTTCATACTAATATTGGTTAAGAATTCCTGAATTTTATAATGTACAATTTACTAATAAAAATTAGCTTTACAATAAGCCTACGATAATTTTATTGTTACTAAATTGTTTATTTTTAATAGCTTATATCGTGCTAAAATAGTAGACTGCTATCTAACTTATAAACAATATTCGCTTGCTTTTTGTTTTTTGAATTTGAAAATTTTAAATGGTAGTTATTTAAAACAAAAATTCTTTTGAATTGCTATCTATACGATCAAACAAAAAATAGACGATGAGAATAATCAATTTCGGATTTATAGCGTTGCTGTGTTGTGCGGGCTGCCATCAGGAACAAAAAAAACAAGTTACTTCATCGAAACGCAATGATACTGTTCAAACTACTCAACCGTTGGATACCGCGGGGTTTCTTAGTGGAAAGAGTACATATCAGTACCTTAAAAATGGCGATACCATTTCACTGTCAATCACTGTTGATGGAGAAAAGGTGCATGGTGATCTTAGCTATGCCTGGAAGGAAAAAGATCGTAATAGCGGACACATTGATGGGCTATTGAAGGCGGGGATTTTAACGGCCGATTATACTTTTTCTTCTGAAGGACAAGAATCGGTCCGTCAGGTGATATTTAAATTATCTAAAGCTCGTGCAATGGAAGGTTATGGTGCGATGGAGGAGAAAGCTGGAAAAATGTCTTTTGTTGATCCGAAGAAGATTGCATTTGATGAGAAATTCGCGTTAGAAAATGTAACGAAGGGCCAATGAGATCAGCTTGGGGGTAAAAATTAATAGGCCGATCAATAGCGCGGTGATGCTGCTTATCATCACTGCCGTTGCGGCGACATCTTTCATCTTTTTGATGTTTGGGTTATGTTCTGGACAGATAAAGTCAGCCATATTTTCCAATGCAGTATTTAACAACTCACAGACGAATACAAAACCAATGGCAAAGAGTACAGCAATCCATTCGTGGGTACTGATGTGAAGCACAACGGATAGCAGTATGGCCATAATGGCCGCTATACAATGCACCCTGAAATTATGTTCTTCCTGCCAGGCTGTTTTCAACCCACTGAAAGCATAGTGAAAACTCTTTAATCTGGCACGGAATGAAAAGTTGTTTTTGGCCATAGTTGTCATGCTATTTTCTGTAAAGATAGCGCTTTCTGCTTATCCAGGTATACTGGATTTTTTTATTGCATGTTGTCTATGATGTCCGTCGAGTTTTGTTATGTATATTAGCCTTCACTAGGTAATTTATCGTGCGATCTGAACCCCCTTTTACTTTATCATATTTTTTTTGCAAATGCCTCCTAATTTTAATTAAATTGCTGTATGATCTATAATTTTGACAAAACGATTGTTCGTCGTGGTACCGATTCGGTCAAATGGAATCAACACGATTATGCCGATTTGATTCCACTCTGGGTTGCGGATATGGACTTTCCAGCAGCACAACCAGTCGTGGATGCACTTGCGCAACGGGTTCAACATGCGGTATATGGTTATGCTACGATTCCAGCTGCTTTTTACAGCGCAGTGATGAGCTGGTCCTCACAGCGGCATAAATTTGTACTTCAACCGGAATGGATACTTCCAGTTATCGGTGTGGTACCGGCGCTTTCGGCTTTGGTAAGCGCATTGACATCACCCGGAGATAAGGTTTTGGTGCAAGAGCCTGTATATCATTGTTTTTTTTCTTCCATAGAACGCAATCAAGCCCAGGTGGTTTCCAATGACCTGATTTATCGTAATGGCGAGTATACGATCGATTTTGAGGATTTTGAGCATAAAGCAAGTGATCCGAAAGTCAAGTTATTTATTTTATGTAGCCCACATAACCCGGCTGGGCGAGTTTGGACCCGAGCTGAGCTTGAACGTCTTGGTGAAATCTGTTTGCGACACCAAGTTTTAGTCATTTCGGATGAAATTCACTGCGATCTGGTATTTGAAGGCTATACACATATTCCTTTTGGAAGTATCAGTGCAGCCTTTTTGGCGAATTCGATTACCTGTGTAGCACCGAGTAAAACCTTTAATTTGGCGGGATTGCAGGTCGCTACAGTTCTCGTGGCCGATCCTGAACTCAAGAGGAAGGTGCAACAGGCTTTCTTAGCTAATGAGATCAGTAGCATAAGCCCCTTTGCCATTACGGGCTTGATCGCTGCGTATGAGTGGGGCTGGGAATGGTTGGATCAGGCTTTAAGCTACATCCATGCAAATTATCTGTATTTGAAAGGCTTTATGAACGAACATCTGCCTGCTTTGCATGTGCTTCCTTTGGAGGGTACTTATCTGGTATGGGTAGATTGCGCCGCTTTGGGGATTTCAAGTCGAAAATTGGGAAAGCTCTTATTGGATGAAGCGCATGTGCAGGTGAATGTAGGTGCGATGTACGGGAAGGGGAGTGATGACTTTATTCGCCTCAACATTGCTTGTTCGAGGGAGGTATTGACAACAGGCTTGTTGCGTTTGAAGACTGTTTTCTCTTCTTTGCTCCAAGGGGCAAAATAGTAAGCGAAGCTATTCTGAGTTAGATGAATAGGTTCTGATTTACGGTGATTCTCCGTTCATAGTGGCATGCCGCCGGGCGAATCGGAAATAGCGTGGTGAACAAAAAAAAGCCGCTGCATCTCTCGATGCAGCGGCTTTCTTGCGCCTTGTTTTAGACCAGATTAGATACCCATTTCTTTCAGGATAAAATGCGCGTTGTCAATTTTATCGGCAACCCAGAGGACATAACGAATGTCGACTCCGATGGATCTGCTGTAACTCTCGTTCCAAGCGAAATCATTAATTGTTGCGTCGTAAGCACGGTCAAAATTTACACCGATTAATTCACCATTGGCATTCATTATTGGAGATCCTGAATTTCCACCTGTAGTATCCATATCATATAAGATATTAACCGGCACGGATCCCAGGTCTTTTTGAAGATACGGACCAAAATTTTTGTTGAGGTAAGCTGTTTTGATTTCTTGTGGATAGTCAAATTCTGCTAAACCAAGATTTCCTTTTTGAATAATCCCTTCGATTGTTGTAAACGGTTTCATATAGGTTGCGTCAGCAGGCGAGTAGCCTTTGATGTGCCCGTAAGTCAGACGTAAGGTTGAATTTGCATCAGGAATAAAGTTCTTGGCCTGAAAAATTTCCTTAACGGCGACATAATCGCCCATTAATTTGTTCAGTACCCCTTCACGTCTTTTTTGCTCTGCGGCGAAATCGACAATGTCATTGTTCAGCTTACTCTGGAAATCCAATAATTTGTCGTCAAATTTTTGCAGTGCATCGGCATTGGCCAATACGGTATTTAGCATGTAATTTTGATCGCCAAGTTTACTGTTCTGAATAATCTCTGTTGCAAATTCTTGTGCAGTAGCCGTATTAAATTGCAATTTCTGAATGGAGGCCAATTGATTTTTACCTTGGAATGCAATGGCATCTTCCAACATTCGGGAGAAAATACGCTGATCAGCTTGCTTATTGTAGCTTTCGTAAGTTTCTTTAAGTGCTGTTTTTAACTTTTCAATATTTAAATCGAAAAGCTGTTTGGCCATCTGGGATGATTTTTCCTTGGCTAAGTTGGTTTTCAGAACGTTTAGGTCGCGAGCTACTTTCAATAAGCTTGTGCTGTTGTAAATATTGTTGATCCAAAGTTCTTTCAGGGCATCTTGATCACTGAGCTGATAATAGGCATCAATATCAGCGAGTAGACTTCCATATTTGTTTTTCAATTCGGGTTTACTTAAGATAAACGCTGCCAGTGCTTCGTCTTCTTGTTTTTTTGTCGATAGCAAGTCGATTCCTCGTAAGCCCTTGAGTTTACCACGATAGTTTTTCAATACATTCGCATTACGTTTTATGCGTGTTGCCAAGGACAGGGCGATATCGGTATTGTCTTTTCCTGCTTCCTCCATCTGTTTATTTTGGAAATCATACAGGTTGGATACGTAAGGCAAAAGATATTCCTGTTGATATTGAATATATTGTGCTGGTCTGTGTCGGAATGTTTTTCCGGGATAACCAAGGATAAAGGTGAAATCATTTTCCCGTACCCCATTTGGATTGACTTTAAGGTGTTTTTTGGGCTGGTAAGGAACGTTATCTTTAGAATAAGGTGCAGATTTTCCGTTTTTGCCGATATAAGCTCTCAGAAAGGAATAATCTCCCGTGTGGCGTGGCCATACCCAGTTATCGGTCTCTCCACCAAATTCACCGATGTTTTGACGCGGAATATAAACCAAACGAACGTCTTCAATTGTTTTATAACGGAATAGGACATAACTTTTGCCGATAAACATTTCCGATACTTCAGCTTTAATCGTCGGATCTTCCTTTTCAGCTTGTTTAACCAGTTCTTGTTGTTTACGTTTGATCGTATTGATACGCTCCACTGGATCGCTGATGTTAGCGACAGCATTTAATATTTTAGCGGAAACATCCTCATAAGAATCGGTAATTCTTATTTTTAATCCTTTTGCCTCAATTTCCTGCTCTTGATTTTGTGCGACAAAACCGTTTTTTAGGTAATTGTTGATTGCTGTACTCGCAAGTTGAACGGCAGAAAAAGCACAATGATGATTGGTAATAATCAGACCACGGTTTGAGACAAACGATCCGGTACATCCACTGACTTGAACCAGAGCATCTACCAGTCCGACCTGACCAGGATTGTAGATGTCTCTCTCACTGATCTTTAATCCAGCTTTCTTCAATCCAGCTCTATTTAATTCGCTCAATGGAAACATTCCCTCATCAGGATTTGCCTTGCTATAAGGACTGTTTGCCATGGTTAAGAATAAAGCTAGTGCAATTGTCGTACGATTTATAAACTTCATAGGATTTTAACTATCAACTGTTGTAAATCTCCAAATTTAAGAAAAGCATTTCGATGAAATCGATTTTTTATGTGAACTAATGTAACAATAGTGGATATACAGGATCTTTTTGGCAAGGTATTTATTGTATAATCAGCAGGCCAAATACCCCTGTTGACTTTAATTGTAAAGGATTTGACATTGGTTTACGACAGGAATCGTAATTTTGTGCTTTAAAGATAGTAAGATGACCTTAATCCAATTGGAATATATTATAGCTGTTGATACCTACCGAAGTTTTGTTGCAGCTGCAGAAAAATGTTTTGTCACGCAACCTACGTTGAGCATGCAAATACAAAAACTTGAAGAGTCTTTAGGGGCAAAAATCTTTGACCGGAGCCGTCAGCCTGTTGTTCCTACAGAAATCGGCGAGAAAATTATTCTTCAAGCTCGAATGGTATTGACGGAAAGCCGAAAAATCAATGAGATTGTACAGGATAAAAAAGGGGAAATTGAGGGCACGCTAAGGGTCGGTGTTATCCCGACAATCGCACCATATTTACTTCCGAATGTGCTGACCACATTTATGGAAAAATATCCAAAGCTACAATTGCAGATATGGGAATACACGACAGAACGGATTGTGCATGAATTGAAGGTCGGACTTTTGGACTGTGGTGTGCTATCTACTCCTTTAAATGACCCTGGGATTTTGGAGTCGCCTTTATTTTACGAAAATTTTGTCGCCTATATATCCGTCAATAGCCCCCTGTTTCCGAAAAAAATACTGAGTGGCGATGATATTGCCGATGATAAACTTTGGTTGCTCAATGAGGGGCATTGTATGCGTGGGCAGGTACTTAATATTTGTCACCACAAACACAATCAAGATCTTACAGGAAGATTTGAATATAACACCGGTAGCGTAG
The DNA here is from genome assembly GCF_002295765.1 of Sphingobacterium sp. UBA865. NCBI lineage: Bacteria > Pseudomonadati > Bacteroidota > Sphingobacteriia > Sphingobacteriales > Sphingobacteriaceae > Sphingobacterium > Sphingobacterium sp. UBA865. The sequence goes on along the minus strand of NZ_DBGB01000042.1, from coordinate 3,387 downwards.
AGACCTTAAAACGTATGGTCGATATCAACGATGGCATCACCATATTGCCTGAATTGTCGATTTGGGATTATTCCGACGAACAATTGGATCGTATCCGTTATTTCAAATCACCAGAACCGGTACGCGAGATATCATTGGTGACCACACAGAACTATGTGAAGAGACAGGCCATCCAGGCGCTGGAAAGAGAAATATTGGCCGTAGTACCCGATAAATTCAAAACAAAAAAGAAGAAGGAAGTGTTGAGCTTTCAATAGAACGATATGGGAAACCTCAAAAGACGTTTTTTTAAAAAAATAGACCAGATCAATCAATGGCGGATGAAGAAAGTTTCGAATCGGAACTTTATCATTATACTCGCATTTTTGGTTGGAATTGTCGGTGGTATTATGGCATCTGTACTGAAAAGATTAACCCATTTTATTGCAACGACTATACAAGATGATATCGACTGGAAAGTAAAATACTCAGTTTACTTAATTTTTCCATTGATCGGAATATTGCTCAGCGTGTTTTTTGTTCGCAAATTTCTAAAAGGGAAGAAGATGGAACATGGGATTACACCCATTATCTATGCCATCAGTCGGAAAGGCAGCCGATTGGATCCCAGTAATATTTATTCTCAGGTAGTGACCTCAGCTATAACCGTTGGCTTTGGCGGTTCCTGTGGTTTGGAAGCACCAGTTGCTTTGGGCGGGTCTTCTATCGGTTCTAATATCGCCCGTTTTTTTGGACTGCAGTATAAGGAAGTTACCATGTTATTGGCTTGCGGTGCAGCAGCAGGAATTTCAGGTGCATTCAACAGCCCTTTGGCCGGAATGATCTTTGCCATCGAGATTTTGCTTCCAGAATTTTCAATTCCCGTGTTCATTCCTTTGCTGATCTCATCAGCATTGGCTTCTGTTGTCTCTCGTGTGCTTTATAATGAACCCTTATTCAGTACATTCAATTCCGACTGGCAGGTTTCGGCCTTGGTATTTTACCTCTTGTTGGCCGTGTTGATTGGGCTTTATACGATTTACTTTGCACGTGTTTCCAGAAGTGTGGGTAAATGGTTTTCTAAGATTAAGAATCCCTATAATAAAGTCTGGGTCAGTGGAATTGCTTTAGGTCTGATGATTTTTGTATTCCCGGCACTGTATGGCGAGGGCTATATTACCATTCAGCAGATTCTGAATGGTCAGTTTAACTCGATTGTTAAGAACAGTTTGTTTTCAGACTATAAAGATATGGGATTAGTCGTCCTGGGTTATACGATATTGACTTTATTTGGAAAGTCCCTTGCCGCATTATTTACTTTAAATGGCGGTGGAAATGGTGGTGTATTTGGACCAAGTTTAGTCATGGGCGGATTATTAGGATTTGCATTTTCGTATGGTGTAAACTTAACCGGAATAGCCGAGTTAAATGTGCCAAATTTTGTGGTAGCGGGGATGGCCGGTGCGTTGAGCGGCATTATGCATGCGCCGTTGACGGGCATATTTTTGATTGCTGAAGTGACCGGAGGTTATACGTTAATGGTTCCATTGATGTTGGTTTGTTCCATTTCTTATTTGATTAATCGAGCCGTGCTAAAGCATTCCATTTACACCAAGGTATTGGCCGAGTCCGGCGATCTGATTTCTTATGAAGATAAGGATCGATCCGTGTTAAGTATGATGCGGATTAAATATGTATTGGAAACTAATTTTGTGATCTTACGCCCTGACGAAACACCAAAAGGTCGACAAACAGACATCATCCATAGTAAACGCAATATCTTTCCCGTGGTTGATTATGAGGGCAAATTTATGGGACTTCTTTATAGTGAGTTTCTATTTTCAGTCTTATTGGGCGAAGTGGATGGGGGAGATACCACCTTTGAGAAATTAGCGCAGAAGCCAAATGATACCGTTGGGATCAACGAAAACATGGAAATCGTGATGGCTAAAATGAATAAGGACGATACGTGGATACTTCCGGTTTTAGGGGACGAAAATAAATATATGGGCTTTGTTTCCAAATCGAGTGTATTCAATAAATATCGCGCATTACTGATCCGTCAGGGGCACTATTTGGAATAAATCAAGTAGACAGTTAGGACCCGAAATAAAGCGTGTAAGGATGAACTTCCTTGGATTACCTTTAAACCCAAGGAAGAACAGTGAATTTTTTAAGCGCGCAAAGCCATTATCTTCGTGACATATTTCCCGATGATATCAAACTCCAAGTTGACTGTGCTCCCCACTTCAACCTGCTGCAAGTTGGTATGCTCTAACGTATATGGAATGATGGCAACGGAGAACTGATCGTCTTTAGAATCGACTACTGTCAAGCTAATACCATTTACGGTAATGGATCCTTTTTCTACGGTGATATTTTGTTTGGAAACATCATATTGAAAGGTGAAAATAAAACTACCATTTTCATCTTTCTTTTGGATACAACGCGCAGTCTGATCTACATGTCCCTGAACGATATGTCCATCAAATCTTCCGCCTGCCAAAGTACAGCGTTCCAGATTGATCAGATCGCCCACCTTTAACTGAGCCAGATTTGTCTTCTGTAGGGTTTCGTCAATTGCTGTCACTTTATGGAGATCATTGTTTAATCCTACTACAGTAAGACAAACGCCATTATGACTAACGCTTTGGTCTATTTTAAGTTCATTGGAAATAGCAGAACTGACGTAAAAATGGATATTACTTTTCTCCTGTTCGATATTTTCTATTTTTCCTAAGGTTTCTATGATTCCAGTAAACATGTTATTTTATTTTTGATTGTTTCCAAAGTTACTAAATAAAAAAATGAAATATGATTGTTAAGGTCGCACAAATACTGTCGCGATAAGTCAGGCGTATGCTAGTTGAAACTGGACTTGATGTTCAAACTAGCAGGATCGTTATAGCGATTGTTAAAAGGATCTTTAAAAAGGGCAATCCATCATTTCGGACCCTGTTTATGCATCCAATTGAACCTGTAAAGAATAAGAGTGCTTGATAAAACGAAGCAAAGGAGTGCTCCCTTATTACATAGTAAATTTAAATAATGCACGAGTTAAATACTGTGGTTGGGAGGCGCTGAGCGAAGCTACCAAAAAAAAAGCTTGTTGAAAAATGCAAAAAGATTGTAGTGTACATTGTACACTTACTATTCCTTTTGTGATTGCTATGCTAAAACAAATTTATGGGAGTTGAAAAAAAATATAACAAAATTTTTGTTTATATCATTTGAAGCACTATCTTTGTCCTAGGTTTAGGTTGATTGCCTCTTACAAAGAGGTATTTATAAAAGCTTAGCAGGTCGCCCGACCGAATGCTAAGCTTTTTTTTGTTTCTAGTTTTTTAAAATTATTGCTTTCTTAGTTTACTGATAAACAGTTGTTTGGGATCATACCGAAAGTTTGGG